>JBKDUW010000223.1:0-32056 GCA_046339235.1 Erythrobacteraceae bacterium | reverse complement strand
TGAAAATCGCGCGCGAGGCCCGAGACCAGCAAGCGGTCCCACACGTCCGACGGCGACATATGCGCAGCCACGCTCTGCGCCCAGTCGAGCCCCAGCCGTCCGCCGACATCGGTGAAGGCGTGGGTCAGCAGCTTGGCATCGACCCCGGTCTCGATCGCCAGCTTGGCGAGGCCCACCGCCCCGTCGAAATCGAACAGGTTGGCGACCCGCGCGGCGAGCGCCTCGGGCGCGCCGGCGGCGACGAAGCTGCCGCGCAGTTCGAGCGAGCGCGCGCGCGGCTCGGCAGCGAGCAATTCCTCGCGCCCTCCCGCCAGCAGCACCACGCCCTGCTCCAGTTCCGCGATCATCGCACCGGCCGCGACCTTGCCTGCAGCGGTGCGCAAGACATCGCTCATCAGGTTGCCGACGGCTGCCGCGAGCCGGTCAAACAGCGCCAAACGCGCCGTTTCCTCCATCGCGGCGCTATCCAGTTGGCGCCACAGGGCATCGAGCCCGAACAGGCGCTCGGCCACCACAAAGGCGCCTGCAACCTCGGCCAGCCCCACGCCCTCTTCCTCGGCGAGTTCGAAGGGGTGGACCATGCCGAGCCGGTTGACCATTCGGTTGGCAATGCTGGTGGCGATCATCTCGCGCCGCAGCCGGTGGCTACGGATCTGCGCCGCAAACGGCCCCCGCATCGGCGTCGGGAAGCGTGCCATCAGCATCGGTTCAAGCACCGGATCATCGGCGAGCGGGCTCGCCTCGAGCGCCTCCTGCAGCGCCAGCTTGGCTGAGGACAAGAGCACCGCGAGTTCGGGCCGGGTCAGCCCGTGCCCGTCGGCGGCCCTGCGCAGCAGCGTCTCGCCATCGGCAAGGCCTTCGGTGCGGCGGTCGAAATCGCCGATGTCCTCGAGCCGTTCGATCAGCCGGACATAGGACGCCGTCGCCCCCGGCCCGCCGGTCTCTGCCACCGACAGCGCCAGCGCCTGCAAGCGGTTGTCCTCGAGCACGATGGCACCGACCTCGTCGGTCATCGCCGCGAGCAGCGTGTTGCGCTTCTTCGGCGTCAGCTTACCCTCGCGCATCGCGGCGGCAAGCGCGATCTTGATGTTGACCTCGTTGTCCGAGCAATCGACCCCGGCGGAATTGTCGATGAAGTCGGTGTTGATCCGGCCTCCCGCGAGCGAGAAGGCGATGCGCCCCGCCTGCGTGACGCCAAGGTTCGCGCCCTCGCCGATCGCCTTGGCGCGCACTTCGCCGGCATCGACGCGAAGGCCGTCATTGGCCGGATCGCCGACCTGCATGTGGCTTTCCTGCGGCGCCTTCACATAGGTGCCGATCCCGCCGAACCACAGGAGATCGACCTGGGCGCGCAGGATCGCGGTGATCAGGGCCTCGGGCTCGATCTCCTTGTCCTCGATGCCGAGCAGGTCGCGGATCTGTTTGGTCAGCTTGATGCGCTTCAAGGAACGGCTGAACACGCCGCCGCCCCTGGAGATGAGCGAGGCGTTGTAATCCTCCCAGCTCGAACGCGGCAGTTCGAACAGGCGCTTGCGCTCCTTCCAGCTCGCCATCGGATCGGGGGCGGGATCGATGAAGATGTGGCGGTGATCGAAGGCGGCGACCAGTTTGAGCGCCTTGGACAATAGCATCCCGTTGCCGAACACATCGCCCGACATGTCGCCGCAGCCCGCCACGGTGATCGTGTCCTTCTGGACGTCGATCTCCATTTCGCGGAAGTGGCGCTGCACCGAGACCCAGGCGCCGCGCGCGGTGATGCCCATCGCCTTGTGGTCATAACCGTTCGAGCCGCCGCTGGCGAAGGCATCATCCAGCCAGAAGTCGCGGCTTTGCGCGATGCCGTTGGCAATGTCGGAGAAGGTCGCGGTGCCCTTGTCGGCGGCGACCACGAAATAGGGGTCGTCGCCGTCGAGCACTTCGACCGCTTGCGGGTGCACCACCCGGCCCTCGACAATATTGTCGGTGACCGACAGCAGTGTACGGATGAACACCTCATAGGAGGCGCGGCCCTCGGCAGCCCAGCCGTCGCGGTCGAGCGCGGGGGAGGGGAGCTGCTTGGGATAGAGCCCGCCCTTGGCCCCGGTCGGCACGATCACCGCGTTCTTCACGCGCTGCGCTTTCATCAGCCCGAGCACTTCGGTGCGGAAGTCGTCGCGCCGGTCGGACCAGCGCAGGCCCCCGCGCGCCACGGCGCCGGCGCGCAGGTGGATGCCTTCGACGCGGCGCGAATAGACGAAGATCTCGCGCCACGGCACCGGCTTGGGCAGGCCGGGGACGAGCGCAGAATCGATCTTGAATGCTAGCGCTTCGGCGGCGGCAGGCGCGAAGGCATTGGTGCGCAACACCGCATCGATCACCGCGCGGTAGAGCCTCAGCAGGCGGTCGTCATTGATCGCGATGACTTTCGCCAGGCCGCGGGTGAAGGCGCCCTGAGCGGCGGCAATCGCCTCGTTGCGGTCGCCCGCAAAGGCCGGATCATGGCGCGCGGTCAGCAGGTCGATCATCGCTGCGGTCACCTGCGGCGCGCCGACCAGCGCGTCGACTACGGTGTAGATGGTGTAGCTGACCCCGGTCTGGCGCAGGTAGCGATAGATCGCGCGCAGCCAGTTCGCTTCGCGCGGGAGCAGGCCGACTGCGGTCACCAGCCGGTTGAACGGATCATCCTCCGCCGCGCCGTTGAGCACATCGGCAAGCGCCGCTTCGATCAGCGGCGCGCGGGCGATCAGCATGCTGCCTTCCATTCCGGCGGGGACAGTGAGGAGAAAATCGTGGATCGAGCCAAAGGCATGATCGGCAAGGAAGGTCGGCACTTCGGCGGCGACGCGGAAGCCGAAATTCTCCAGCGCCGGCACCGCATCGGACAGCGCCAGCCGCCGGCGCGCGCAATAGATCTTGAGCCGCAGGCTGTCCGCACCTTCGCTCGCCATGTGATAGAGCCGGGTGGCGCGATCAGGGCGGTGGAGCGCGGCGCCATCCTCGTTCTCGCCGTGCGCCAGCGTGCGCAGCCGGCCGATGTCGCGCGCGGCTTCGGCCGGGCCATAGGCGAGGCGGTATCCGGTCGGGAAGGCGGGGGCGTAGCGCGCGGCCAGCATCGCGGCGCGGCCATCATCCACGCCGGTGGCAAGGTGCGACTCGACCGCCTCGTTCCAGCCACGCAGCAGATCGACCAGCTGAGCTTCAATCGCGGCCGGATCGGGCAGGGTGTCGCAGCCGCGCACATCGATCAGGAAGCGCAGCAGCGCGAGCGCGCTGCCTTCGACTTCAAGGCTCCAGTCGAGCAGTGCGGCTCCGGGCGCGGCGAGCAGCATCGCCTCCACTTGCAGCCGGACATCGGTGGAAAGCTGATCACGCGGCAGCCACACGAAGGCAAAGACATGGCGTTCGAGCGTCGCCGGCACCACCACCAGCCGCGGGCGCGGGCGGTCGATAAGTGCCATTTTGGTGGTGGCAAGCTCCGCCACCCGCTCGCGCCCGAAGGCGACCAGCAGATCGTTGGGGAGCGAGGTAAAGGCGTGCACCAGCGCCTTGCCATTATGTCCGGCCGGATCATAGCCGAGTTCGCCGGTCAGTTCGGCGAGCGTGCGGCGCAGCACGGGCACTTCGTGCGGGCGCGCATTAAGCGCGGCGCTGGTCCACAGCCCGGCATGGAGCGAGAGCGCGGTGATCTTGCCCTTCTCGCGCACTGGAACGATGAACAGATCGAGCGGGCTGGCGCGGTGAACGCGGGCCTGCACGTTGGACTTGATCACCAAGAGCGTGCGCGGGTTGCCCTCGGCCTCGTCCCGGTCGAACCATTCGAAGGCGCGCTGGAGCGAGACTTCGGCCAGCAATTCGCGCGCCGAACCGCGGCAGATGCCGAGCACCGCATCCTCGCGGGCGTTGCGGTAGCAGGTGAGGTGGCCGAGCTGGGTCAGCATCCCGCCGCCGAGCCAGCCAAGCAGCGCGCTCGCCTCCTCGTCGAGGGCGGCAGCACGCGCCGCATCTTCGGCCATTACCGCCTGCATCGCGGACCAGTCCGACACGGCCGCGCGGACATCGGCCAGCGTTACCTGCATGGCTTCGAGCAATTCGCGGCGCTGGCGGGCGTCAACCCGCGGGGTTTCGACATAGATCAGCGATTCGCGCGTGCCTTCGGCGGTCTTGGCGCCCGGCTTCTCGACCGCGGTGATCGCGCCTCCAACATCGCGCGTGACGGGCGCAACGGGGTGCAGCAGTCGGTCGATGGCGATGCCCTGCGCGGCGATGGTCGCCGCGATCGAATCGACCAGAAACGGCATGTCATCATTGACCAGCGCGATCCGCAGGCGGCGCCCGCCGGTGTCGGATTCGATCTGCACCAGCGATTCGCCAGATTGGCGGGTGTGCGCGGCGGCGAACAGGAACTGCGCAGCTTCGCTAAGCGCGGGTTTGTCAGCCGGGGCGTCGCCGGGCAGCAGCGAGGTTTCGAGATGAAGGCGAAGGGCTTTGATCAGCGCGGTTTGCGGCGCTACAGCGACGGATTTTGAACCCATATTCAGCTCCCGGCATCCTGCGTTTCCGGCATCATATGACTGTAATAATATTGTGCCGGATTGTTGTAATCGTGTTGCCCGCGATAGGCCTTTCCCCCTGCCCTGCGCAAGCGCGATCATGACCGAAAATCAGGCGGCAAACACGGTTTCACAGGCTTCCAGGGTGAGTTCGAGGCTGCGGATCCGCGCCTCTGGGTCGTAGGTCGCGCCGCATAGCAGGATCTCGTCCGCACCGGTGCGCGCGGTGAAGGCGGCGAGGCCCTCGCGCACCTGCGCCGGCGTGCCGACCGCGGCCGCCTGTCCGAGATGCGCGAGCATCGCCTGTGCGGCGGCGGGCAGGGTGTCGGTGTAACCGGCGATCGGCGGCGGCAGCTTGCCGGGACTGCCACTCCGCAGCCGCACGAAGCTTTGCTGCTGGCTCGAGGCGAGCAGGCGGGCTTCGGCCTCGGTCGCAGCGGCGAACACGTTCATGGCGACCATCACGTGCGGTCTCTCCAGCGCGTCGGAAGGCTGGAAGTCGCGGCGATAGACCGCCAGCGCGGCATCGAGATGATCGGGCGCGAAATGGGCGGCAAAGGCATAGGGCAGGCCGAGCTTCGCGGCCAATTGCGCGCCGAACAGGCTCGATCCCAGCATCCACAGCTCGACATGCGCGCCAAGGCCGGGGGTGGCGGTGATGGGGAGGTCATAATCGCCGGTCAGCAGCGCGCGCAGTTCGACCACGTCCTGCGGGAAATATTCGGCCGCCTGATGGAGGTCCTTGCGCAGCGCGCGCTGCAATTCCGGCCCTGCTCCGGGCGCGCGGCCCAGCCCAAGATCGACCCGGCCGGGAAACAGCGCGTCCAGCGTGCCGAACTGCTCGGCGATCTGGAACGGGGTGTGGTTGGGCAGCATGATCCCGCCCGATCCGATACGGATGCGGCTGGTGGCGTTGCCCACGTGCGCCAGCACGACCGAGGTCGCCCCGCCTGCAATTCCGTCCATCGCATGATGCTCGGCCACCCAGAACCGCTGGCAGCCGAGCGCCTCGGCGGCGCGGGCGAGATCGGCGGTGGCGGCGAAGGCTTCGGACAGTGTCCCGCCTTCGCGCACGGGAACGAGATCGAGCACGGAGAAGGTCGTCATGCGGGCGGTTCCTGTGCGGTTGCGGGCGTAGGGGCCGGTGACGGTTGGGCCGGGCCGAGCTGGACGAGATAGTCCTTCGCCTGCTTGGCGGCATCGCTTTCGGCGGCAAGGTCGATCACCGATTGCCAGCTCGCCCGTGCGGCCTCGTCGCGCCCCGTCAGCACGGCGATCACGCCGGCTTCAAGCCCGATGTCGGGACTGGTGGGCGCGAGGCGGGCGGCCGCTTCGATCGCGGTCTGCGCGCCTTCGAGCTGGCCCAGCCGCCGCAGCAGCGTCGCCTTCAGGAGCCAGCCCTCCGCGCTTTCCGGGGCAAGCGTGGTCGCGGTGTCGAGCGCGGCGAGCGCCTCCTCCTCGCGCCCAAGCGCCACGAGGGCGCGCGCGCGGTCCATCGCGGCGAGCGCCTGCAAGGGGACGGAGGCGGCGGTGCGCGCCTCGCCTTCAGCCTCGCCCAGCAGGCCGAGCGCGCCGGCTGCATCGCCGCTCGCCAGCGCGGCATTGCCGGCCATCATGCCGAACCGCGCGCGGGCGCGGGTTTCGTCCGCCGGGGTCTCCGCGCGCGCGTCGAGGAAGGCGCTGCGGGCATCGTCCCACAGGCCCAGCGCGCTTGACGCGGTGCCGAGGCAGTGATTGGCGAGGACCCGGTCGGTGCCCGTGGTTTGGCTGCGGCGGATCTGCGCCATGGTGTGCGCGCGCGCCGGGTCTGCGCCGATCTGGTCGAGACAGGATTGCAGCCAGGTGCTGGTGGGGTTGAGGATTTGCTGTTCGGTCTGCTCTTGCGCGTCGGCACGGACCACATTTTCACGGGGAGGCCGGGCGTGCACCAGATCATCGCTCGGCATCGCCCCGCCCATCGGATCGGGGCCAACCTGAAGCAGCAGGGCAAGCAGCAGTGACACAGGCGCGCGTTCCTATCGGTAAAATTCGGCCACGATGGCCTTGAGGACGGCAATGTCGCTTATCCGCGACAGGCGGTGATCGCCATCCTCTATCAGGGTTACCTGTACATCGTCCGAACGCAATGCCGCCTCGAGCCTGAGGCTGACCGCCCACGGCACGTTATCATCGGCCTTGCCGTGGAGCAGGCGCACGGGGCAGGTGAGGTCGATCGGCGCGTCAAGCTGCAGGTGACATTCGGCATCGGCGAAGAAGCCGGGATAGGTCGGGGTCGGCTCGGGGCCATAGGGGTTGGGCTCATAGAGCACCTCGCCCGCCGCCAATTGCGCGCGCTGGGCCTCGCTATAGCCCCAGCGGGTGAAATCGGGCGCGGGGGCAATGCCGATCAGGCCCGCGAGCCGGTGCTTCAGATGCTCGGCGACCAGCAGCATCAGCCATCCGCCCATCGACGATCCCGCCAGCACCACCGGCCCGGACACATAGGACGCGATCAGCGCCAGCACCTCGTCACGCCAGCGGCTGAGCATGCCGTCGGCAAAATCGCCCCCCATGTCTTCTCCGGCGCTCTGCCCGCAGCCCGAATAATCGAGCAGCAGGCAGGCGCGCCCGTTCGCCTCAGCTTCGGCGAACAGCGCGGTCGCCTTGCTGCCCGACATGTCGGACATATAGCCGGGCAGGAACACGAGGCATGGCGAAGACTGGGGCCCCCTTCCCGGTCTGAAGCGGAAGGCGATCCGCCGGCCGTCATAGAGAGTATGGTGCATCACATCGCTCATCATTCCACCATGCCTTGCGTGAAGGGCCAAAGGCAACCATTGTCACGCAAGCGCAACGGGGGAGGGATACCGAGCGACCATGTTCAAAACCGACACCGCCGCTCAGCCGGCCCCTTTGCCCACCTCACTCACCCGCCGCGGCCTGTTCACGCTTGCGGGCGCTTCGGCTGCGGTGGCCGCCGCGCCGCTCGCCGCGACCAGCTTCGGCAAGGGCTTCACCCACAATGTCGCCAGCGGCGAGCCCGCCACCGACAAGGTGATGCTGTGGACCCGCTATGTCTCGGACAAGCCCGCCTATCTCGCTTGGGAAATGAGCGAGAGCGAGGATTTCGCCAAGCTCGCCGCTGAGGGCAGCACCGGCAATCCGGCCGGGCCGGACAGCGATTTCTGCACCAAGACCTGGGCCGAAGGGCTGATGCCGGGGCGCTGGTATTTTTACCGCTTCATCGCGCCCGATGGCACCAAGTCGCCGGTGGGCCGCACCAAAACCCTGCCCGCAGCAGGTGCGCCACGCTTCCGCATGGCGGTGTTCTCGTGCTCCAACTTCGGCTTCGGCTGGTTCAACGCCTATGGCCACGCGGTGGAGGCCAATGATTGCGACCTTGCGGTGCATCTGGGCGATTACATCTACGAATACGGCGCGGGCACCTATCCCGATACGGCGCAGGCCAACCCCGAGCGGGTGCTGGCGCCGACCACCGAGATCGTCGCGCTGACCGATTATCGCCTGCGCTACGCCACCTACCGCGCCGATCCCGATTGCCAGCGCCTGCATCAGGTGTTGCCGATGATCGCGGTGTGGGACGATCACGAAAGCGCCAATGACAGCTGGAAGGACGGCGCGCAGAACCACCAGCCCGAAACCGAAGGCGACTGGGCCACTCGCAAGGCTGCGGCCAAGCGCGCCTATCGCGAATGGATGCCGGTCTCGGATGAACCCTATGCCGCCTATCAGGTCGGCAATCTGGCTACCTTGTTCCGGCTCGACACAAGGCTCGAGGGGCGCGACCCGCAGTTCAGCCTCGAAAAGGTGCTCGCCGGACAAAAGGAGCCGCAGGCGATCATGGCGGCGCTGGCAAAATTCAAGGATGGCCAATGGGCCGATCCTTCGCGCCAATTGCTCGGAGCGGCGCAGGATTCCTGGCTGGCGGACGGCCTTGCCGAATCCACCGCCAGCGGCACGGCGTGGCAGGTGCTGGTGCAGCAGGTGCTGATCGGCAATCTCAAGAGCCCGCAGGCGCTCGCCAGCCAGCTCGGCGAGGGATTGCCCGATTTCGTGCGCCAGCGGCTGATGGCGGCGAGCATGGCGAGCAAGGCCGGCCTGCCGCTCAACATGGACGCATGGGACGGCTATCCGGCGGCGCGCGAGCGGGTGTTCAAAGCCGCGCTCAAGGCCGATGCCAACCTCATCGTGCTGGCAGGCGACACCCATAATGGCTGGGCCTTCGACCTTGCGCATGAAGGCGCGGCGGTGGGCGTGGAACTGGGCGTGTGCTCGGTCAGCTCGCCCGGGTTTGAAAGCTACCTCTCCTTCGTCAAGCCCGATGTCCTGGCCGCCTCGCTGGTGGCCGAGAACGCGCAGCTCAAATGGGCCGACACGTCGCAGCGCGGCTACATGACCGTTGAGCTGACCCCGGCGCGCGCGACCACCGAATACCGCTTCACCGGCGGCGCCAAGCAGCGTTCGACCAAGCTGGCGGGCACCAAGCGGATCACCACCGAGAAGGGCTCGGGCAAGCTGGCGGTGTGAGGCCGCCTCGCTCGGCTAATGACATGGCAAGGCTTGCCTGCTATCACCGCGACATGCTTAACCTGTTGAACTCCATCTGCACCACCACCACCCGGACGACTATCCGGGGGCCGGGGCGCGCGGGTTAAGGCCAAGCGCTCGCCGCCCGGTTCGGGGCGGCGCGGTTTTCTCCCCAAACCGACGAAGCTTCAACACCGCTCTTCCGGTGCGCGCCTCTCTGTGGCAGGGCGCGGCCAAACCAGACGGAATTGAACGATGACTGAACTGCTCAAGATCAGCCTGCCCGATGGCTCGGTGCGCGAAGTGCCGCGCGGGTCGACGCCCGCCGATATCGCCGCCGCGATCGGCCCCGGCCTCGCCAAGGCCGCGCTCGCCGCGCGTGTTGACGGGGAACTGCGCGATCTCACCCGGCCGTTCGAGGGCGATGCAAACCTCGCGCTGGTCACCGCGCGCGACGAAGCCGATGCGCTTGAACTGGCGCGCCATGACTATGCCCACGTGCTGGCCGAAGCGGTGCAGGCGCTCTTCCCCGGCACGCAGATCACCTTCGGCCCTTCGACCGACGACGGCTTCTATTACGACGTCAAGGCGCCCGACGGCCGCGAGCCGTTCAGCATGGACGATCTGCCCGCCATCGAGGACGCGATGCGCGCCATCATCCGCGCCGACAAACCGCTCCGCCGCGAGGTTTGGAGCCGCGAGGCGCTGATCGCCAAGTGGGCCTCCGAAGGCGAAAGCTTCAAGGCCGAATGGGCCAAGGAACTGCCCGAAGGCGAGGAACTCACCGTCTATTGGAGCGGCGACGACTGGCTCGACATGTGCCGCGGCCCGCACCTGCCCTCGACCGGCAGGCTCGACGCGGAAGCCTTCAAGCTGATGCGCGTTGCGGGGGCCTACTGGCGCGGCGACCAGAACAATGCGCAGCTCACGCGCATCTACGGCACCGGCTGGCTCAACAAGAAGCAGCTGCAGGTGCACCTCACGCGGCTCGAGGAAGCGGCCAAGCGCGATCACCGCAAGCTGGGGCGCGAGATGGATCTGTTCCACTTGCAGGAAGAAGCCCACGGCTCCGTCTTCTGGCACCCCAAGGGCTATCGCATCTGGCGCGAGCTTGAAGCCTATATGCGCCGCAAGATGGACGGTTCGGGCTACCGCGAGATCAAGACCCCGCAGCTGATGGATGTGCGCCAATGGACCCAGTCGGGCCACTGGGGCAAATATGCGCAGAACATGTTTGCCGTCCCCGATATCGTGCCCGATGTCGACGAGGAAAGCGGTGCGGCGTCTCCAAGGATCGCCGATGATGCCGAATGGCTCGCGATCAAGCCGATGAACTGCCCGGCGCATGTGATGGTGTTCAAGCAGGGCATCACCTCCTACCGCGATCTGCCGATCCGGCTGGGCGAAATGGGCTGCTGCCACCGCAACGAGCCCCACGGCGCGCTCCACGGGTTGATGCGCGTGCGCCAGTTCACGCAGGACGATGCGCATATCTTCTGCACCGAGGGCCAGGTCGTGGCCGAAGTGCAGTCCTTCCTCGCGCTGGCCGATAGCGTCTACCGCGACTTCGGCTTCACCTATGACATCAAGCTCGCCTTGCGCCCCGAAAAGCGCTTCGGCAGCGAAGCGGATTGGGACAAGGCCGAGCAGGAACTGCGCGACGCGCTCACAGCCAACGGCCTCGAATGGGAGGAGTTGCCCGGCGAAGGCGCGTTCTATGCCCCCAAGCTCGAATGGCACCTCACCGACGCGATCGGCCGTACCTGGCAGGTCGGCACGATCCAGTCCGACCGCGTGTTGCCCGAGCGTCTGGACGCGAACTACATCGGCGAGGATGGCGAAAAGCACCGCCCGGTGATGCTCCACCGCGCAATCTTCGGCAGCTACGAACGCTTTATCGGCATCCTGATCGAGCACTTCGCCGGCCGGTTGCCCGCATGGCTCGCGCCGGTGCAGGCGGTGGTGGCGACCATCGTGTCGGACGTGGATGGCTACGCCGAGGAAGTTGCCGCGCAGCTTCGTGCAGCAGGAATCCGGGTCGAAACCGACGCCCGCAACGAGAAGATCAACTACAAGGTGCGCGAGCACTCGCTGGCGAAGGTTCCGCAGCTCCTCGTGGTGGGCAAGCGCGAGGCCGAGGAAGGCACCGTGGCTGTCCGCACGCTGGGGGCGGAGCACCAGAAGGTGATGAGCCTCGCCGATGCGATCGCTCTGCTGCGGAGCGAAGCCACGCCGCCCGATCTCGCGGCCGGATAAGTCAGGCGCGCGCTGGCGCTGGCATCACCGCGGCTAGCGCACCGCCAGCACCTTGCCGCCATCGGGCTCGCGCAGCACCAGCGCGTAGCGGTCCGCGCCCCCGACGACGAGCTGCTCGGGCGCGTTCACCAGACCGGCCTTGCTGCCGTCCCATGACTGGAGGCGCTGCTCGTTCTTGAGCACATTGGTGTAGCCGACTTTGCGCCCGCCATTCTCGCCGCGCGCGATGGCGACCCCGGTCTTGCGCTTTGCGGCGACCAGCACCAATTCGGCCGGACGCGCCGCCGTGCCGCCAATGCCGACCGCGACACTCTTGGCCCCCAGATCGCGCAGGCGGATGGCCGCGCTGCCCTTGCTGCCGTGACGCGCGATGCCGCTGCGCATCTCCGCCTCGCGTGAGCCGACGGTGCCGAAGCCGCCATCGATCACCAGCTGCGGGGTATAGACCCCGTTTTGCCCCACAAGGCCCGCGCGGGCACAGGCCTGTTGCAGCGCGGTGTCATCCTCGCGGACAAGACTGTCCTTCCAGCCCAGCCGGTCCCAATAGGTTAACGGGCGCGAGATCACCACGAGCCCCGGATCGGCGGCGAGCTTTTCGGCAAGCTGGTCGGCCGGAGGGCAGGAAGGACAGCCCTGACTGGTGAGCAGCTCGAGCAGCACCGGCTCGGTTTTTGCAAGCGAAGCGGCCGGGGCGCTTGCGCTGTCTGCAGGCAGCAGCGACATGCCGAAACCGGCAAGCGCGACGACGCCGACGGCAAGGGCAAGAAAGGGTTTGGCCATGGGGACGAACTCCGGTCGGGACACCGGTATGTTCGGAGCAGGCCTGCGAGAGGTTATGCGGAGTGGTTCAGAACGACAGCGATTGCCCAGCGAGGATCAGCGCGGCGGCGCAGCCGAGCACGATCAGCGTGCGGGCAAGCTCAAGCGGATCAACGCGGCCCGAGGCAGCGGTGAGCGGAGCGGCAAGAGCAATGGCTCGGTTCATGCTCCGCACAATCGCCGCAAGATGCTAACGAAAGGTTAAACTCCCGCTGCCGAGGCTGGCATCTGCTGACTGGCGCAGTGGAAGCCCCCGCCGCCCGCCAGCACCGCCTCGCCCGGCAGGCCGATGGTGTCTCGATCGGGGAACAGCGCGGCAATTGCGGCGACACCCTCGGCATCATGCGGCGAGTCGAAGGTCGGCACCACGACGAGGTGCGTGGTGATCGCGAAGTTCACATAGCTGGCCGGTTCCATAACGCCATCGCGGGTCAGCAGGCCGGGCGAGGGGATTCGCACCACCTCGACCCCGAAGGCTGCGGCGCGCGCGGCCGCATCGGCATAGATCGCGGCGTTGGGATCATCCGTGCCGGTCGCCTGCGGCACCACCAGCCGGTTCGGGCCGACAAAGCGCGCGAGGTTGTCGACATGGCCATCGGTGTGATCATTGATCAACCCATCGCCGAGCCACAGCACCCGGGTGAAGCCAAGCTGCGCGGCCAGTTCCGCCTCGATATCGGCGCGGGTCATCTGCGGGTTGCGGTTGCGATTGAGCAGGCATTGTTCGGTCGTGGCGACCAGCCCGGTGCCGTCGCCATCCACCGCCCCGCCTTCGAGGATCATCGCCGAGGTGGTGATCGCCAGCCCCGCATCGCGCGCCAGCTCCGCGCCGACGGTCTCGTCGCCCGGCATCAGATATTTGCCGCCCCAGCCGTTGAAGCCGAACCGCCGCGCGCTGCGGGTGCCGTACGCCTCGGCCACCACCAGCGGGCCGGTGTCGCGCAGCCAGACATCGCCGTAGACCCGCCGCTCGAGCGTCACCTTGTCGCTCACCAGCGCACGGGCGCGGGCCTCGTTGGCCGCGTCACGCACCAGCAGCCGCACTTGTTGCCCGCTTTCGGCAACCGCGCTGGCAAAATCGGCGATCTGCTCCTGCGCTGGTTCAATCCAGCCGGGCCATTCCTCGGCGAGGTGCGGAAATCCGATCCACAGCCAGTCCTGCGCGGCCCATTCGGGGGGCATAATAAATTTAATAGACATGTATCTTTTCCTATGATACAAACATCAAATGATATTCGAGGAAATGTATCATGAGTAAGTATCAGCCGCTCGCGCGTTACCTGAATGGACTGCCGGACGATAGCTGGGATGCGCAGCTTCCTGAAATCGAAAAGGTGCTCGGTTTTGTGTTGCCCAAAAGTGCCTATACCTATCCTGCCTGGTGGTCCAATCAGGAAGGGTCACACAGCCAGACGCGTGGCTGGAGAGATGCGGGATGGGAAACCTGCAACGTCAATCTGCGGGCCAAGCGAATCAGCTTTGTCCGCGTTGGAAAGCGCAAGTCGGCCTCGGTCAAAGCTGCGACAAACGATAGTCCGGCGGGTTCTGGTTCTTCCGGCATAGAGAGGCTAATTGCGTCGGCCCGCGAGTTGACCGGCATTGCGGACCGCGAGGTCATCATTGCCACCGCCTTGCGGCAAATGATTCAGACCGAAGCGGCCAAGGGCCTTGCTGCGATGGGCGGAAGCGACCGTCAAGCGAAGGCGCCCGAGCGCCGGAGGTTCTGGTGATCCTTGTCGATAGCTCGGTCTGGATTGATCACCTTCGCGCTGCCGACCCCCAGTTGAACCTTATCCTGCTTCAGAGTGATGTGATCCAGCATGGCTGCGTAACGGCCGAATTGGCGCTGGGGACGATTGCCAACCGGGAATTTGTCATCTCTCGTCTTGCCGCCCTGCCGCAGGTGGAGCCGGCAGAAGAGGATGACCTGCTTACCTTTGTTGGTAACGCCGCCTTGCCCGGAACCGGCATTGGCCTTGTCGATGCGCACCTGCTCTACGCCAGCTGCCACCACCAACATCAGCTTTGGACCAGAGACAAGCGTCTGCGGGCACAGGCCGAGAAACTCGGCTGCGCCTACAGCAAGACCTGATCAGCAGCCCTTGTCGGCCGCCTTGCAGCTTTCATCCCGCACGCCGCGGAATTCGTCGCCGTCGTTCCAGTTCGGCCAGCTTTTGCTCGTCGCCATCATCCGGCCCAGGCGGTAGTAGAGCTGGAGGTCGGCCATCACGCCCGACCAGTCCCACGCCTCGTTGAATTCGTCCTTGGGGCCGTGATAGCGATTGTCGGTGTAGTCCTTGGCGACCGCCTCGCCCGCCGCGCGGCCACCCTCGATCAGGTCCTGTCCGCCGTCGATATAGAGCATCGGCACGCCGAGCTTGGCGAAGGCGAAGTGGTCCGAGCGGTAGTAATAGCCCGCTTCGGGCTTGGGATCGGGGGTGACGGTGCGCCCGTCTGCCTTGAGCGCGGCGTCGAGGAACCGGTCGAGCGCCGACTTGCCGAAGCCCACCGCGGTCACATCCTTGGCCGGGCCGGCCATCTGCAGCGCGTCCATGTTGACCCCGCCCACGGTCTGCGCCAGCGGGAAGACCGGGTTGGCGGCGTAGTAATAGGCGCCGAGCAGGCCCGATTCCTCGGCGGTCACCGCAAGGAAAATGAGCGTGCGGCGCGGCGCGCCTGCCTTGGCGTGCGCCTCGGCCAGCGCGACCAGCGCGGCGGTGCCGGTGGCATTGTCGACCGCGCCGTTGCAGATGTCGTCGCCGTCGCGTGCCGGCGTGCAGCGCCCGAGGTGATCCCAATGCGCGGTGTGGAGCACATATTCCTCCGGCGCCTCGCTGCCCGGCAGGATGCCGATGATGTTGTGCGAGGTGAAGCTGCGCATGGTGCTGGCAAAGCTGGTCAAAGCGCTCAGCCCGAGCGGCACCGGCTTGAAGCCCTTGGCCTGCGCCGCCTTGGTCAGCGCGTCGAGATCCTGCCCGGCAGTCTTGAGCAATTTGCGCGCCGCGTCCTCGGTCACCCAGCCGTTCATCTGGGTGCGCGGCGGGGGGTTGTCGCCATACTGGGGATAGGCCTGCGGGCCGGTCCACGAGCTTTCGACGACGTTCCAGCCATAGGCGGCAGGCTCGGTCTGGTGGACGATCAGCGCCGCAGCCGCACCCTGCCTTGCTGCCTCTTCGAACTTGTAGGTCCAGCGGCCGTAATAGGTCATCGCCTTGCCGTTGAAAGGGCCTTCCTGCCCGGCGGTCTGCCAGTCGGGATCATTGACGAGGATCACCACCGTCTTGCCCTTCACATCGACCCCGGCATAGTCGTTCCAGCCCTTTTCGGGCGCGTTGATGCCATAGCCGACGAACACCAGCTCGCTGTTCGCGATCGCGGTTTTCGCGTCCTCGCGATAGGTCACACCGACCCAGTCCTTGGCGAAGGTGAGCGAGAGATTGCCGGTCTTGCCGGTGATGGCGAGCGGGGCGTAGTCCTTGCCGGTGATCTCGACCAGCGGGACGTCCTGCACCCACGAGCCCTTGTTGCCCGGCTGCAGGCCTGCCGCCTTGAAGCGCTCGGTCAGCAGCGCGATGGTCTTTGCCTCGCCCGGGGTGCCGGGCATCCGGCCCTCGAATGCGTCGCTGGAAAGCAGGCGCGTGACGTCCTTGATGGTCGCTTCGGCAATGTCGCCGGCTTCGACGTCGGGGATGTCGAGCGCGGCGCTCGCTCCGCCCATTTCGGGCAGGCTGTCGCACGCCGCCAGCGCCAGGGCGCCTGCGGCAATGATCCCGAGGGTGGCAAATGGGGTGCGCATGGCTGGTGTTCTCCTGCTGCGGCCGATCGGCCTTGCGCGCCTCAATTGCAGAGCCGCAGGCGGCGCGCAAGCGCGCCCTCATGCAGCGGAGCGATAGGGCAACCCGACACCTCTTGCGGGCATGGCCTGCTGCCGCCAGAGAGGCGGGTGATGGGAGAGACTCAAGGCCCCGACTGGAAAGGCGCGCTGGCCCGCGCCCGCGCCCACGCACCGTTTTTGGCGCGCGCGCTCGAGCGCGTGCCGGAGCTTGCCGCACTGCTCGCGGCCGGAGAGGGCGAGGCGGCGCTGGCATGGGCGCTGGCGCAAGGCCAGCATCCCGACGCCGAAGTGGCGCTGCGGCGCGAGCGGCTGGCGCTTGCCGCCGCGCTCGCGGTGGGCGATCTGGCGGGCGCTTTCCCGCTCGCGCGCGTGGTGGGTGAACTCACCGGTTTTGCCGACCGCGCGCTCGACCGCGCGATCCGCACCGCGATTGCCGAGCGTACCGGCGCGGACAGCACGGCGGGTTTCATCGCGCTTGCGCTCGGCAAGCAGGGGGCGGGCGAGCTCAACTACTCCTCCGACATCGACCCGATCTTCCTCTATGATCGCGAGCGCCTGCCGCGCCGCGCCAGCGATGATCCGGGCGAGGCGGCGCAGCGCTATGCCAGGCGGATTGTCAGCCTGCTCTCGGGCAACACCGACGAAGGCTATGCGCTCAGGGTCGATCTGCGACTGCGTCCGGCGAGCGAGATCAGTCCGCTCTGCGTGCCGGTCGGCGCGGCGCTGGCGCATTATCAGGGGCAGGCGCTGGCGTGGGAGCGCGCCGCGTTCACCCGCGCCCGCGCGGCGGCGGGGGATGTGGCGGCTGGCGAGGATTTTCTCGCGGCGATCCGGCCCTTCGTGTGGCGCGGCCAGCTCGATTTCGGCGCGATCGAGGAGATCAGCGCGCTCACCCACCGCATCCGCGACAGCCATGCAGGCCCGCCTGCGCCGGGGCCGCATTTCGATGTGAAGCGCGGGCGCGGCGGGATCCGTGAGATCGAATTCTACGCCCAGACCCACCAGCTGATTCACGGCGGGCGCGATCTGTCGCTGAGGGTTCGCGGCACGCGCGCGGCGCTCGATGCGCTCGCCGCTGCCGGATGGATCGCGCCCGAGAATGCGCTCACGCTGGGCGCGGCCTATGACCGGCTACGCGACGTCGAACACCGCTTGCAGATGGTCAACGACCGCCAGACCCATGCGCTGCCCGAGGGCGCGGCGCTCGACAATGTTGCGCAGCTAGACGGGCTGGCGGACGGCGCGGCGCTGGTGGCGGCATTGACCGAGCTGACAGGCCGCACCGCGCGCATCTACGAGCAGCTGATCGGCGCGCGCTCGGCAGCCCCCGCCCCTGCGCCGGCGGCGAGCGATCTGGCGCAGGAACTCGCCGCGCTCGGTTTCGAGGAGCCCGAAACCCTCGCCGAGCGGATCGAGGGCTGGCGCGACGGACGCCATGCCGCGATCCGTTCCCCGCAGGCCTTGGCGGCGTGGGACCGGCTCGCGCCCGCGCTCATCCGGGCGATGGCGGCAAGCGATGATCCGATGCGCGCGATCAATCGCTGGGAGCGCATCCTCGAACGCGTTCCCAGTGCGATCACCACCTTCCGCCTGCTCGATGCGCGGCCCGATCTCACCCAGCGGCTGGTCGCCGCGCTGACGCTCGCTCCGGTGCTGTCGGACGAGTTGGCGAGGAAGCCCGAACTGCTCGACACACTGGTCGATCGCTACGCGCTCGAACTGCCGGGCGACATTGCGGCAATCATGGCGCGGATGCGCGGCGCGGCGGTGCGCGACGATTACGAGGCGCTGCTCGATGCGATCCGCGTCGTCACCGGCGAGATCCGCTTCGCGCTCGGCATCCAGCTGATCGAGGGGCTGGCCGATCCGCTCGACATTGCCCGCGCGCTGTCGCGCACCGCCGAGGCTGCGCTCCAGCTTGCCGCCGATGCGACGGTGCAGGAATTCGCCGCCAAGCATGGCCGGATCGCGGGCAGCGAATTGCTGATCCTCGGGCTGGGGCGGCTGGGCGGCGGGGCGCTGACCCATGCCTCCGACCTCGATATCGTCTATCTGTTCACCGGCGATTTTGCCGCCCAGTCCGACGGCCCGCGTCCCTTGGGCGGCACGGTCTATTACAACCGCCTCGCCAGCCGCGTCAGCGCCGCGCTCTCGGTGCCGACGGCGCAGGGCGCGCTCTACGAGGTCGATACGCGCCTGAGGCCGCAGGGCAATCAGGGGCCGCTGGCGGTGAGCTGCGAGGCATTCGGCAAGTATCAGCGCGAGGCGGCCTGGACGTGGGAGCACATGGCGCTGACCCGTGCACGGGTGCTCTTTAGCTCGCAGGCCGCGCGCGCCGAGCTTGGCGCGGTGCTCGACGAAGTCCTGTGCGCGCCGCGCGACAAGGCGATGCTGCGCGATGCGGTGCTCTCGATGCGCAGCGAAATGGCGCGGCACAAGCAGCCCGGCGGCCCGATCGATGCCAAGCTGCTGCGCGGCGGGCTGGTCGACTGCGAGTTCCTCGTCCACTACCTGCAATTGAAGGGCAAGACCGCGGGCGGTGCGCCGCTGGCCGAAGCGCAACCGCTGGCGCTCGATCCCGATCTTGCAGTGGCGCTGGGCGGGCTGGTCGCAGCGGGCCTGCTTCCGGCCGATCTGGCCCAGCCGCACGCCTTGATGAGCCGGATGCTGGTGGCCGGACGCCTGCTCGCCCCCGATGGCCGCGAACCCCCGCCGAGCGGCGCGCGGGCGCTGGCGCGGGCCGGCGGGTTCGATAGCTACGCGGCGCTGCTGGAAGCCTTCGGCGCGGCGCGGCGCGGCGTGGCGCAGGCGTGGAAACAAATTCTGGGCACGGACATTCTCGAAGGCGAACAGGAGACCGATTGATGAGCAACTTCCCCGGCGTCGGCGACGCCATTCCCGATATCGCCATGGAAACCCCCGAAGCCGGTCAGGTGAAGCCCTCGGACTTTGCCGGATCGAAGCTGGTGATCTTCTTCTATCCCAAGGACGACACCCCTGGCTGCACCACCGAGAACAAGGATTTCTCAGGCCTGAAGGCCGATTTCGACGCGGCGGGGACGAAGCTTCTCGGTGTCAGCAAGGATCCGGCCAAGAAACACGCCAAATTCATCGCCAAGCACGCCCTCACCGCGCCGCTGGCGAGTGATTCCGAAGAAGGCGGGCTGTCCGATGCACTCGGCGTGTGGGCGGCAAAGCAGATGTACGGCAAGACCTATATGGGCATGGTGCGTGCGACCTATCTGGTGGATGCCTCGGGCAAGATTGCGCGGATCTGGGACAAGGTGAAGGTCGCCGGCCACGCCGAAGAGGTGCTGGCCGCGGCCCAAGCGCTTTAACCTCAGCCGCTCTGAACCGGGCCATGACCTCGGTTGCCAGCGCCATCCGCGCCGCCCTGCTCACGCCTGCGCCGCGCGCCAAGTGCTTTGCCGCGCGCGAGGTGGCGCGGGCGTGGCGCAAGGGCGCGCTGGACTGGCGGTTTGACGTCACCATGCCCGATACCCCGGCCTGGCCCGATGCGCCCGAGCTGCTGCCGCCTGGCCGGATGCCCAAGCGCCGCAGGGGCGGGTCTGAGGCTGGACGAATCGCGCTGTGGCATAGTCTGGCGCATATCGAATTCGTCGCGATCGACCTCGCGCTCGACATGGCGGGGCGATTCGGCACGGCAATGGGCGAGGAGTTCGTCGGCGATTTCCTCGATGTTGCGGCGGACGAGGCGATGCATTTCGCGTTGCTGGCAAGAAAGCTCGAATCGCTCGGCAGCCACTATGGCGCGCTGCCGGCCCATGCGGGCCTGTGGGAAGCGGCTTATGCCACGCGGGGCGATGTCGCCGCGCGGCTGGCGGTGGTGCCGATGGTGCTCGAAGCGCGCGGTCTTGACGTCACTCCTGCCACGCTTGAACGGGTCGAAGCGGCAGGTGATGCGCATGGCGCAAAAATTCTCAAACGCATTCTTGACGACGAAATCCGTCACGTTGCTTTTGGCACCAAGCACTTTTTGCGCTGTGCCGCGACGGAGCGTGCAAGCCCGCAATCCCTTTGGCAGACCCTCATAAAGCGCCACTTTCGGGGGAGCATTAAGCCACCGTTCAACGACTCAGCGCGTCTTGCAGCCGGTTTGTCGCGGGAATTTTACGCAGAGATTGCACATTAGCGACTCACCCGGATAACCACGATCCAGCAGAAGCGCGCAAAAAACGTGCTCAACAATCGAACGGCGCCAAACGCCGAAATCGAGGACCGGGTCAATTATGAAGTTTGCCGTGCGTTACATGTCGAAGCTGGTCGCCCTGTGCGGCGCAGCATTCCTGGTTTCCGCCGGCTCAGCTCCCGCTTTTGCCAACACCGCGAATTCCACCACCACCGCCAGCGCCGACATTGTCGAGCCGGTGCGCCCCGAGCAGGTCGATCCGTTTGCGAGTGGTGACCAGCGCTTCAAGTCGCTGTTTTCCAGCTGGACCGCGATCGAGCGCACCAGCCCGCAGGCCGGCAGCCTTGCGCAAACCGCCTATTCCGCACCCTTCGCCCAGCCGACTGTATCGGTGCCCTCGCGCATGCCGCTTGAAGGCGCCTCGCTCACCAGCGGCTACGGGATGCGCACCCACCCGGTGCTGGGCGGCCGCCGCCAGCACGCCGGGATCGATCTCGCCGCGCCGACCGGCACCCCGGTCTATGCAACGGCTGACGGCGTGGTCGGCCGCGCTGACTGGTATTCGAGCTACGGGCTCTACATCGCCATCGAACATGGCGCTGCGATGCAGACCCGCTACGCGCACCTCTCGCGCCTCGCGGTGGCCGCGGGCGACAATGTCAAGAAGGGCGACCTTATCGGCTATGTCGGCTCGACTGGCCGTTCGACCGGTCCGCACCTTCACTACGAAGTCCGCATTGATGGGCAGGCGGTTAACCCGATCCCCTATATGGTCGAGAGCGAAGCACAGCTTGCCTATACGCGCGACGGCCGCTTGACCGGCCAGGGCGGCCAGTAAGCGAGCCAAGCGGCGCCATCAGAGCATGGCGCCTTTGTGCTGGCGAAAGGCACAAAAACTGACAATGGCCAGCGATAGAGCGTGGTACCGAATCTCCGAATGATTGAGGGGAGAGTTCAACGATGCGCATTCTTGTCACCGCCGCTCTGATCGCCGTCTCGGCTTCGAGCGCCTTTGCCCAGACCGCCACGCCGGAGCAAAAGGCCAAGGCCGAAGCCGCCGCCAAGGCGCTTGCTGCCGCCGATGCCAACAAGGACGGCAAGTGGGACAAGACCGAATGGGCCGCCGCCGGCCGCCGGCCCGCCGCCTTTGGCAAGGTCGATAGCAACAAGGACGGTTTTGTCGACAAGGCCGAGTTGAAGGCCGCTGCGGCCGCGCGCGCCAACTGACGCGCTGGGGCCCGGGGACGCCTTCCAAGCCTCCGGCTAACCGCTGGTAATGGCGGGCTTGCAGTCCATTCGTTTCCGTATATTGTGGAGGACGAATCACGGCGTTCTTGCTTCACCGGAACGCGGTTGACCGGACAGGTTGGCCCTTAAGTTGCGGCAAGCTACGCAAAGGAATTGCCCGCTGTAGGCGGGCCGGACATTGGAGAGGGTGTCCGAACATGGCGGCGGGTTATCCCGCCGCCTTTTTTCTTGTCCGGCGCTCGTGTGAAGCCCCGTCCGACGCCCGCTCCAATCGGTAGCAATTCCCATACCGTTTTTGCTTGCGGGCCGTCCCGCTCCCGCTAGATTTCTTTGCCAGAGAGCCAGTGCGTCCGCCTGCCGGAACGCCGCTGGGAGGGAGAGAAATCATGTCGATGCATCCGATCGCGCACGCCGCGCGCCGCCCTGATCACCCTGCTGTCATCATGACCGGATCGGGCAAGCAGATCACCTATGGCGAAATGGAGGCGGAATCGAACCGCTTTGCGCACCTGCTGCGCGCCCACGGGATCAACGCGGGCGATGCCTTCGCGGTGCTGCTGGAAAACCGGATCGAGTACTTCACGCTGATCTGGGGGTCGCAGCGCGCCGGCACGATGCTGGTGCCGATCTCCTCGCGCCTGACCGCGCCCGAGGCCGCCTACATCATCCGCGACGCGCAGGCGAAGCTGCTGATCACCTCGGGCTATTTCGCGGGGCTGCTCGGCGATATCCGCAAGGAATGCCCAGGGCTAGAAGTGTTGGTGATGGATGCCAAAGAGCTTGGGGGCGATGCCGATGATTTCGCCGCCGCGCTGGCCGCCCAGCCGAGTGATCCGATCCCCGACCAGAGCGTCGGCTTGCTGATGCTCTATTCGAGCGGCACCACCGGGCGGCCCAAAGGCATCCGCCCCGCACCCCCTGAAGACCCCGATCCCGCCGCCCCTGTCGCGCTGCTCGGCTTGGCGACAATGGGCATGGGGATGCCGGCCGATGGCTCGATGGTCTACCTCTCGCCCGCCCCGCTCTATCATGCCGCGCCGATCGGTTGGTGCTCGGTCGTGCACCGCTTGGGCGGGACGGTGGTGATGATGGAGAAGTTCGATCCCGAGGAGGCGCTGAAGGCGATCGAACGCTACAAGGTGACCGACAGCCAGTGGGTGCCGACCCATTTCGTGCGCTTCCTCAAGCTCGATCCCGCGCTGCGCAGCCGTTACGACCTCTCCAGCCACCAGCGCGCGATCCACGCCGCCGCGCCCTGCCCGGTGCCGATCAAGCGGGAAATGATCGAATGGTGGGGGCCGATCGTCAACGAATACTACGCCGGCAGCGAGATGATCGGGATGACGCTGGTGAAGTCCGAGCACTGGCTCGCCAAGCCCGGCACGGTCGGCGTCGCGGTACATGGCAAGGTTCATGTCTGCGGGCCGGAGGGCGAGGAGCTTGGCCCCGATCAGGACGGGTTGATCTTCTTCGAGAACATCAACCTGCCGACCTATCACAATGATCCCGCCAAGACCGCCGAGGCGATGCCCCCCACGGGCTGGATGACGCTCGGCGATATCGGCCACCTCGACAAGGACGGCTTCCTGTTCCTGACCGACCGCAAGAGCCACATGATCATCTCGGGCGGGGTGAACATCTACCCGCAGGAGATCGAGAACCTGCTGGTCACCCACCCCAAGATCATGGACGCCGCGGTGATCGGCGCGCCTTGCCCTGATCTGGGCGAAAAGGTCGTCGCGGTGGTGCAGCCGCGCGACATGGCCAATGCCGGCCCTGCGTTGGAGGCGGAACTGCGCGACTTCCTCAGCGCCAGCCTCTCGAAGATCAAGATGCCCAAGCTGTTCGACTTCCGCCCCGAACTGCCGCGCGAGGCGAACGGCAAGCTATACAAGCGTGAGCTGCGCGACGAATATGCCGCCAAGGCCGCTGCCGCATGAGCGTGGCCAAAAACGAGGCGGCTGTTCTCTCGGGCGATCTCGCGCGGCGGGTGATCGATCCGCATGCCTATGCGCAGTGGGACGGGCTGCTCGACACCTTCGATGCCATCCGAGAGACGACGCCGGTGGTGCGCGTTCAGCCCGATACGCCGGGGCTGTTCGATCCCTTCTGGCTGGTCACCCGCTATGATGATGTGATGCGGATATCGAAGGACAACGCCGCCTTCCTCAACAACCCGCGCCCGGTGGTGTTCAGCTTCAATCAGGCGATCGAATTCAGCCGCGCGGCGACGGGATCGAACATGCTGGTCGATTCGCTGGTGGTGTTCGACGCGCCGATCCACCCCAAATATCGCAAGCTGACGCAGGAATGGTTCATGCCGAGAAACCTTGCGCGGTTGGAGGATGAACTGCGCACGCTGGCCGCGCAGACGGTCGACCGGATGCTCGAACAGGGCGGCGAAGTGGACTTCGTGAGGGAAGTCTCCGGCCCCTATCCCTTGCGCGTGGTGATGCAGATCCTAGGCGTCCCGCCCGAGGATGAATTCCGGATGCAGATGCTCACCCAGCAATTGTTCGGCGGGCAGGACAAGGACCTCTCGGGCAGCGGCATGGACAAGATGACCCCCGAACAGGTGGTGCAGATTGTCGCGGGCGCGGTGAAGACCTTCGAGGATTATTTCGCCGCACTCGCCGAAGAGCGCCGCCGCAACCCCACCGACGATGTCGCCAGCGTCATCGCCAATGCGCTGGTCGATGGCCAGCCGCTCCCGCCGCGCGACATGGCGGGATACTATATCATCGTCGCCACCGCCGGGCATGACACCACCTCGGCCAGCACCGCAGGCGCGATGCAGGCGCTCGCCCATGATCCTGCGCAATGGGCGCGGGTCAAAGCCGACCGCTCGCTGCTGCCCGGCATTGTCGAAGAGGCGATCCGCTGGACCAGCCCGGTGCAGCACTTCATGCGCACCGCCGCCGAAGACGTCGAACTCGGCGGGCAGCAGGTGAAGGCGGGCGACTGGCTGATGATCAACTACGTCGCGGCCAACCATGACCCTGCGCAATTCCCTGACCCGCGCCGATTCGATGCCGCGCGCTCACCCAACCGGCACCTCGCCTTTGGCGCAGGCGCGCACCAGTGCCTCGGGCTGCATCTGGCGCGGCTGGAGATGCGGATGCTGTTCGAAGCCCTGCTCGACCGGGTTGCGGCGGTCGAGCCCGCAGGCGAGGCCAAGCGCGCCAGCAGCACCTTTGTCGGCGGGCTGAAGAGCCTGCCGCTGAAAGTGGCGCCGGCCTAGGGCGCGGCGCGCTTTCCTACTCGCGGGCAGGCTGACACAATCGCCCGCATGACCTGTCGGACCCCCTTATGCCCGCCGTTTCGCAAGGTGGCTGCGGCGGGGCTACTTCAGCAGATCGAGCGCGATTCGCCGCACTTCGGCGCCCATGTCGGGACGCGCCAGAGCAATCGCCAGCGTCGCCTCGACAAAGCCGGTCTTGCTGCCACAGTCATAGCGTGCGCCGTCAAAGGTCACCGCGTGGAACGGCTGGGTGCCGATCATCTTGGCCATCGCGTCGGTCAGCTGGATCTCGCCGCCCGCGCCCTTGCCCTGGTTCTCGAGCACCCGCATCACCTCGGGCTGGAGGATGTAGCGGCCCGAGACGATCTTGTTCGAGGGCGCGTCGGCTTGCTTCGGCTTCTCCACCAGTCCGTGCACCTCGGTCAGCGCGCCGACCTGCGCGCCGGGGTCAATCACGCCATAGGACGACACCTGCTCCATCGGCACTTCGAGCACCGAAATCAGGTTTCCGCCCACCTCGTTATAGGCCTCGACCATCTGCTTCATGCAGCCGGTGCCGCCTTCGCGCGCCACCATAAGCTCGTCGGGCAGGAAGATCGCGAAGGGCTCGTCGCCCACGATAGCGCGCGCGCACCAGATCGCATGGCCGAGGCCGAGCGGCACCTGCTGGCGCACCGCGATCACATCACCGGGGGTCGCGCGGGTGCATTCGAGGACGCTAAGATCCTTGCCGCGCTCGGTCATGGTCTGTTCGAGTTCGAAGGCGATGTCGAAATGCTCGACAATCCCGGTCTTGCCGCGCCCGGTGATGAAGATCATCTGTTCGATCCCCGCCTCGCGCGCTTCGTCGACCGCATACTGGATCAGCGGGCGGTCAACCACCGGGAGCAGTTCCTTGGGCACCACCTTGGTCGCCGGCAGGAACCGCGTGCCGAGCCCGGCAACGGGGAATACAGCCTTCCTGATCGGCCTGTGCTTGGTCGAGGGATGGGCAGTCATATGCGCCTCTCTATTCGATTGGCCTTGCTTGGTTCGGCCTTACGCTTTCCGTGCCGCGCCCACCGGCGCTCGTCAATCGCACTGTTGGCGGCGAGACGCGCCATGTTGCGCCAAAAGCACTTTTCTCTAAGGCTGTCGGGATGGACAAACTCATCATTCGCGGCGGCAATCGCCTTTCCGGCTCGATCCCCATTTCGGGGGCCAAGAATGCCGCGCTCACGCTCATTCCCTGCGCGCTACTCACCGAGGAGCCGTTGACCCTGCGCAACCTGCCGCGCCTCGCCGATATTGACGGGTTCCAGCACCTGATGAACCAGTTCGGCGTCACGACGGTCATTCAGGGGACGCGCCCAGAGGATTTCGGACGGGTGATGAGCATGGAGGCGACGCGGATCACCTCGAATGTCGCGCCCTATGATCTGGTGCGCAAGATGCGCGCCTCGATCCTGGTGCTCGGCCCGATGTTGGCGCGCAGCGGCGAGGCGACCGTCTCGATGCCCGGCGGCTGCGCGATCGGCAACCGCCCGATCGACCTGCACCTGAAGGCGCTGGAGGCTTTCGGCGCGCATATCGAGCTCGCGTCGGGCTACGTGAAGGCCACGCAGCCCGATGGCGGGATGCCGGGCGGCGATTTCGACTTCCCGGTGGTCTCGGTCGGCGCGACCGAGAATGCGCTGATGGCGGGCGTGCTGGCAAACGGCACCAGCCGCTTGTTCAACGCCGCGCGCGAGCCCGAGATTGTCGATCTGTGCAACATGCTTGTCGCCATGGGCGCGGAGATCGAAGGCATCGGCACCTCCACGCTCACCATCCACGGGGTCAAGCGCCTGCACGGCGCGACCTACCGCGTCATGCCGGACCGGATCGAGGCGGGCTCCTATGCCTGCGCGGCGGCGATCACCGGGAGCGAAGTGCGGCTCGAAGGCGCGCGCGCTGACGAGATGATGGCGACGATTCACGCCTTGCAGGCCATCGGCTGCGAAGTAACGTGGGATGCCAAGGGCATGAACGTGAAGGCTGACGGCGCATTGAAGGCGACCAACCTCACCACCGCACCCTATCCGGGGCTCGCCACCGACATGCAGGCGCAGCTGATGGCGCTGCTGTGCAAGGCCGAGGGTACCAGCGTGCTCAAGGAAACGATCTTCGAGAACCGCTTCATGCACGTGCCCGAACTGGCGCGGATGGGGGCGGACATCACCACCGAAGGCCGCACCGCGATCGTCAAGGGTGTCCAGCGCCTCACCGGCGCCGAAGTCATGGCGACCGACCTGCGCGCCTCGATGAGCCTCGTGATCGCCGCGCTGGCTGCGGAAGGCGAGACGACCGTGCGGCGGCTCTATCACCTCGATCGCGGTTACGAGCGGCTGGAGGAAAAGCTCCAGCTGGTCGGCGCGGATATCGAGCGGGTCGACGACTAGGGCTGACCCGCGCGCGGCCTCAGCAGCCCATCATCCCGGCAAGCTCGGTAAGGCTGGACGCCGACCATTCCCACGTCTGCGCGTAATGCGCGTCAGGCGCCGGCGCCCCGCCATATTCGGTCGGGCGATCGACATAGGCGGTCAGCAGCCCGCAGCCGCGCGCGGCGGCAAGATCGCCGTGATGCGCGGCGACGAGGCATAACTCCCCCGGCGCGATGCCCAGCAATTCGGCGGTACGCAGATAGGCTTGGGGATCGGGCTTGTAGGCCCCGCTGACCTCCGCGCCGAGGATCGCGTCCCACGGCAAGCCACCGCGCCGCGCCATTGCGAGCAGCAGCGCGACATTCCCGTTCGAAAGCGTGACAATCGGCAGCCGCGCCTTCAGCCGTGTCAGTCCCTCGACCGTATCCGGCCATGGATCGAGCCGGTGCCAGGCGCGGTTCCAGTCTTCAAGCAGCCCCGCGTCGATGTTGGCCGGGTCGATATCGCGTTCGCGCAAGGCGGCTTCGAGCATCTCGCGGTGGAGCACATCGAGCACCGCGAAGGCGCGGCCCGATTTCCGCATCCCGATCATCGCCGCGATATACTGCCCGCGCCATGCATCGGCGAAAGCGGCCGCATCGACAGCGCCGCGCCCGATCGCCGCGAGGAACACCGCGGACTCGCGCGTGATGCTGTTGCGCCAGTCGACGACCGTGCCGAACACGTCGAAGGCGAGCGCCTTGGGAAGGACCGATGCGGACATGCCTCAGCGCGGCAGTTCGCTAATCCCCATCAGCGCTTCATCGGCGCTGCGTGCGCATTGGCGGCCCTCGCGGATAGCCCAGACGACGAGGCTCTGCCCGCGCCGCATGTCGCCGCAGGCAAACACGCCCGGCTCGCTGGTGGCGTAGCTTTCGGTATCCGCATTGACATTGCCGCGCGCGCTGAGCGCCACGCCCGCCTGTTCGAGCAGCCCGGCCTTGACCGGTCCGACAAAGCCCATCGCCAGCAGGATGAGATCGGCGGGGATGACAAACTCGCTGCCTTCCATCTCGCGCATCTGGCCGCCCGACCACTCGACGCGGACGCATTCGAGCCCGGTCATGGTCTCGCCGTCACCCAGCACGCGCTTGGCCAGCACCGCCCAGTCGCGCTCGACGCCTTCCTGGTGGCTGGAGGAGGTGCGCAGCTTCATCGGCCAATCGGGCCAGGTCAGCGCCTTGTCTTCCTTTTCCGGCGGCTTGGGCATGATTTCGAGCTGGGTGACGCTTTTCGCGCCCTGCCGGTTCGAGGTGCCGACGCAGTCGCTGCCAGTATCGCCGCCGCCGATAACGACGACATGCTTGCCGGTCGCGGTGAGGCTGCCGCGCGGGGCAGCGCGCAGCTCGTCATCGCCTGCGACGCGCTTGTTCTGCTGGGTCAGGAATTCCATCGCCATCCGCACGCCCGGCATTTCCGCGCCGGGGATCGCCAGCGGGCGTGCATCTTCCGCGCCGCCGGCTAGAACCACCGCGTCGAAATTCTCGCGGAGCGAGGCAAAGGAGATATCGACGCCGACTTCCTTGGAGGTTTTGAACGTCACCCCTTCGGCTTCCATCTGCACGCAGCGGCGGTTGATGAGGTGCTTTTCCATCTTGAAGTCGGGGATGCCGTAACGCAGCAAGCCGCCGACCCGGTCCGACTTTTCGAATACGGTGACGCTATGCCCCGCGCGCGCCAGCTGCTGCGCGCAGGCGAGCCCGGCGGGGCCCGAACCGACCACCGCAACCGACTTGCCGGTCTTGGTCTCGGGCAGTTTGGGGGTAATCCAGCCTTCCTTCCACCCGCGATCAACAATGGCGCATTCGATCGACTTGATGGTGACCGGCTGGTCGATGATGTTGAGCGTGCAGGCAGCCTCGCACGGGGCGGGACAGATGCGCCCGGTAAATTCGGGGAAGTTGTTGGTGGTGTGGAGCATGTCGAGCGCACGCTTCCAGTCCGCCTCGTAGACGAGGTGGTTCCAGTCCGGGATCATGTTGTTCACCGGACAGCCGTTGTGGCAGTAGGGAATCCCGCAATTCATGCAGCGCGAGGCTTGCGCACCGAGCGTCGCATCATCCGGCTGGATGACGAACTCGCGGTAGTTCTTCAGGCGTGCTTTCGGATCGAGATAGTCGCGCTCGCGGCGGTCCAGCTCGAGAAATCCGGTTTCCTTGCCCACGAGGTCAAATCTCCGATTTGGCTGAAGCCCCCGCGCAGGCGGGGGTCCAGCTGACATTGAGGTTGTTCGCCAAACTGGCGTTATCTGGGCCCCTGCCTTCGCAGGGGTGACGGGGTTGCATCAATTCACTCCGCTGCGACACTTGCCGCTTCGTTGCGTTCGGCTTCGAGCCGCTGCAGCGCCGCGGCATAGTCGCGTGGCATCACCTTGACGAAGCGGGTCAGCGCCGCGTCCCAGTCCGCCAGCAGCGCGCCCGCCAGCATGCTGCCGGTGTGAAGCTGGTGCCGTTCGACGAGGATGCGCAGCCGCTCGGCATCGTGGCGCAGCATGTCGCCCATGCCGAAGTCGTTCACCGAGCGCGGACGCTGGGCCGGGCGGCCCGTCCCGTCCTCGGCATCAGGCCCGGCCGCGATCGGCAGCAGGTCGACCTGCGCGTGGTTGACGAGGTTGGTGAAGGCGCCGTCAGGGTCATAGACATAGGCGACCCCGCCGCTCATGCCCGCCGCGAAGTTCCGCCCGGTCTTGCCGAGCACAACCACCACGCCGCCGGTCATGTATTCGCAGGCATGATCGCCCGCGCCTTCGACCACGGCGATCGCGCCCGAGTTCCGCACCGCGAAGCGTTCGCCCGCGACGCCGTTGAAATAGGCCTCGCCCGCGATCGCGCCGTAGAGCACGGTGTTGCCGACGATGATGTTCTTGTCCGAGGCGCGCGGGGCGGCTTCGGGCTGGCGCACGATGATGCGACCCCCGGAGAGTCCTTTGCCGACATAGTCATTGGCATCGCCGACCAGATCGAGCGTCACGCCGTGCGCCAGCCATGCGCCGAAGCTCTGCCCGGCCACGCCCGTCAGATTGATGCGGATCGTGTCGGTAGGCAGCCCTTCATGCCCGTGCGCCTTGGCGATTTCGCCCGAAAGCATCGCGCCGACGGTGCGGTGGACGTTGCGGACCGGCAGCGCGATCTGCACCGGCTGCTTTGTATCAATGGCACTGCGGCAATCGGCGATCAGCTGGTTGTCGAGCGCGCCTTCGAGCCCGTGATCCTGGGCCCCGGTGTTGTGCAGCGGCGCGCCGTCCTTGACCTTCACCCGGTGGAGAATGCGCGACAGGTCGATCCCGCGCGCCTTCCAGTGGCGTTCCATCCGCCGGGTATCGAGCAGATCGACCCTGCCGACCATCTCGGCGACCGTACGTATGCCGAGTTCGGCCATGATCGCCCGCAGTTCCTCGGCGACGAAGAACATGTAGTTGACCACGTGTTCGGGCTGGCCGGTGAAGCGCGCGCGCAGCACCGGATCCTGCGTCGCCACGCCGACGGGGCAGGTGTTGAGATGGCACTTGCGCATCATGATGCAGCCCGCCGCAATCAGCGGCGCCGTGGCAAAACCGAACTCGTCCGCGCCGAGCAGCGCGCCGATCGCGACATCGCGCCCGGTCCGCAAGCCGCCGTCGACCTGCACCGCGATGCGGCTGCGCAGATCGTTGAGCAGCAGCGTCTGCTGGGTTTCAGCGAGGCCGATTTCCCACGGAGAGCCCGCATGCGTCAGGCTGGTGAGCGGCGATGCGCCCGTCCCGCCGTCATAGCCCGCGATCGTCACGTGATCGGCGCGCGCCTTGGAAACGCCCGCAGCGACCGTGCCGACGCCGACTTCGGACACCAGCTTCACCGAAATCCGGGCGACCGGGTTCACGTTCTTGAGATCGTGGATCAGCTGCGCCAAGTCTTCGATCGAATAAATGTCGTGGTGCGGCGGGGGCGAGATGAGGCCCACGCCCGGGGTCGAGTGCCGCACCGCGCCGATGCGCTTGTCGACCTTGTGACCGGGCAGCTGGCCGCCCTCGCCGGGCTTTGCCCCTTGCGCCATCTTGATCTGGATATCGTCCGAATTGACGAGATATTCGGTGGTCACGCCGAAGCGGCCCGAGGCGACCTGCTTGATCCGGCTGCGCATCGAATCGCCGTTTGCCAGCGGGGTGAACCGGAACGGCTCCTCCCCGCCTTCGCCGGTGTTCGAGCGACCGCCGATGCGGTTCATCGCGATCGCCATGGTCGAGTGCGCTTCGTGGCTGATCGAGCCCAGGCTCATCGCGCCGGTGGAGAAGCGCTTGACGATTTCTACTGCTGGCTCAACTTCTTCCAGCGGGATCGGCTGGTTGGCCGGCTTGAATTCGAGCAGCCCGCGGATCGTCAGCAGCCGCTCGGACTGCTCGTTGATGCTGGCGGCAAACTCGGCGTAGTTCTTGGGATCATTGCCGCGCACCGCGTGCTGCAACTGGGCGACGTTCTCTGGTGTCCAGGCGTGCTCCTCGCCGCGCAGGCGATACTGGTAGATCCCGCCGACATCGAGCATCCCGTCATAGATTGGGTTGTCGCCGTAAGCCTGCCCGTGCCGCCGCAGCGCTTCCTCGGCGACTTCGGCAAGGCCGATGCCTTCGATGGTCGTGGCGGTGCCGGTGAAGAACTGTTGGGTGAAGGCGCTCGACAGGCCGACGGCATCGAAGATCTGCGCGCCGCAATAGGACTGGTAGGTCGAGATGCCCATCTTGGACATGACCTTGCGAATGCCCTTGCCCACGCCCTTGATGAAGTTCGCTCGCACCTTCTCCGGCGACAGATCGGGGTGGCGCTTGGCGCGCAGGGCCTCGATCGTCTCGAAGGCGAGGTAGGGGTTGATCGCTTCCGCGCCGTAGCCTGCGAGCACGCAGAAGTGATGCACCTCGCGCGCTTCGCCGGTTTCGACCACGAGACCGGTCTGCATTCTGAGGCCCTGGCGCACCAGATGGTGATGCACCGCTGCGGTGGCGAGCAGCGCGGGCATCGGCACGCGCGCCTCGCTTTGCGC
>JBKDUW010000222.1:0-4146 GCA_046339235.1 Erythrobacteraceae bacterium | reverse complement strand
GGGATCGTGCCGGGCTGGGGGCTGTCGCAGAAATTGAGCCGCATGATCGGGATCAGCCGCGCGAAAGAACTGGCCTTCACCGGTAATTTCCTCGACGCCGCCACGGCGCATAGCTGGGGTCTCGTCAATCACGTGGTGCCAGCGGACGAACTCCTCCCGCTAGCGCGCAAGCTGGCGGGCGACATGACGGGGATCGATCCGGCCTTTCTCGGGTTCTACAAGCGCCTGATCGACGATGGCTACGCGGCCAGCTTCGGCGAGGGCCTCAAGCTGGAGGCCCAGCGATCAAGCGCCGCCAACTCCGCCGTCGCCCCCGAAGAAGTCGAAGCCCGCCGCGCGGCCGTGCAGGAACGCGGGAGAGGGCAGGGTTGAGCGGTTTATCGCCGACCCCTCTATCATCACCCCGGACTTGATCCGGGGGATAGGGCGATAGGTGCGCTGGGGCGATGGATTGACCTCACCACGCACCGTGACTGCTTCAAACCCTTCATTTTTGCCCATGGCCAAACTGGCCGCTTTTAGGATTAACTGCGTTCGGCTGGAATGTCTGATTGTGGGTGGCTTGCAGAATGGCGTCTGTGGATGGCTCCCGCGTTGCAAGCATAAAGTGATGATCAGGTGATGGGTCGGGTGCAGTCGTCTGTCCGGCCTGTTGATGCAGTCGGCATGGACTGCTGGCCCTGATGGGGTCCGCGAACATGGTCCCGATCGGCTTTGCAGGCTGTAACGCCTTCGCCATTCCTTGGGTTGTCCTTGTTCCCGGTCCGACCGGTTCGTTCCATCACATCGCTTTGCTCTCACAACGTCGTGAAGCTGATCTCCTCAGCTAAGCTCTTGATCTCTCATGCAGCCAGTATCGGCGCATGGCCGCGCTCGAAGACACCGCCCCGCGCCATGATCGCCCATGCGATCCGCGCCATCTTGTTGGCGATGGCAACCGAGGCAACCCGGGCGGGCTTTCTTGCGAGTAGAGCAACAAAGCGCGGATCGACCGTCTCGGGCTTGCTCCTGGCAGATCGGATCAATGCGGTTGCACCGACAACGAGCAGCTGGCGCAGATAATTGTCGCCCATCTTGGTGATCCGCCCGAGGCGTTCCTTGCCACCGCTCGATCGCTGGCGCGGTGTCAGCCCCAGCCAGGCTGCGAACTGTCGTCCCGAATTGAACTGTGCGGGGTCGCCTACCGATGCGGCGAGCGCAGTAGCGCCAACGGGTCCGATGCCGGGGATCGTTGCAAGGCGCCGGGCCCGTTCGTCACTGCGCTGCAGAGCAGCAAGGCGAAGATCGAGCTTGCGTAACTGCGCGTGCAGTTGGAGCATCTGCTCGGCTAGCGCGACGATGACGTTCTGTGCTTCATCCGGCAGATCTAGCTCGGCCTCACCATCGACGATCTTTCGCGCCATCTGCAACGCCTTTTCAACGCCGACCGGGATCGCAACGCCGAGCTCGGCAAGCACGCAGCGCATCATGTTGACCAGCTGTGTGCGTTGCTTGATCAGCAGGCTGCGCGCACGGTGGATCGACAGCGCCGCCTGTTGCTCGCGCGACTTGATGGGCACGAACCGCATCGTCTGGCGGGTCACCGCTTCGCAGATCGCCTCGGCATCGGCCGCGTCGTTCTTGCCGCGCTTCACATAAGGCTTCACGTAAGACGCCGGCATCAGGCGAACTTCGTGCCCGAGCTTCGTCAGCTCGCGCGCCCAGTGATGCGACGTTCCGCAGGCCTCGGCGCCCACCAGGCACGGCGGTAATTTTGCGAAGAACGGCAACATCTGCGATCGCCGGAGCGCCTTGCGAATGACGACCTCGCCGGTCGCGCTGATACCGTGAACTTGAAAAACGTTCTTGGCCAAATCGAGGCCGATTGTGCTAATCTCCATAACGGGTGGCTCCTTTGCTCGGGTTTGCATGACAGCAACCCATATTGGCACCGAGATGCCGTGAGCGGGAGCCATCCACCTCATCCGCTATCGGTCAGGGACAGAGGCCCAACCCTCCTAGGGGCCGGTGTAGTTCTCGGAGCACTGCCTAACTGCGGTGACGCAACAAAGAAAAGCGCCACCAACCGGAGGCTGATGGCGCTCTGCAAAAATTGTCGGAAGTGAAACGTCAGGCGTAACTGACGGTGACGTTTTGCTCCCTCCGCGCCGAACGTATTGCTGCGCCAACCCCGAAGAAGCCCAGGATCAGCATCGCCCATGTTGATGGCTCAGGCACCGCTCCCGTATTAGGATTGTTAAAACCTTGGTTCCCTCTGATCCTAGCTCCGATCGAGAGGTTATCGAAGCCAACCCAATTTCCTTCTAATGTGAATGCCTCATTCCCGAGTGGATTCGCCGATGAATTCGGCATAGAACCTAGGCCGCTTTGACCAGAGAAACCAACCCAATAGGTTCCAGCAGCGAGATTCCAGCTAAGGCCATATGCTCCCTGCCACTGACCTGTCCCCGGCGCGCCACCCGCAAAACTGGAAGAGAAAAGTACCGAGCCCGGAACATTGCCTCCGTCCGAGAATATGGACGCTGTGAAAAGGCTGCCGTCCAGAATAGACGCAATCCAGCCTTCGACTGACGTAATCGTGGAGTCTTGTCTGAGAACAAACTCAGCCGCGAGAGATTGTGAAGGATCGAGAGTCCATCCGGTCGGTCCTTCAGGTCCCGGCCCGGTGTCGACGAGCTCTGCAGCATAAGCCGGTTGGAACGTAAAAAGCCCTATCGCGCAAATAACTGACAAAGCGGATTTTTTCATACATCCCCCTATTTGCAAATCCAGCGAAACAGCCAGCGTTCGGAATTCCAGCAACCTGCTCAATCAAACCATCTTGCCGAACTACTGCCTTAGTGTTGCCGAAGGATCCTAGCATTAACGAATTGCTAAACAAACAGAAATAATCGTCCCAATTTGGTACAACTCAATCTGAAAGCAGTGGCGAGGTGCAGCTCGAACTTTCGTTGGGTACATCCGATCCTTGGCATGCTCTGGTCGAGCAAGCGACCTAAATGGGGTCGTTTCCCGAAGGCCAGCTTCCGGCAGCCAAAGCGCCCCAGCCGCCCCTCACCGCCGCTCCCTGAAGAACCCCCGCAGCAATTCCGCCGCTTCATCCTCACCGATGCCCGCATAAAGTTCGGGGCGGTGGAGGCATTGTTCCTGCTCGAACACCCGCGCACCGTGCTCCACTGCGCCGCCCTTGGGATCGCTCGCGGCGTAATAGAGCCGCGCGATCCGGGCGTGGGCAATCGCGCCGGCGCACATCGCGCAGGGCTCGAGCGTCACCCATAGCTCGCAGCCAGTCAGGCGTTCATCGCCCAGCGTCTGCGCCGCGCGGCGAATCGCGAGGATCTCGGCATGGGCGGTGGGATCGTGATCCTTGCGGGGGGCGTTATGCGCCTCAGCGATCACCACACCATCCTTGACGATCACCGCGCCAATCGGCACTTCGCCCGACGCAGCCGCAGCCTTTGCGGTCGCCAGCGCGCGTTGCATCGGCAGGGGGAGCGGCCAGTTCGTCATCGTGCTGGGCTAGCCGGGGCGCATCGCCCATGCAACCGGCGCGCATCTTGCTTGACGATTCGGGTCTGCGCCGTTATGCGCGCCGCTTTCCTTACATAGGCCCGTGCTTAGGCCCGAACTTTACGAGAAGAGACACACCATGGCTCGCATCTGCGAACTGACCGGCAAGGGCCGCATGACCGGCAACAATGTCAGCCACGCCAACAACAAGACAAAGCGCGTGTTCCTGCCCAACCTGCAGAACGTCACGCTGCTGAGCGAAAAGCTCGATCGCGGCTTCAAGTTCCGCGTGTCGACCCACGGCTTGCGCTCGGTCGAGCACAATGGCGGGCTCGACAACTGGCTGCTCAAGACCAGCGACGAGAAGCTTTCAGCCAGCGCGCTGAAAGTGAAGCGCGAGCTGATCAAGGCTCAGGCCGCCGCCTAATTCCCGCCAGCCGTTCGGGGCAGCGGCGTTGCGAAAAAGCGCTCGGGGTTTCCGGGCGCTTTTTCGTTTGTGGATCAGGCGCTCAAGGCTACCAGTCGAACCGCAACAGCAGATTCTTCTGGAACACCGAGAAATTGTCGTCGGCGAACAGCCACGCCGCGCCCCGCGCCGGATCACCCGCTCCCGGCACGAACGCAAAGCCCTCGAAA
>JBKDUW010000221.1:0-26685 GCA_046339235.1 Erythrobacteraceae bacterium | reverse complement strand
TGATCTGGGGCGGCATTTTCCTTGCGCTCCTGCTGGTGGTGACGCTGTTCAGCAACGCCGGGCAGACGCCGGGCGCCGCGATCCGCTATTCCGATTTCCGCTCGGCCGTGGCCGAAGGCGAAGTGCAGGATGTGCAGATGGGCGAGGAGCTCATCACCGGCACGCTCAAGAACGGCGACAGCTTCTCGACCGTTCCGGTGCCGAACGACATCGAGATCACCCGCCTGATGGAAGCGAACGGCGTGCGCTTTACTGGCAAGCAGCGCGAACAACAGAGCGTGCTTCTGTTCATCCTGCTCAATTCGCTGCCGTTCCTGCTGATCCTAGGGATCGCCTTCTTCGCGCTGCGCCAGATGCAGAAGGGCGGCGGCGGCGGCGCGATGGGCTTTGGCAAGTCCAAGGCCAAGCTGCTGACCGAACGTTCGGGCCGCGTCACTTTTGACGACGTCGCCGGGATCGACGAAGCGCGCGAGGAACTGCAGGAAATCGTCGAATTCCTGCGCGATCCGCAGCGTTTCTCAAAGCTTGGCGGGCAGATCCCCAAGGGCGCGCTGCTGGTCGGCTCGCCGGGCACCGGCAAGACCCTGCTGGCCCGCGCTATCGCGGGTGAGGCGGGCGTACCCTTCTTCACCATCTCGGGCTCGGACTTCGTCGAAATGTTCGTCGGCGTCGGCGCCAGCCGCGTGCGTGACATGTTCGAACAGGCCAAGAAGAACGCGCCCTGCATCGTCTTCATCGACGAAATCGACGCCGTCGGCCGTTCGCGCGGACACGGGCTCGGCAATTCGAACGACGAGCGCGAGCAGACGCTGAACCAGCTGCTGGTCGAGATGGACGGGTTTGAAGCCAACGAAGGCATCATCATCATCGCCGCGACCAACCGCCCCGATGTGCTCGATCCGGCGCTGCTGCGTCCGGGCCGCTTCGATCGTCAGGTGGTCGTGCCGATCCCCGATATCGACGGGCGCGAGAAGATCCTCGGCGTGCACATGAAGAAGGTGCCGCTGGCGCCCGACGTGAATCCGCGCGTGATCGCGCGCGGCACCCCGGGATTCTCGGGCGCGGATCTCGCCAACCTGGTCAACGAAGCCGCGCTGCTCGCCGCACGCCGCAACAATCGGCTGGTGGCGATGCAGGAGTTCGAGGACGCCAAGGACAAGGTCATGATGGGCGCCGAGCGCCGCTCGATGGTGATGACCGACGACGAGAAGAAGATGACCGCCTATCACGAGGCTGGCCACGCGATCGTCTCGGTGCACGAGCAGGCGTCCGATCCGATCCACAAGGCCACCATCATCCCGCGTGGTCGCGCTCTGGGCATGGTGATGCGCCTGCCGGAGCGTGACAGCTATTCCTACCACCGCGACAAGATGCACGCGAACCTCTCGGTCAGCATGGGCGGGCGCGTGGCGGAAGAGATCATCTTCGGCCACGACAAGGTCAGCTCGGGCGCCTCGTCGGACATCCAGTATGCGACCAATCTGGCGCGCAACATGGTCACCCAGTGGGGCATGTCGGACAAGCTCGGCCCCTTGCAGTATGAAGAGCAGTCCGAAGGCTACCTCGGCATGGGCGCTGCGCAGCGCACCTTCCGTTCGGGCAAAACCAACGAGCTGATCGACACTGAGATCAAGAGCCTCGTCGAAGGCGCACACACCCGCGCGACCGACATCCTCAAGACCAACGAGGACCAGCTCCACCTGCTCGCCCAGGCGCTGCTCGAATACGAGACGCTGACCGGCGAGGAGATCAAGGCGCTGCTCGAAACCGGCAAGATCGACCGTCCCGACGCCCCGCGCGGGCCGAGCGTTCCGGCGCAGGTGCGCGGTTCGGCCATCCCCAAAGCCGGCAAGCGGTTCGGCGGGTCCAAGGAAACCGGCGGTGACGAGGCTCCGCAAGGCGCCTGACACCATCACAAGCGATCACCAGGAAAGGCGCCGGGAGCAATTCCGGCGCCTTTTTCGTGGGGTGTCAGCGCAAGGGAGGAGATCGGCGGCTTGCTCAAGTCCCGCGAGCATAGCGATAGCCTGCGGCAGGCGCTCGCGCGGTTCCTGATGGCGCGGCTTGCCTGCGGGTTGACCTTCAGAACCCGCCGAGCACGCCCAGCGCCAGCAGGAACAGGACCAGCACAATCTGGACGCAGCCAAGCAGCACAAAAAAACGCCAAAGCGCCGAAAATCGCGACAGGCCATAGGCATAGCGCAACTGCTTGTAGAGATGCAGCGGCGCAGCGATGAAAAACAGCATCGCCGCCCACTCGCTGCCGCCGGGGATCACGCTGATAAGCGACATGACGATGAACAGCAGCGACATGAAGCTGAGCGAATAGGTCACGAAGATCGCATGGTCATAGACCTCGTATTGCCGTCGCCACGCGAACATCAGCCACAGAAACGGTACTGAAAGCGGGATCAGCAACCAGCTGAATTTGTAGCCGTTCGCCTGCAGCTTGTAGAGCATCAGGCTGGGGTTCTTCTTCCACTTCTCCAGAAGCGCCTTATTGAGCCAGGGGCCTGCGGTGTTGACGCTGGTCACCGCGTCGGACGTTACTCCGCCCAACCCCTTGTCAAACACCAGGTTGAGGCCCTTGAGCTCGTTGTCGATTTCCGCCCGGCGCGGGCTTGTGCGCGGCAGGTCGGCACGCTCCTTTTCGAGCGTATTGATCTGGTTGCGCACTTCGGTCTGGAACGGGTTGCCCTTGTCCGCCCCGAAGACACCCGGCGCAATGTCGGTCGGTGCGGAAATGCCCACCATCTGGAACACCGCAAACATCGCAAAGACGCTGAACAGGAACATCGCCATCGGGCTGACGAACTTGGCGCGCTCACCCGCGATGAAGCGGCGAGTCAATTCGCCGGGCTTGAAGGTCAGCAGCGGCAGGGTGTTCCACAGCTTGCCATCGAGGTGCAGCACGCCGTGCATGATGTCGTGCCCGATCGCGGCAAGGCTGCGGTGGACATGGGCCTTCTGGCCGCACTGGGCGCAGTAATGGCCGCTCACCATCGCGCCGCAATTGGCGCAGGCCGCAGGCGCCGCGGGTGCTTCGCCCGCCTCGCCATGCGCAGGCTCGACCGCACGGCTCATCAGCCCGCCTTCGATCGCTGCACCAATGCCTTCGCCGAAACCGCTCATTACTCCGCGCCCTTTTGCCCCGGTCGTTTGCGAACATGGCGGGAAACCGCGTGCGAGACCAGTTGCATGTGCGCCGGCCTCAGCGCGCGGCGAGTTTGCGCTCGATCGCGGTCCACAGCTGGGCAAAGGCGCGCGCGGCGGGCGAGCGCGGGGCAAAGGCGCCCACCGGCTTTCGTTCGACCGCGCATTGCTCGACCGCGCTGGCGAGCGGGATCACCGGCCAGTTCGCATTCGCCTCGCGCGCATCCTTGTGCAAGGATCGGCGCAGATCGATCATCGAGAGCACCGGCAGGATCGGCGGATGGCCCTTGCCTTGCCCGCGCACCTCCTCGACCACCACCTCGAGCGCTCGCGCCGAGAGCGGCGAGGGTGGCAGCGGGACGATCACCAGATCGGCCGCGCGCATCACCTGTGCGCTCACCTCGTTGAGCACCGGCGGGCAATCGAAGATGATCCGGTCGTAATCCTTGGCCAGCCCCTCGACCAGTTTCGCCAGCCGCTTCTTCTTGCCGAGCCGGTCGAACTGGCGGTCAAGCGCGCGGATGCTTTCATCAGCGGGGAGCAGATCGAGATTGGCGTAACCGGTCGTCTGGATCAGCTTGGCTGGATCGCTGCCATCGGCGAACACGCTGCCGGCGCTGCGCTTCTTGTGCGGATCGATGCCGAGCAGGAAGCCCGAGCCATTGGCCGGATCAAGATCCCACAAGAGCGTCTTGCGGCGCGAGATGGCGCTTGAGCACCATGCGAGATTGACCGCGAGCGTCGTCTTACCGACCCCGCCCTTGACGCTGTAGACCGCGATCGATGCCATGAAGTGCTGCCCGCTTCCGGTGTGTTACCGTTTGATTACAACTTCAAGGGATAGCGTCCCGGCGCGCAATGGCAAGCATCGCCGCAGCAAGGTCAAGAAGCGGTCAAGCAGCCCTCGGCAAGGGCCAGGGCGCAAGCAAAAAGGGGCCTGGCGCGCGCCAGACCCCCTTAATGCCAGTGACATCACTGAAATGTCGCAATCAGCCGTCGTAATCACCGCCGAGCGAAGTGGTGCGCGCCGGAGCCGAAGCGGTGATCCGCAGGGCTTCAGCCGACTGGCTGAGCGAACCGATCTCGTCCGCCTCGTCCTCGTCATCGGGGAGGATCTTCTGCAGGCTCACCACCACCGATTCGTGGAGATGGTGCGGCGAGACGGTTTCCTCGGCGATTTCGCGCAGCGCCACGACCGGGTTCTTGTCACGGTTGCGGTCGAGGGTCAGTTCGCTGCCACCGGAGATCTCGCGGGCGCGCTGGGCGGCGAGCAGGACGAGGTCGAAGCGGTTGGGAACCTTGTCGACACAATCTTCAACGGTAACGCGTGCCATGGGCGGCCTTTTCAGAATCGCTGGGGAAAGAGCAAAGCGCAGCTAGGCATCGGAGGGCGCAAAGTCAAGGTAATGCAATTGCCGCGCTTTGCCGCTAGGCGTGGCGCATGGAACCTGCGCCCACTGCCGCTGCCGACAGCGCGCCCGCCTACGCCGACCTCCCGCCGTTCGCAATCGCGGCGCAAGGCCACAACTTCACCTTCTCCCCTGCCGGTACCGACCGGCTGCGCGCCTTGCTCGATCTGATCGGCAGCGCGAAGCAGCAGCTCGACATGTTCTCCTACCTGTTCGATAGCGACGCCTCGGGAACGATGGTGCGCGACGCGCTGGTTGCGGCGGCGCGGCGCGGGGTGGCGGTCGATCTGATCGTCGATGATTTCGGCAATGATGCGGGCGCTGCGTTTTTCGAGCCGCTGATCGAGGCCGGCGGCAAGTTCGCGAGCTTTTCGCCCAGGTGGGGAAGGCGCTATCTGGTGCGCAACCACCAGAAGTTCGTGATCGCCGATGGCGGGCGCGTGATGACCGGCGGGGCGAATGTCTCCGACCACTATTTCGATCCGCCCGCCGCCAATGGCTGGTGCGATCTGTCGGTGATGATCGAGGGCGCGGTGGTGGAACAGTTCACCCGCTGGTTCGGCTTGCTTAGGGCATGGGTCGCAGGCGAGGCGGCGGGGCGCACCCGGCAGCTGCGGGCGCTGCGCGATATCGTCAAGGCGTGGGATGGCGGGGATGGTCCGGTGCGGCTGCTGGTCGGCGGCCCGCTGGTGCGGCGCGGGCATTGGGCCTGGGTGCTGCGCCGCGATCTGGTGACAGCCAAGCGGCTCGATACGGTTTCGGCCTATTTCTCCCCGCCGCGCAGCTTCCGCCGCCAGATCGCGCAGGTCGCCCGCCGGGGCGACGTACGGATGGTGATGGCGGGCAAATCCGACATCGGCGCCGCGATCGACATGGCGCGGCTGCAATACAAGCCGTTGCTGGGCGCGGGCGCGCGGATTTTCGAATTCCAGCCGTGCAAGCTGCACATGAAGCTGCTGGTGGCGGATGATGCGAGCTATTTCGGCAGCGCCAATCTCGACAAGCGGTCGGTCCGCATCAATGTCGAGCTGATGGTGCGGATCGAGGACGCCGCGCTCGCCACCCAGCTGCGCGCGCTGATCGATCACATGGAGGCGGCGAGCGAACCGATCACCCGCGCATGGTATGCGCGCGAGAGCACATTCCTCAACCGGATGCGCTGGCGGGTGGCCTACTGGATGAGCCTCGCCGACTATCGGATCAGCAAGGCAGGCGCAGGTTAGGGGTTGTCCGGCAGGCCTGCGCCTATCCGTAGAACTCGGCCCTGAGGTGGTCGTCGAGCGCGGGGGCGTTGAATGCAAGGCTCGCGGGATCGATGCTGCCCGGCATGGCTCGTTGCGCAGAAGATCGCGATAGTTCCTTGGGCGCCGAGTTCTTAACTTCACGACGATGGAGACATTGGATCAAGGCAGTCTTGAGCAGACGCAAGCTGCGATTCATGGGGGGATGAGGAAATGGACAAACTAAACCGTCGTCGGTTCGTCGAAGGCAGTCTTGTTTCGGCATTGGCCTGACGGAATTCCGACGTGGCAACGCTGCCGATCTGATGATGATATCGGTGATCTAGAAGCCCGAAATCCCGGCGGTGACATTGCCCGCCATCGCCGTTCAGACCGTGCCGTCCACCCGCACTTCGGAAATGAATCGCTGATCGGCCGAGAACAGGCGCGGGAAGCGGACCGTGGCAAAGGCGTCGGTGGACGCATCGGCGAACAGCGAGCCGACAAACGCGGTTTCCGCGAAACGATTGGGAGCAATCGTCGGGCGCGGGATTTTGGGAATGATACTCACCGGACGCGACCTCGGCAGCGGAATGGGGGAATGTGCGAGGAGGTGTAAGTAATTGACCTCGCGTGCACAAGTCCGGCTTCGCGGCGCGCCCCTTGCGCGGGACTATGGGGCTGCATATGCAATCGCTCGCGGCGCCGCAGCGGGTGGGCGCAGTTCGGCGCAGGGGGAACATGATGCGGGCAAGGGTGCTTTTGGCTGGGCTTGCCATGATTGCAGCTTGCAGCACCGCGCGGGCCGAGGAGGGCACGCTGGTGATCGTCGGCGGTGGGCTCGACTGGGCCAATGCCGATATCCTCACGGCTTTGCTCGAAGCGCGCCCGTCCGATGCGCCCGGCATTGCCATCATCCCCGCAGCCACACAAGGCATCGCTGGCTCGACCCGCGCGATCACCGCAGCGCTCGAACGGCACGGGGCGAGGCCAGAAGATGTCGCCGTGGTGCGCCTTGCCCTTACCGATGATCCCGCGACGCCGGAGGTGGACGAGAGCACCTGGCGCGGCAATGCCGATGACCAGGCCGAGATCGCCAAGGTTGCCCGCGCCGGGGCGATCTGGTTTGTTGGCGGCGATCAGCAAAACATCACCGCCGTGCTGCGTGAGGCGGATGGGCGAGACACCCCGATGGCCGCCGCAATCCGCCGCCGCCTTGCCGAAGGCGCGGTGGTGGGAGGTACCTCGGCAGGGGCCATGATCATGGGCACGGATATGATCATCGAGGGGCAAAGCCTCGGCCCGCCGCTTGTCGCCGGGGGTGGCGCTCCGCTCGTACTGGGGCCGGGGCTCGGTTTTCTCGAGGGCGTGCTGATCCACGTTCATTTTGGCGAGCGAGGGAATCTCGGGTTGCTCGCTGCGGCAGTGACCGATCCCGCCCAGCCGCTCCATTTCGGGCTCGGGATCGACGAGGATACCGCGCTCGTGGTGAGGCCGCGCAGCGGCACGGCGCGCGTCGTGGGGAGCGGCTATGTGACCCTGCTCGATGCCCGCGCAGCGCGTCGCATGGAAGACAGGCGCACCGCGATCACCGGCCTTTCCCTTGGCCTCGTCGCAGCGGGCGACAGCATCGATCTTGCCACATGGCAGGTCACCCCGGCGCCCGCCCGCCGTGCGGTGACAGCGCGTGGCCCGGAGGAGACCCCTCTCCTCCCGGGCGGCGGCATGGCCTATGGCGACCAGCGCCTTGCCGCTGTCGTTGGTGAAGCGCTGCTCGAAGGCGGGGTTCCTGCAGTCGAGCGCCATTCCTTCGCCGGATCCGAGGGCGTCACCTACCGTTTCACCGTTACGCCTGCGAGCACGGGTTGGTGGAGCCGCGATGGCCGCGGGCGTGGACGCTACACGATCGCGGGTGTCGATTTCGCCATCCTCCCGATCGCGGTTCAGATTACGCCCGCCGAGTGACCTCTACTCGAACCCGTAGTCCGAATAGTCCTTGTAGTTGGGCGAGGTGAATTTGGTGATGTCGCTCTGGAAGTGGAGCGGGACGTTGCCGGTCGAGCCGTGGCGCTGCTTGGCGACGATCAGCGTCGCCTTGCCCACCAGCTCTTCGTATTTCTCCTCCCACGCACGGTATTTCTCCTGCGCATCGGGCGAGGAGCTGCCGTCGGGCGTGTCGGGCTTGACCAGCATGTGGTAATAATCCGAGCGGAAGATGAACCACACCATGTCGGCGTCCTGCTCGATCGAGCCGGATTCGCGCAGGTCGGAGAGTTGCGGGCGCTTGTCCTCGCGGCTTTCGACCGCACGGCTGAGCTGCGAGAGTGCGATCACCGGCACCTGCAATTCCTTCGCCAGCGTCTTGAGGCCGCGGCTGATCTCAGAGATTTCGTTGACGCGGTTGTCGTTGGCGCGGCCCGAACCTTGCAGCAGCTGGAGATAATCGACCACGATCAGCCCGATGTCGTGCCGCCGCTTCATCCGCCGCGCGCGGGTGCGCAAGGCCGCGATGGTGAGCGCGGGCGTATCGTCGATATAGAGCGGCAGCTCGGCAAGCCGCTGGCTGGCGAAGCTCAGCTTCTGGAAATCCTCGCGGGTCAGCTTACCGCTGCGCAAGGATTCCGAGGAAATCTCGGCCTGTTCCGCCAGAATGCGGGTGGCGAGCTGGTCGGCGCTCATTTCGAGGCTGAAGAAGGCGACCGGCGCGCCGTAGTTGAACTCGCCGCCCTCGCGCTGCCACACCAGATGCGCCTCGGCGCAGTTGAAGGCGATGTTGGTGGCGAGCGAGGTCTTGCCCATGCCCGGCCGGCCGGCAAGGATGACAAGGTCGGAATTGTGGAGGCCCGAGGTCTTCTGGTCGATCGTCGAAAGTCCGCTGGTCTTGCCCGACAGACCGCCGCCCGAATTCATCGCGGCTTCGGCCATCTTGATCGCGGTCAGCGCGGCATCGCGGAAGGTCGCAGCCTCGCGGCCCGTCGCCGCGCCTTCGGCGACGCGGAACAGATCGGCCTCGGCCTGCGCGATGCGGTCCATCGGCGAGGTGTCCTGCGAGGTATCGAGCGCGCCTTCGACCAGCCCGCGCCCGACGCTCACCAGCTCGCGCAGCAGCGCCAGATCATAGATCTGCTGGGCCAGTTCGCGCGGGAGCAGCAGGCCGGCCCCGCTCGCGGTGAGCTGCGCCAGATAGGACGTGCCGCCCAGCTCGCGCAGCGCATCATCGGCCTCGAAATAGGGGCGCAGCGTGACGGGCGAGGCGGTGGCATTGCGCTCGATCAGCACCAGGACGCGTTCGTAGATGCGCTGGTGGATCGGTTCGAAGAAGTGCTCGGGCCGGATCGGCACCTGCAATTCCTCGATCACGCGATTGTCGATCAGCACCGCCCCGAGAAACGCGGCCTCGGCCTCCAGATTGGACGGCAGCTTGCGCAGCGGCGCTTCGGCTGCGGGAGCTGCGACGTTGATCGGAGTGACTTTTTCAGGTTCGGCCATGGCGGGTCTGATGCGCCTTGCAGGGGCTGCGAGGCAAGGGCGAAAGCCAGCAATATTTATTTCGGGTGCTGTGGATAGCGGGGAGATTTTATCGAAGTGCTTGAAGTGCGGCCCCTCCATCTGCGAAGGCGGTGCTCTATGTCCGATACGCCGCCCGATTCCCTGCCGATCTCGCCCGCCATCCCCGGCTCGGGCGCGTTTCGCATTGCCCAGGTGAGGCTCGACGAGGCGACCATCCTGTGGCGCAATGCCGATGTCGAGCAGGAACGCCGGGTGGCGATCTATGATCTGATCGAGGAAAACACCTTCAAGCCGCTGCGTTCTGCCGAGCGCGGGGCGAAGGGCCCCTATCACCTCAACCTTTCCGTCACCGACGGACGGCTGGTGATGGATATCAGCGACGAGGCCGGCCAGCTGCTCGAGACGCTGCTGATCGGCATGGCCCGGTTCCGCCGGCCCATCCGGGATTATTTCGCGATCTGCGATTCCTATTACCAGGCGATCCGCAGGGCCACCCCGGCCGAGATCGAGACGATCGACATGGCCCGTCGCGGCATTCACAACAGCGCCGCCGAGCTGCTGCTCGAACGGCTCGAGGGCAAGGTCGACACCGATTTCGCCACCGCCCGCCGCCTGTTCACGCTGATCTGCGTGCTCCACATCAAGGGCTGATCATGGCACGCAGACGCAAGCCCTCGGCGCGTAAGGCGCCGCGCCGCTGGCTGCTGCGCGCAGGCGCACTGCTGGTGCTGGTCGGCCTCGCCTTTGCCGGGTGGCTGTGGTGGGACATGCGCGAATGGCGCCCGGACGAGACGCTCTATCCCGAACAGGGCGCGCTGGTGCCTGCGGGCAGCGGCGCGGTCAAGTTCGAAACCCTGAAGGCGATCGGCGCGCAATTCGCCTATCTGCCGCTGGAGGCCGGGCAGTCCGGTTTTGCCGAAAGTTACGCTGCGGCGCGCGCGGCGGGGCTGCAAGTCGGCGTGGTGCTCGATTTCGATCCCTGCCTGCCGGCTGACCGCCAGAGCGGGCTGTTCACCCAGATGGTGCCGCGCGATGCGGCGCTGCTCCCTCCTGCGATCGGGCTGATGCAGCTGGCGGATGGCTGCGTGCCCAAGGTCAGCGATGCGGCGATCGAGAGCGAGCTGATGACGCTCATCAACCAGATCGAGATGCATAGCGGCGAGCCGGTGATCCTGCGGCTCTCGCCCGCTTTCGAGGCGCGCCACAAGACCGCCACCACGCTGACGCGCGACCTGTGGCTGATGCGCAACCGCGCGCGGCCCGACTATGCGCCGCGTCCCTGGCTGCTATGGAGTGCCAACAGCCAGCTCGTCACCGACGCTGCCGAGGAGCCGATCGAATGGGTGGTGGTGCAGAAGTGAGCCTGAGCAGCGCGCAGGAACAGGCGCTGATCGCCGCTGCCTTTGCCGCTGCTGAAAACGCCTATGCGCCCTATTCCGATTACCCCGTGGGCGCGGCGCTGTTGTTCGATGATGGCGCGGTCATCACCGGCTGCAATGTCGAGAACGCGAGCTACGGCCTCGCTCTCTGCGCCGAGACGGTGGCGGTGGCCAAGGCTTTGGGCGAGGGGCGACGCGGCGGATTGCTGGCGGTCGCGGTGGGGGGCCTCAAGGCCGACGCCGAACCGATCACCCCGTGCGGACGCTGCCGTCAGGTCTTGAACGAAGTCGCGGCGCTGGGTTCGACCGATCCGCTGGTGCTGTGCGTCAGCAAGGACGATGTGCGGCGCGTGACGCTATCCGCGCTGCTGCCGCACGCCTTTGGCCCCTCCCACCTCGGCTAGGTATCTGGCTTAGGCGTCCTTGCCTTCCAGCCACTCCACCAGCGCCGCCATGCATTCGCGGCCCAGCAGTTTGCAGCGCTCCGGTGACCAGCCCTGTTCGGGCTCGGGAAAGTCGACCAGATCCTTGTAGGGCATCTCCAGCGTCATCGCGACCGCGCCGAAGCGCTGGGCGAGCTGGTTGGTGCTCATCGACAGGTTGGCCTTGCCGGCCGCGGCCTTGGGATAGCCGAGCTTGGTCTGGAAATCGGGCGTGCGGCGATCGAGGATGCGCTCGTAGCGATCATAGCCATCGCCCTGCGCCTGCGTCCACGAGGGGATGCCGTCGAACCCGGCGAGGAACACCGCGGGGATCGCTTCGTCGGCATGGACGTCCATCGCAAAGTCGACGCCGGTTTCATCCATGCGGCCCAGGATCGCGAGGACTTCGGGCGATTTTTCCGGCGTGGGTTCGGCCCATTCGCGGTTAAGATTGGTGCCAACCGCATTGGTTCGCAAATTGCCGCGCCGCGAACCATCGGGGTTGCAGTTGGGCACAACATGGATGCGGCACTTGGCTCTGAGCGCGCGCGCCACCGGATCGGCCGGATCGGTCAGGCATTCGAGCGCGCCCTCGATCCACCATTCGGCCTGGGTTTCGCCCGGATGCTGGCGGGCATAGAGCCAAACTTGCACATCACCCTCGCCCATTTCGAGGCAGTCGATCGATTGCCCGTCCAATGTGGTGCCGAGCCGGACATAGTCCACGCCTTCACAAGCAGCCGTCTCGGCGACGAGATCGTGGTGCCGCTCCATCGAGAAGGGCGCGAAATAGGCGAACCAGCAGATGTCCGAAGCGGGAAGGTAGCGGATGGTCAGCGTGCCGCCGTCCTCGTCCTTGTCATAGCTCGAGGCCGCGCGCGCCCAGTAATCGCGATCTTCCGAGACGCAGGCGTTGTAATCCGGCCAGCCGCCGGGATAGGCGCTGGCATTGAGACCGGTAAGCTTGAGCACGATCTCCTCGCCCGCGCTCGCGGCAACGCGGAAGTGGAACCACTGGAAGAACTCGGATTCGCTATCGCGCCGGATCGCTAGACGCGCGGTACGCCCGTCGATTCCCAGCACTTCGATATTGCCGCTGTCGAACCCGGCGTCGATGGAAAGAGAGGTCATTTGTTCGCCTGTAGCTTCTTGACGCTGATCGTCACGGTCTCGCCATTGCCACCCGGGAAGTCCTTGAACAAGCCTGCCGCCAGCGTGCGGGCGCTGGTGTCGACATTGGAGTAGGGTGACTTCACCCCGGTCGCGATCTGGGCGCGGCCTTCCCACAGCGTGGTGCCGTCGGCGCGGGTAATGCGTACGGCGAGATCGGTGTTCACGCTCGGGCTTTCACTCCCCCCGCCAAGATTGATGCCGACGCCCATGCCGACGCCCGAGCCATAGCTGCCGGTCGACCCGCCAACCCCGACGCTGACCGGGCTGCGGCGGTCGTCCGCGGCGGCAATGGCGTTGCGGCTGGTGCGGATCGCGGCGGTCTGCCCTGCGCTCGCGCCTTGGGGGACGACCGTATAGCCGAGCCGCGCCAGTTCTGTGCTCACGGCGCCGGTAAAGGCCGCGCGCGCTGCGGTGTTGCCGATCTCGTCAGGAAAGTTGACGGTGATCGTGCCCTGGCCCAGCCCGGCGCGGTCGGGCGCGACAAAGCGGGTGACTTCCACCGGGCCGGTATAGGGAGTGGTCGCGCAGGCCGACAACGCAATCGCGGCTGCGCTCAGGGCAGGGGCAAGGAGACGGGTGGAGCGCATGACATAGGTTCCTTTCATCGACAGTCTCTTATAGGCCGCGTGCGGCGCCGTGCACAGCGTTGCATTGCCCCGGCAAGGTTGACGATTTTTAAGCGACTTTCGCGTTATGAGAGCCTCCCATGATGACGTACAACAAACCTTGCGTGCTCGTGACCGGCGGGGCGGGCTATATCGGGAGCCATGCCGTGCTCGCATTGCGGGATGCCGGCTGGCCGGTGGCGGTGATCGACAATCTGGTGACTGGCTTCCGTTTTGCCATTCCCGAAGGCGTTCCGTTTTACGAGGGCGACATTGCCGACGCTGCGCTGCTGGCGCGGATCTTTGCCGAGCAGGGCATCGGCGGCGGGGGAGGCGCGATCATGCATTTTGCCGGATCGGTGGTGGTGCCTGAAAGCGTCGCCAATCCGCTCAAATATTATGACAACAACACCGCGAAAAGCCGCGCTCTGATCGCATCGGCGGTGGCGGCGGGTGTGCCGCATATCATCTTCTCCTCGACCGCGGCGACCTACGGGATGCCGGGCGTCGCCGAAGTTGCCGAGGACGCCCCGCAGCAGCCGATCAACCCCTATGGCTGGTCCAAGCTGATGACCGAGCGGATGCTCGCCGATGTTGCCGCCGCGCACCCGGTGAATGTCGGCGTGCTGCGCTATTTCAATGTCGCCGGGGCCGATCAGCTGGTGCGGAGCGGGCAATCGACCGCAGGCGCGACGCATCTTATCAAGGTGGCGATCGAGGCGGCGCTGGGCTTGCGCGAATCGGTCGGCGTGTTCGGCACCGACTATGCGACGCCCGATGGGACAGGGGTGCGCGACTACATCCATGTGAGCGATCTGGCGGCTGCGCATGTGCTGACCTTGGAAGCGCTGGTGGCAGAGCCCGCGCGCTCGCTGACGATGAACTGCGGCTATGGCCGGGGGTTCTCGGTGCTGGAGGTGCTGGATGCGGTCGACCGGGCGACGAATCGCAAGCTTGAGCGCCGGATTGAAGGGCGCCGTGCAGGCGATCCCGATTCGCTGATTGCCGATTCGCGAGCCCTGCGCGCGACCCTCGGTTGGGAGCCGGCCCACGCCGATCTCGACACCATTATCGCCCATGCGCTGGCGTGGGAGCGCAAACTCGCCGATTTGCGCGAGGCGTGAACGCGGGCAGCGCGCAGACTTGCATTGACGCAAGGGGCCTCTGTCGCTAACGGCACCCTTCGATTTCCGCGCGCCGGGCCTGATTCCGGCGCGCTTGTCATTTGAAAGACCTGTCATGAAGATCGTCAACAGCCTCAAGTCGCTGAAGGGCCGCCACCGCGATAACCGCGTGATCCGGCGTCGCGGCCGGACCTATGTCATCAACAAGACCAACCGTCGCTTCAAGGCCCGCCAGGGCTGAACGGTGCACGGGCCGGCTGCTTTGATGCAGCGGTCAGGCAAGATAGCGGCCCGCCTCCTGACAGGAGCGCGGGCCGAAATCATTTGAGGAGCAGGCGGCGTGAGCCAGGCGGTGGTGTTCGATGTCGGGCGAGTGCTGTTCCAGTGGCAGCTTGGCGCCTTGTTCGAAAAGCTGATCGCGGACCGCGACGAGCTCGACTGGTTCCTCGCCAATGTCGTGACCGAGGAATGGCATTTCGAACATGATCGCGGGCGCGCGCTCGCGGACATGGTGCCCGAACGGATCGCGCTGTTCCCGCAGTATGAAGCCCACATCCGCGCTTACGCGACGCGCTTCAACGAAACCGTGCCGGGGCCGGTCGAAGGCACACACGCCATCGTCGAGCGTCTTGCGGGCAAAGGCGTGCCCTTATTCTGCCTGACCAATTTCGGCGATGAATTCTGGGACATGTTCCGCCTTACCCAACCGGTGTTCGATCACTTTGCGGATATCATCGTCTCCGGGGTGGAGAAGGTCGCCAAGCCCGATCCGCGGATCTACGAAATCGTCGAGCAGCGCAGCGGGCGCGCCGGGGCCGACCTGTTCTTTACCGACGATAACCCCGCCAATATCGAAGCCGCCCAGGCGCGCGGCTGGGATGCGCACCTGTTCACCGACGCCGCCGGGCTCGAGGCGGCGCTGCTGGAAGCGGGCATGTTGTAGAGACGTAGCGCAAGCACGCAGGATCGGACCCGCAGGGTCCGCAAGGCCGAACGGCCGCCCGCAGGCGCTCGCGCGAAGCGCGAAACAGCGCCGAGGACGCTCGCCCGCAAGCGCGAGCGCAACTCAAAAAACAAACCCCCGGAGCGCGGCGTCGGGGGGACGGCGTTCCGGGGGCGGAGCTCTGTCCGGCGGGAGAGGATGCCGGACAGAGGGGGATTCAGGTGTGCGGCCCGATCAGGCCTTTAGATCAGGCCCCACAGTCAGGAGTTGCACTTGGCCAGTTCGTCGGCCGCGATTTCTTCGCCCGCAACCTTGAAGGTGGCGACTTCGCCGAACTTGCGGTTGAGGCCGCGGCAGATGCGCAGCGGGCGCGACGACGACTTGTTGGCGACGCAGGTGCTGCCTGCACAGGTCCAGGCGACGCCCTCGGCAACCGCGCTGGCTTGGTCGGCGGGCGCGGCGAGGGTGGCGCTGTAATAGGCGCTGCCGGCAGCATTGGCCGGGCTGGTCGAGGTCGCCACCCCGAAGGTCATGGCGGTGTAGAGCACAGCGGTGGCGAGAATGGCGAGCTTGCCGGTACGGGGGAGGGAGAGGGTGTTGGTCATCGCGGACTTCCTTTTGTTTTAATGACTTGGGCGCGTGAGCCCTTTGGCGGTTTACCCAAATTTTGCAACGCAACATTTCGTTTCGAAACCAGTTGCTATTCGCTACCTACATATCTAGGTTGCGAGTTGCAACTGAAAACTGAAATTTTTTGTGACGGCGCCAAAAAGCGGTTACAAATGGTTCGATCCGGGGAAGGACACATGAATGGGTGACTTGAGAGAACCGCTGCGGGATCTGATCGAATGCGGGCTGCCGCAGGCGCTGGAAGTGATGGGAGAGCGCTGGTCGTTCATGATCCTGCGCGCCAGTTTCAACGGTTTGAAGCACTTCGAGGAATTCCTCAGCGAGCTCGGGATTGCCCGCAATATCCTGTCGAATCGCCTCGCCAAGCTGGTCGAGCACGGCATCCTCAAGCGCGAGCCCTGCGCCGATGATCGCCGCAAGATCGAATACCGCCTGACCGAAAAGGGCCTTGATCTGCTCCCCGCGATGCTGGCGCTGCGCCAGTGGGGACAGAAATACGGCAGCGAGCAGGTGATCGAGGATCCCGTGCTGGTCGACGAGCGTGATCGCTTGCCGATCGGCCCGGTATCGATCCTCGCCCATGATGGCCGCATCCTTGGCTCGCAGGATCTGTGGCTGGTGCGCCCTGCCAATCTTGGCAAGCGCGCTGATGGCAGCATCGCCAGCCCGGGCGCGGGTCTCGGCACGGGCGATGTGGTCGATCTCGCTGCAGCAAAGGCCGCCGCCGCGTGATAAGCCGTCGATAGACGCCCATCTGCGGGTGCCTAACCTCCGGATGATCGGCTAGGGCCGCGGCAATGCACGCGCCCCTTGCCCCCGATCTCCACGATATCCTGCGCCGCACTTTCGGCTTTTCCGGCTTTCGCGGGCAGCAGGAAGCGGTGATTGCACGGGTGATGGCCGGCGAGCACAGCCTTGCGCTGATGCCCACGGGCGCGGGCAAGAGCCTGTGCTACCAGATTCCCGCGCTCGCCCGTCCGGGCACCGCCATCGTCATCTCTCCGCTGATCGCGCTGATGCATGACCAGATCCGTTCGGCCACGGCCGCGGGCATCCGCGCCGCCTCGATGACCTCGGCCGACAGTGACAACGCCGCCACCGCCGAGGCTTTCCGCAGCGGCGCGCTCGATCTGCTCTATGTCGCCCCCGAACGCGCTTCGACCCCGGGCTTCCAGGCGCTGCTCGAACGCGCCGAAATCGCGCTGTTCGCGATCGACGAGGCGCATTGCGTGTCTGAATGGGGCCATGATTTCCGCCCGGACTACCGGATGCTGCGCCCGGTGCTCGACCGCTTCGCGCACGTCCCGCGCCTCGCACTCACCGCCACCGCCGATCCCGCGACGCGGGTGGACATCCTGCGGCAGCTCGGCATTCCCGAAGCGGGCATGATCATTGCCGGGTTTGACCGACCCAATATCCGCTATGCCATTACCCCGCGCGATAACGGCCCGCGCCAGATTACCGAGGTGCTGGCGCGGCTGCCCGGCGCAGGCATCGTCTATGCGCCGAGCCGCAAGCAGGCCGAGGAGCTCGCTGCACAGATCGCCCGTTCAGGCCGCGAGGCGGCGTTCTATCACGCAGGGCTGGAGCCCGAGCGCCGCGCGGCGGTGCAGGCGGCGTTTGTCGCCTCGGAAAGCATGGTGATGGTCGCCACGATCGCTTTCGGCATGGGGATCGACAAGCCCGATGTGCGCTTCGTCATCCATGCCGGCCTGCCCAAATCGATCGAGGCCTATTATCAGGAAACCGGCCGCGCGGGCCGCGATGGCGATCCCGCCGAAGCGCAGCTGTTCTGGGGCGTGAGCGATTTCTCCCGTGCGCGCCAATGGCTGGCAGAGGTCGAGCCCGAGCGGCTGGCAGGCGAGCAGCAGCGATTGAACAGCCTCGCCGCGCTGGTCGAGACGCCCGAGTGCCGCCGCGCAGTGCTGCTGCGGCATTTCGGCGAACATCCGCCTGCGACCTGCGGCAATTGCGACAACTGCCTTGAGCCGCCGCAGGTCGTGGATAGCAGCGAGTTGGCGCGCAAGCTGCTCTCGGCGGTGTACCGCACCGGGCAGAGCTTCGGCATCGGCCATATCGAAAAGGTGCTGATCGGGCAGAGCGACGAACGCATCGAAAGCCGCGCGCATGACAAGCTGTCGGTGTTCGGGATTGTCGGCAGCGACGAGGCAAGGTTGCTGCGCCCGCTCACCCGCGTGCTGGTCGCGCGCGGAATGCTGGCGGCGACCGAGCATGGCGGGCTGATGCTCGGGCCCGAAGCGCGGGCTTTGCTCAAGGGCGAGGTGGGTGTCCGTATCGCCGAGCCGCCGGTGCGCACCCGTCGCAATCGCAAATCACGCGGGGGCGGGGATGTGGCCAATCCGGTCGGCAACCCGCTGTTCGAGGCGCTGCGCAACAAGCGCAAGGAACTGGCCGCCGAACACGGCATCCCCGCCTATGTCATCTTCCATGATTCGGTGCTGCGCGACCTGGCCAACCAGTGCCCCGAAACGCTCGGCGAACTCGGCCGGATTTCCGGCGTCGGCGCGAAGAAGCTCGAGACCTGGGGGCCGGATTTCATCGCCGTGGTGCGCGAGCATCTGCAGGGTTAGGGCGCGGGCGACCGCCTGATCGAATAGTCGATCCGGATTCGCACCCAGCTGCCGAACTGCTCGCGCCCGCCGATTCGCGCCGGGCGTACCCGGAACTGCCAGGCAGCGGCCAGCACCGCGCGGCCCATCATCGAGCCTTGCGGGCTTTCGCTCAGCAGCACGCAGTCCTCGACATAATAGTCCGGCACGGTCTTGCACGCGATCAACGCCGCGCCCGGGCCGTTGGCGGTCGAGAGATAGCCAGCCAGCTCACGATCGGTCGGCTCGCGATACCATTTGGCAGCATAGAGCGGCTCGCCATTGGGCGCGGTGCCGACGCGTTCGCTATCGGTGCTGGTGCGCGAGGGGCCGGGGTCGGACGGGCCGTAATTGCGGTTGGGATTGATCCGCGCGCCGATGGTGGGCGAGGGGCGCGGGGCGGGTTGGGCCGGCGGCGGTGGCGGCGCGGGCGTCGGGTTGGAGACGATCGGCGGCTTGGGACGCTCGGGCTCGGGCAGATCGAGCGGGGTGGGGCGCTCGGGCACAGGCGGGGCTTCGCTCGGCGGGGCAGAGCTTTCGGGCTGGGCTTCGGGCGGCTGCTCGGCCTCGGGTTCGGCCGGTTCGGTAAAGTCGCTGGCGGCGAATTCGGTGACGGTTTCATCGCCATCCGCCTCGCCCGCAATCTGCGCGCCGAGCGTCAGCAGCAGCACCAGAATCAGCGCCTCGATGACCAGCGCGATGCCAAGGCTCAGCGCCTTGCGCCGGCGCGCGCCATCGAGCAGCGCGGCAAGCCCGCGCGGCTGATCTCCTACCGCTGCTGAAGGATCGTCCGAAATCGCCAATGCGCCCTTGATCGGCCGCGCGTGTCAACAGGTTCGCGGTCTCGAAGGCGGCCTTTAGCCCTTCATCAGCCGATAGGATAGCGCCTCGGCAACATGGACGCGGCCTACTGTCTCGGAGCCCGCAAGATCGGCGATCGTGCGCGCCACCCGCAGCATTCTTGTATAGCCGCGCGCGGGATAGGCGCAGCTTCTCGGCGGCTTGCAAAAGCAGCTTGCGGCCCGCCTCGTCGAGGGTGGCATGGGTCTTGAGCCGTTCGCCTTCCAGTTCGGCATTGGAGCGCACGCCGCGCAGCACCTGCCGCGCGCGGGCAGCGGCGACCCGGGCGGCCACCTCGGCGCTGCCCTCGGCCGGCGGGGGCAGCGTCATGTCGAGCGCGCTCACCGCGCCGACATGGACGTGGAGATCGATCCGGTCGAACAAGGGGCCGAACAAGCGCGCCTGATAATCGCCGATACAGCGCGGGTACTTGTTGCAGTTCCGCGCCGGATCGCCGGCATAGCCGCAGCGGCACGGGTTCATTGCAGCGACCAGCTGGACGCAACCTGTTTTGCACGTAAACTGAAAAAGCTCATTGGGGTGGGCCGTCGGAATGTCCGCTTCACGCACCGCCGGGATAATTCTGCCATTCAACAATCGACCCCGAAGCAGATAAAGAACTCCATCGAACTGGGTGACAGCGCGACCGAGCTAGACGACGACCTTCAAACGGTGATCGCCGACAACTTTTCCAAGTTCAGCCAAGCCTCGGCCATCGATTTTTACTTCGACGTGGGCTTTCCGGATTTCCGTGAACCGTTCGGTTGTAACCGGATCGGAGTAGCCTAAATCAGTTGGGTATCCTACGACCATGACGTAGTCCCACATTGCATTTTCTTCTGTTTCTTCAAGCAGTTGATATGATGTAAAGATACCCTGCTCCAAGCCTTTTTGATCCATCCGGAACCAGTTTTCGACGATAAATCGTCGCAATTGGTCGCGAAGACCCTCATTGGCCTTTAAAAATGTATGTTCGAATAACTTAGCCTTCACCGGTTTGATCGTATGAGAACCCGAGGCAGAAACAGTCAAGCCAATAAGACTGGAAACTCCCAATCCAATACTACTCCGCCGCGTTACATCAAACATCTCATATTCCTCAAAACTTATCAGATTCTACCCAATAGGCAATTTCGTTATATAGGGCAGTAGCTTGAGCAATGACTACGCGGCAGTCATTTCGATTAGCGACTACAACCATTCGACCAACTGAATGGAGAAGCGGACATTCAACTTCCCACCCATTCCCGGCCATGGGCCGGGCCGCCGCGCAATCCCGAAATCTTCCAGGCAGCTTTGCCCCGATCGCGAAAAGTTTCTGCCATTCAGAAACCGACCCCGATCCGGACATTTCGATTAGACTCGAATTTTCGTAAAAAGGGCAAAGCGCGCAACTACATATAACGCTGCACAAAGGCGCGAGACCAGTTGCACTTTTTCATTCAACGATCTTTGTCTTCTCGCAATTGCCGAAGGACATCATTTAGACAACGCGTTGGATTGAGAGAACGCAGGAATTGCGGGAAGCGAAGTTACTATCGGTTGAGTCGCCGCATCCGGCAAATGTCTCGTGCATGGCACAGCAATCACTGTTTCGTCCGTTAGACCGAAATTGATCAGGTGCCCTCTGGCACATAGATCTTGAAAGTGAGAGTAGTCCGCGGTGCTCAGATGCACGATCAAACGACCTTCTAATGTCTTGACTACCGGGCTCCCGCTGAGGACGCCGCACCCTTCCGGTGTGTCCAAGCGATAAGATTCTTCTGCTGCGTAGAAGCCATAGCCCTGACCAGGCCTCAGATCGGTGCATTGCGCTTTAATCATGTGCATCAGGGCCGACTGTGCGCGCAAGGAGGGAGATGAGTGGCGCTCCACCTGAACGCCAAGCCGGTTCATCTCCTCTCTCACCAACTCCCAGCGCTCGCCGCCGCTCGTGGTCAAGATCGCTTCAAGCGCCGGGCGCCTCAAAAGGGCGTGATCACCTACAGCGGCCATGAATTCGGTAAGGTCGTATTCGCCATCGCTCGCCGCCGCTTGTCTCACCGTTTCGCGCCATACATCGGTAATGGTGCGATCCGCATTATTTTCAGCAAGATAGAGCTCAATAAGGGTGTGCAATAGCGGACCGCAACTGTAGCGCAGCGAAGCGTTTAGGAACTCCAGATCGTCAAGCGCTGGTTCGTTTGAATATGACAGCGAAGTCGCGCAGCGATCGAACCAGTCACCAATGCGTTGTTCTAAATCCTCGCGCTTATTCCAACCAAGGCGATAGGAACCGAGGGCTGCGATGTACTCCGCGCCGCCCTCGTGCAGCCATTGCGGAGCTGTGGGAGCGAAGCGTGCGACGCCAGCATTCCAGAAATGCACGCCTTCGTGGAGTATGAGCGCGCGGGTCGAGGCAAGCGCATCTCGGGCTGAGGGATCACGAGCGCTGCCGAAAAAGCGCAAGGCGACCATGGCCGAACTGGTCACATCGCCAACATTGGAGTCGCGCTCGGCACTTATGAGGCTTGTTGCGATAAACGGCGTGGCGGGCGGAGATGAACCAAATATCTCTGCGAGAAAAGCGACCGATTTCGTCACCATATCGCGCACTGCAGCGCGCCCCTCCTCAGTTACGTTTTCATCAAACACGAAGCGCGCACCTGCATGATCTTCGATCATGGCTGCTGGGCCAATGAAGAGATATCCTTGCGGCAGCTGTTCTTGTGGCCAGCGAACCCACTGATTGGGAAGACTAAGCGGAGCTAGCTTGATATTCCACTGGGTCTGGTCGGGATAAATCGCCTTCGAGTAGATCAAGCGACCTTGGCCGATGCGATAATATGGCGGATACTTCGCATCACGATCGCTGAGATCTTCTATCAGTCGAAACGTCGCTCGAGTAAATGGCATTTGGGAAGAAATGACATCGTTGGCGAATGTCAGGCCGGGGGTCTTCAACCGCAACGCATCATCTCGAATTACGTCCGCTTGATCGAGTCTCAAGCTGGTTACTGGTCGGCTGAGTGTGATTGTGACGATGATATCGTCCCCAACTAGGCTGACGAAGAGTTCCGCCGATCCGATCTTTTCCTCTTCAACCTTTGCAGGATGTGAAGCAACGCTCGTGGCTAAGCAGAGAAACATTGCCAGCAACGCATTCGTCACCCAGGTCACGTGGTTTCACCTTTTTGAAATTATTCCAAACATTTGGAGGTCTTAAAGCAGGAGAAGACGGCGTATCAATTACTGTCATCACGCCAAGAAAGAAATCGAATATTTCAATTTCGTAGCATGAGGCAGCTTTGCCATCAGGCTACGCCAAATCCGGTCATTCCGGAATCCACCCACGACCGGCCATGAGCAGGGCTGATGCGCGATCCTGAAAGCTGTCTTGCGGCTTTGCCACGCCTCTGAAAAATTCCTGTCTTTCAGGAAGCGACCCCATTGTTGACATCGTGATGAAGCTCTAGCGTTGAGCCATGAACGATAAGAAGCCAGCGAGCGTTCGTGTTTTCGACTGCCTCTATTGGCTTGCGATAGTCTTCATGATCCTGAACAATCTCCTCAACGCCCTTGCTATCTCAAATTCAGATAGCGGTAGGACTTTTGAAGTTTTCCACCTGTTTCCTACGGTGGTATGGATCGTGACGGCAAGCATGCTCTGGTATTTCGCGTCGCTACGAAAGAGTATAACAGCGATAGCCGTAATCGCGGGCCTCGCTCTTTTGCTCTTTCTAACATACTATTGGGGTTATCCAGACGCGGCTTGGTCGCGCTGGACTTGGGTTCTGATAAAAATTGGTCCTCTTCTGCTTCTCGTTACCGCCGTTGGTGCCATGATGACGCCCATGGCTAAGTCATGGCGGGCAAACAAAAATTCCGATTTGTCCAGCACATTTGAGTGACGAAGGCCGGAGCGACGGCCGGAATCTTGCGCGCCCCTTAAGGGCAACTTCCCACCCATCATCGGTCATGAGCAGGGCTGATGCACAGGCCCAAAACCCGTCTGGCAGATCTGCCTTGCCTGTGAAAAATTCCTGCCTTTCAGGTCCCGACCCCAAAGTGGACATCAGATGAGAGTCACCAGAAGTAATCGCCGCTCACGCTCCAACTAATCGAGATTTTCGATCCCGCCCCGCTTGGCGCGCCATAGGGCAAATAGGAAGCCAAGGCCAAGCGCGCCCGCCCCCAGGATGAGCCCCCACGAACTGGCATTGTTGAACTCGTAAGCCGGATGGTTTCGGAACAGCCAATGAAGGCCAACGTGGATCACGCAAAAGGCCGCCATTGCAACCCGAACACGCTCGCGATTGCTGGCCAGCAAGATGCCGGCAAAAAGCGGAACGTGAGCCCAAATAAAGATCTCTCGGCCGAGCTCGTCAGGAAGGAAGCTGGTGATCGGCAGCACACGCCACTCATGCCGAAACGCCGCATCGATTTCATGCGTAAATAGGAGTGACAGCATCAGGAAGTAGATCGTTCCGGTTCGCATAATTGACAAGCTCGCTACTAAATGGACAAGTTTTTCAGTCAGTCTGTAATCTAGCGGCGAATGATGGTGAGGAAGCCGCCCTTCCGCAATCCACCCACAATCGGTCATTAGAGCCGCTGCTCAGCTTGCCTGAAAGCGGACATCAGGCGAGCGTCGTTCCGGGAGCTTGGGGCGATCCGGTGTGTGGGGTCATCTTGGGGTCACCGATCTGCGCGCGGGCCGGGAAGGTGACATGGGCATTGGCGCGGGCGACATCGACCTGCCCGGTCTCGAGCGGCTGGCGCAGCGAATCGAGCACCGGGCGCTGGAATTCGGGCAGTTCGTCGAGGAACAGCACGCCCAGATGCGCAAGGCTGACCTCGCCCGGGCGCACCTTCAGGCCGCCGCCGGTGAGCGCTGCCATGCTCGCCCAATGGTGCGGGGCGCGGAACGGGCGCGACCTGGCATTGCACTTCGACGCTGCGCGCCTCCAGCCCGAGATAGGCTACGGTTCTGACCAGCGCGACCATGTGCGCCCCCTTCATCCCGCCTGTGAGTGTTTGTGCAGGGCAAAGAGGGACTTGTCGATCGCCTCAGGAACGACGCTAAGGGTTTTCTAAAGGATATATCTTGGCGAATTCGGAAGGCGCGCGGGGCGATTGTGCGGGGCATGATCCGCGCGCTCGCCCTGCTGTTTGCCGTTCTTGCGCTGGTGCTGCCCGGAACGGCTGCGCTGGCGCAGGCGGATATGCATTCGGGCGCGCGGGTGGTGGCGCGGATCAGTTGGGTCGAGGAATGGGATCCGGCGCGCGGCCAGTGGGTGCGGATCGACGAGAGCCCCGCCAGCGTCGCGCCTGCCGCCTACGCGACGGTCACTGTCACCGAGACGCGTCCGCCCGAGCCGGTGCGCCTTATCACCCGCCCCGCGCAGATGGCGGCGGGGGGCGCGAGTCTTGCGCAATACGGCCCGTTCCGCGTGCTCGATGCCAAGCGCGCCGCACTGGTCGGCTCGACCGATGCGGCCAGTCCGGGCGCGTTCCGGGCGATGCTCGCCGCGCATCCGGGGCTCGAAGTGCTAGAGTTCGTCGATGCGCCGGGCACCAGCAATGATATCGCCAACCTTGCGCTCGGCCGGGCGATCCGTGCTGCCGGGCTGGCGACCTATGTGCCGCGCGGCGGTTCGGCGCGCTCGGGCGCGGTCGAGCTGTTCCTTGCGGGCACGCAGCGAACCATGGACACAGAGGCGCTGTTCGCGGTGCATTCGTGGCGCGACGAGGCCGGGCGCGAGCCTGCCAACTTCGCTCCGGATGCACCGGAGAACCGGCTCTATCTCGATTACTATGCCGAAATGGGCATGACCGCGGACGAGGCGGCAGCCTTCTATGCGATGACCAATTCGGTGCCACATCACAGCGCGCTGTGGCTCAAGGGCGGTGACATGGCGCGCTGGGTCGCGCCCGAGGCCGCCGCGCCGCGTGCGCGCGAATTGCCGGGCCTGCCTGCGCCGGGGATGCTCGCCGCGCTGCCCGCTCCGGCACCGCTCGCGGCGGGTATGCGGGCCTCGCTGGCGGCGATAATCGGCGGCGCGCTGGCGCCCGCTCCGCAAATCGCCTATGCCGATTGTGCGAGCTGGGAGCTTGCCCTGCTTGACTCAGGCTCGGCTTTCCCATAAGCGCCCGGCCCTGATTACGGCTGCTCCGGCAGTCTGCCCGTTGGCCTATTGCGGCACGTGTCTGCAAGCTCGCCAGCCTTCAGTTTCGAGGATGATATGAAGCGGACGTTCCAACCCAGCAATCTCGTGCGCGCCCGTCGCCACGGTTTCTTCGCGCGCAAGGCGACCACCGGTGGCCGCAAGGTGCTCCGCGCCCGCCGCGCCCGCGGCCGCAAGAAGCTCTGCGCTTAATTTTCTGGCGCCCTCAGGCGCCGGGCGCGGGCCGTCCGGCCCGCTTGGCTTTCGCGGCATAAGTCGCGGCGGGCAGTCGCCTTTGCGGGCTCCCTTCGGGAGCCCGTTTGCGTTATCGGCGAAAGCATGATCTCGGTCATCACCAAGCGCGCCGACTTTCTCAGCGCCAATTCGGGCATCCGCAATGCGCGCGCCGGATTCGTGCTGCTGACGCGTCCGAACGATGGGCGGGGCATCCGCTTCGGGATCACGGTCACCAAGAAGATCGGCAACGCGGTGGTGCGCAACCGGATGAAGCGGCGGTTTCGCGAATTGCTGCGCGCCGCCTTGCCTACCCAGGGTCTGCCCGATCACGATCACGTGCTGATCGGCCGCGCCGGCGGAGTGGAGCGCGACTTTCACCTGCTGGCTGACGAGCTTGCCAAAGCACTTGAACGCGCGCGCGAAGTCAAGGGCGATCACTCTGGCGGGCGGCGCCCACGCGCCTGTAATCGTGGGGGCAACCGCGGCGGGAATCGCAAGCGGTGAAGCAGCTGCTCATCCTTATCGCACGCGGCTGGCAGCTTGGCCCGTCGCGGCTCCTGCCGCCCACCTGCCGCTATGCGCCCTCCTGCAGCGAATACGCGATTCAGGCGATCGGCAAGTATGGAGCGCTCAAGGGTGGATGGATGGCGTTTAAGCGGCTAATGCGCTGCCACCCGTGGGGCGGGCATGGTCATGATCCGGTGCCGTAAGGGCTGGAAACCGGGCTGCCTTAACCCCATAATACACCTTTCGACGCATCTTTTCAGGGCATCATCTTGGACAATCGCAATCTTCTGCTCGCTGTCGTGCTTTCGGGCCTGCTCATTCTGGGGTGGGACATCGGCATCCGGTATTTCTATCCTGAAGCTGCGGTTCCCCCCGAGGTGGCCGCCGCCGCGACGGCCAAGACGCAGGGGGCGGGTGATCTCGGCTCCGAGGGTGCAGCAGCGCGCAAGATCGATCTCAAGGCGGCGCTCGCCAGCCCGACCCGTGTGGTGATCGATACGCCCCGCCTGTCCGGCTCGATCAACCTCGCCGGCGCGCGGATCGATGACATCGAATTGAAGGATTACCGCGAGACGGTGAAGAAGAATTCCGGCCCCGTGCGCCTGTTCGCGCCCGAAGGCACGAGCGGCCAGTATTTTGCCGAGTTCGGCTTTGTCACCGGCGGACAGCGCCAGCCCTCCACCGCGTTGTGGCAGGCGGACGGCGCCAAGCTGACCCCGACCACGCCCGTCACCCTCACGCGCACCGATGCCGGCGGCGTCACCTATGCGATCCGGTT
>JBKDUW010000220.1:0-4789 GCA_046339235.1 Erythrobacteraceae bacterium | reverse complement strand
GAGCTGCTGCATCCGGTCGATCAGGCGCGCGATGCGATCTACCTCGTCGGTGATCATCCGCGCCAGCTTTTTGTCGGCATCGGGCAGTTTGCGGGCGATCAGCTGTCCTGCCCCGCGGATCGCGGCGAGCGGGTTCTTGATCTCGTGTGCCAGCACCGCCGGCGCGCCGAGCATCGTCTCACCGCCTTGCTGGCGGACCGGAACCTCGTGCCCGATTTCCGAAAGCGTCACCACGCGCCATCCCGGGACGCTTCCGAGCGGCGAGACGGTGAGGTTAATGCGCGCCTCGCTGCCGCTGGTGATGATGGAAAGATCGCGCGCCACGAGCGCCTCGTCGCCCTCGCGCAGCCGCGCTTCGACCCGGGCATCGAGTGGGCCGATCCGGTCGATCAGTCGCGAGCCGATCAACCGGCTAGCGCTGGTGCCGAGAAGGCTTTCGGCGGCATGATTGGCCTCGGTAATCACGCCATATTCATCGATCAGCAGGACCGCGAAGATCATTCCTGTAATCTGCGAGCGGGCATCGGGTGCCGGGCCGGAAACATTTGCCCCTGCGGCGCGCGAATTGCCGGGTGCTGTCACGCCTCAGGCCGCCTGCTGCAGCAGGACAGGCGCGTAGAACCGCTCGATCTCGCCGAGCACCTGATCGGGATCGTCGATGAAATTGGCGCGGTTGCGGAACTCGGCCGAGCCGTGGAGGCCCTTGGTATACCAGCCCAGATGCTTGCGAGCCATCTTCACGCCGGTGTCGCGCCCGTAGTGATCGAGCATCCGGTGATAGTGCTCCACCAGCACCGCATATTGCTCGGCCAGCGCAGGCGTCGGCAGCGCCTCGCCGGTGCGCCACCAGTGCATCACTTGCCCTAGCAGCCAAGGCTTGCCATAGGATCCGCGCCCAATCATCAGCCCGTCCGCGCCCGATTGTTCGAGCGCCTTGGCAGCGTCGGCGATGGTGCAGATATCACCATTGACGATAACCGGGATGTTCACCCCCTCCTTGACCTTGCGCACGAACGCCCAGTCGGCTTGGCCCTTGTACATCTGGTTGCGGGTGCGGCCGTGGAGGGTGATCATCTGGACGCCGAGATCCTCGGCCATGCGCGAAAGTTCGGGCGCGTTGAGGCTGTCGTGACACCAGCCCATCCGCATCTTGACCGTGACCGGCACCTTCACCGCTTTCACGGTCGCCTCCATCAGGCGCACCGCGAGCGGCACATCGCGCATCAGCGCGGAACCTGCAAACTGGCCGACGACCTTCCTCACCGGGCAACCGAAATTGATATCGATAATCGCCGCGCCGTTGCCTTCCTGAATCTTCGCCGCCTCGGCCATGCTGGCAGGATCGAAGCCGACCAGCTGCATCGAAACCGGCTCCTCGATCCGGTCCCACGCGGTCTTCTGCGTGCTTACGCGGGTCTCGCGGATCGCGGCTTCGCTGGCGACCATCTCGGTCACGTTGAGTCCTGAGCCATAGCGCCGCACCAGCGTGCGGAACGGCATGTCGGTCACGCCCGTCATCGGCGCGAGCACAACCGGCTCGGCAACCGTTACAGGGCCGATGGCGATCGGCTTCAAGGCCGGCGGAGAGGGAAGCGTGGTCATGCTGAAGGTGTGCCTAATTATTGGGCAGGCTCATAGTGGATTGCCGAAAGCCCGTCCAGACCTTAAGCGCTGGCCCGAATGGCAATCCTCTCTCCCCTTCCCTCCTTCGCCGCAATTGTGGTTGCCGCGGGCAAGGGCCTGCGGGTTGGCGGCGAGGTGCCCAAGCAGTTCCGACAATGGCGCGGCAAGCCGCTGGTGCGCCACTCGGTCGAGGCCTTGCTGGACGCCGGCGCGCAGCCGCTGGTGGTGGTAATTGGCGCGGATGCGCAAACTGAGGCCGAGGCCGCGCTCGCCGGACTGGTCGGCGTCCGGTTCGTCACCGGCGGGGCAAGCCGGCAGGATTCGGTCCGCAACGGTCTTGAAGCGCTCGCACGCGATTCTCCCCTGTGCGTGCTGATCCACGATGCCGCCCGGCCCGATCTCCCATTCGCTGTGATCGAACGCCTGCTTGCGGCGCTTGCAAGCCACCCGGGCGCCATCCCTGTGCTGCCGGTCGTCGATAGCCTCGCGCTCGCTGGCAATGACGGGCTCATGGCAGGCAAGGCGGTGCGCGAAAGCCTGCGCCGCGTGCAGACTCCGCAGGCCTTCGGCTATAGTGCCAGTCTCGCAGCCCATCGCGGCTGGACGGGTGCGACCGAAGCAGGCGATGATGCGCAGGTGCTGGTGGCAAGCTCCGGTTCAGTCGCGCTGGTCGATGGCGACGAGCGTTTGAAGAAAATTACCTTTGCGGAGGATTTTGTGGACATTGTCACTGCCTCTGGTGCCGCTCCCGCCTTCCGGATCGGGCAGGGCTATGATGTCCACCGGCTCGAGGTGGGCGAGGAGTTGTGGCTGTGCGGGGTGCTTGTCCCGCATGACAAGGGGCTGTCGGGCCATTCGGATGCCGACGTGGCGCTCCATGCCATCACCGATGCGGTGCTCGGCGCGATCGGCGCGGGCGATATCGGCACCCACTTCCCGCCCAGCGATCCGCAATGGCGCGGCGCACGCTCTGCCCAATTTCTCACCCACGCCGTAAAGCTGGCGCGCGAGGCTGGCTATGAAATAGGCAATGTCGATCTCACGCTGGTCTGCGAAGCCCCCAAGATCGGCCCGCACCGCCCCGCCATGCGCATCGCGGTTGCCCAGATCATGGGCACGGCCGAAAGCGCGGTCAGCATCAAGGCGACCACCACCGAAAAACTCGGCTTTACCGGCCGCGGCGAAGGGATCGCCGCGCAGGCCATCGTTGCCCTTCACCTTGCATGAGAGGATCGCGTTCCATGACGAAGCGTTTCGTTGCCCCTGCCCTCGCGCTTGCCGCCGCCTCGACCGCGCAAGCCCAGCAACAAGCCTGCGTCAACGCGGCTGATCTGGGCGATGCGGTGGTTTATGCGATGCCGATCGCCTATGATGCGGTTGGCACCAGCTGTGCCCGCCAGCTCAAGTCGGACGGTTTCATTGCCCGCGACGGCGCGCGTTTTGTTGAGCGATTCCGCGCCAAGCAGGACAAGGCCTGGCCCGGTGCTTTCCGCCTGATCAAGACCTTCATGGCGCAGCAGGGCAATAAAGCTGGCAGCAGCGAGGCCGATATGACTGCGATAATCGCCGCGCTGCCCGAGGAATCCTTGCGGCCATTCCTCGATGGTCTGGTGGGCCAGATGATCACCGAGGAGATCAAGCCTGACAGCTGCGGCAAAATCGAGCACGGGATGGAATTGCTCGCACCCCTGCCCGCGGACAATCTTGCCGGATTGTTTGCCTTTGTGGCCGAACTTGCCGATCTGCAAAACCCGGCGGTCTGCCCCTCCAATCCGCCCGAGGCGGCGAGATAGGCCCGGCCATGCTCCTGCCCGATGATATCACCAGCCTTGCCGCGCGCGTCGTGGCTGAAAACGTGGCGCTTGGTCGTAAGGTCGCAACGGCCGAAAGCTGCACCGGCGGGCTGGTGGCCGGCGCGCTGACCGAGATTGCCGGATCGTCGGCCGTGCTCGATCGCGGCTTCGTGACCTATTCCAATGAAGCCAAGATGCAGATGCTGGGCGTGGCGCAAGACATCATCGAAACCTTCGGCGCGGTCTCGATTGCCTGCGCCTGGGCGATGGCCAAGGGCGCGCTTGATCGTTCCAATGCCGATGTCGCGGTGGCGATCAGCGGCGTGGCCGGCCCCGGCGGCGGAACGGCACTGAAACCGGTCGGTACGGTTGTGTTCGCGCAGGTGGTTCGCAACGCGACCGGCGAGCCGGAGGGCGAGCTCAAGTTCTTCGAAGGCGGCGAAGGACCCGATGGCCGCGCCGAGATCCGCCGTCAGGCGACGCTTTGCGCACTCGAATTGCTGCTGCCGTAAAGCTCCGCCGCACGCGCCTCGAAGGCTTCCACCATCTTGCGGAAAGCCCTGTCGAAATATTGCCCGGCGATCCTCTCAAACAGGCGGTTCCTGAAGGTAAACTCGACCAGAAAGTCGATCTCGCAAGTCTGGTCGTCTACGGCGCGAAAGGTCCAGACATTGTCGAGATCACTGAGCGGTCCGTCGACATAGTGGACCGCGATCTCGCGCGGCCTCTCCTTGGTGACGCGCGAGGTGAAGCTTTCGCGGATCGCCTTGAAGCCCACCACCATATCGGCGACCATCTCGGTCTCGCTATCAGAGCGCACACGTGTTGCGATCACCCACGGCAGGAACTCGCCATAGCGGCCGACATCAGAGACGAGATCGAACATCTGCTGCGCACTGTAAGGCAAACGCCGGGTTTCGCGGATCCCCGGCATTACGGCTTTGCCTGCTCCCGCTCCCGCGTTTTGGCGAGCTTGTCCTCGCGCGCGGAGCGCATCGCAGCAAAATCATCGCCGGCGTGGTAGCTTGAGCGGGTCAGCGGGGTTGCCGCGACCTGCAGGAAGCCCTTGGCCCGCGCAATCGCCCCATAGGCGGTGAAGGCCTTGGGGGTGACAAACTCCTCAACCGCTGCGTGCTTCGGTGTGGGCTGGAGATATTGCCCCATGGTGATGAAATCGACTTCAGCCGAGCGCATGTCGTCCATCACCTGATGCACCTCGAGGCGCTGCTCGCCGAGGCCCAGCATAATCCCCGATTTGGTGAAGATCAGCGGATTATGCGCCTTCACTTCCTCCAGCAGGCGCAGCGAGGCGTAGTAGCGGGCACCCGGACGGATGGTCGGATAGAGTCTTGGCACGGTTTCGAGGTTGTGAT
>JBKDUW010000219.1:0-3165 GCA_046339235.1 Erythrobacteraceae bacterium | reverse complement strand
CCGACCGTTCGAGCAGATCGGCGAGCCGGCCCACATCGGTCATCCGCGCCCGCGCATCGGCCCAGGCGGCCTCGATCAGCAGGTGATCGGGCTCGTATTTCCTGAGCACGTCGTAGATCAGGTCGGTCGAGAAGGTGACCTGCTTGCCGGTCTTGCGCTGGCCGGGGTGCTGGCGTTCGACCAGCCCAGAAATCACGGCAACCTCGCGGAAAGCGCGCCGCAGGAGGTGGCTTTCGGTGACCCATTCGACGAACTCGTCGGTCAGGATATCGGGTGACAGCAGCCGCGCGGGGTTCTCGACCGGCTTCAACCCCCACACCGCCAGGCAATAGTCATTCGCCACGAAGCCGCCGGGCAGCAGCCCGCGGTCCTCCATCCGCCGGGTGATCAGCATGCCAAGCGACTGGTTCGCGTTCCAGCCTTCGAAGGTGTAATAGGCGGTGTAGTGCTTGCCGCCATGCGGGAAGCTTTCGACCAGCAGTTCGCCCGGAGCGGGCAACCGGCTGCGGTAATCCTGCATCTCGAGCCATTCGCGCACGTCATCGGGGAACCGGCCCCAGCCTGCGCAGTCGGCCAGCATCGCTTGCACCCGCGTGGAAAGATGCGTGGTGAGCGGCAACCGCAGCCCGCCGTAGCTCGGGATGGTGGCGGACTTTTTTGCGGCGCGCACCACCACGTCCATGTCCTTCACGCCTTCAACCGCAAGGCTCATCCCGGCAAAGAAGAAAGTGTCGCCGGGGGATAGCTGCGCGGCGAACCGTTCCTCGACCTTGCCCAGGCTGCGGCCGTTCTTGAAACGCACGGTGAGCATCTCGGAATCGAGGATGATCCCCGCGTTCATCCGGTGGCGCTGCGCCTGATTGGGATGCGCGAGCCGCCACGTGCCGTCGCGGTCGCGCACGATCCGCTGGAACCGGTCATAGGCCTTGAGCGCATAACCGCCGTTCGACACGAACCCGAGCACGCGGGCAAAGGTGGCTTCGTCGAGCCAGCTATAGGCAAGGCTGGAGCGCACCTCGGCGAGCAGCGCGGCTTCGTGGAACGGCCCCGCGCAGGCCACCGCCATCACATGCTGGGCAAGCACATCGAGCCCGCCCGGCCGGAAGGCCTCGCCATCGCGCTGGCCTTCATCGACCGCATCCTTGGCCGCCATGGCTTCCAGAAACTCGAAGCGGTTGCCGGGCACCAGCACCGCGCGGCTGGGGGTGTCGAGCCGGTGCCCCGCGCGCCCGATCCGCTGGAGCAGCCGCGAGGAGCCCTTGGGCGCGCCCATCTGCACGACCAGATCGATGTCGCCCCAGTCGATCCCGAGATCAAGGCTCGCGGTGCACACCAGCGCGCGCAATTCGCCGCGCGCCATCGCCTCCTCGACCTTGCGCCGCGCCTCGGTGCTGAGCGAGCCGTGGTGGATGCCAATGGGCAGGTGGTCTTCGTTGACCTCCCACAGGCATTGGAAAATGAACTCGGCGAGGAAACGCGTGTTGGTGAAGACCAACGTGGTGCGGTTGGCTTTGAGCGCTTCGTAAAGCTGCGGGACGGCCCAGCGTCCGGCGTGCCCGCCCCACGGCACTCGCTCCTCGATCGGGAGCAGGATTTCGACTTCGGGCTCGGCCCCCTCCTCGCTGATAACCAGATCGGCGGCGGCGATTTCGCCATCCCCGCCGTTCTGCGGCGCGAGCCATTCCTGAAAGTCCCTCGGATTGGCGAGCGTCGCCGAGAGCGCGACCCGCTGGGCTTGCGGGGCGAGCGCGTGGAGCCGCGCAAGGGCCAGCGCCAGCAGATCGCCGCGCTTGTCGGTGGCAAAGGCGTGGACCTCGTCGATCACGATGTGCTTAAGCCCCGCGAACAGATCGGCGCTTTCGGGGTAGGACAGCAGCAGCGAAAGCGATTCCGGCGTGGTCAGCAGGATATGCGGTGGGCGCTCTCGCTGACGTTTCTTGCGGTCGGACGGGGTATCGCCGCTGCGGGTCTCGACCTTGATGGGCAGGCCAATCTCGTCAATCGGGGTGAGCAGGTTGCGCTTCACATCCTGTGCCAGCGCCTTCAGCGGCGAGACGTAGAGCGTGTGGAGGCCATCGGGTGGCAGCGCGCCAGCCGAGGGCGCAAAGTCGCACAAGGTCGGCAGAAATCCCGCCAGCGTCTTGCCCGCACCGGTATCGGCCACCAGCAGCGCGTGGCGACCTACGCGCGCCTTCTCAAGCATTGCAAGCTGATGCCGCCGCACCCGCCAGCCGCGCTGCGCAAACCAGTCGGCGATTTCGGGCGGCAGTTGAGCAGGCGGCGCGGTCATCGATGCGACATGGCGCGCCGTGCGCCCGACATCAATGCCCGACGCTCTCCCCGCGTTCCAGCCCCGATGCCGCCAGCTGCGCATCGATCTGGGCGAGCAGCCGCTCGAGGCCTTCGGACGTTTCGCTCTCGGCGCGGGCGACCAGCACGTCCTGCGTGTTCGAGGCGCGCAGCAGCCACCAGCCGTCGGCGGTGTTGACCCGCACGCCGTCGGTGGCGTTGACGCTCTCGACATCCGGGCCGGGCGCGGTGGTGAGCCTTGCGGCGATCTCGTCCATCGCGGCAAACTTGCGGCTCTCGTCGACCTGGAAGCGCATTTCGGGCGTGTTGAGCATCGGAGGGATCGCGCCGCGCAGTTCGGTCACCGATTTGCCCAGCCGCGCCGAGGCCGCGAGCAGCCGGACACCGGCATAAAGCGCATCGTCGAAGCCGTAGTAATCATCGGCGAAGAACACGTGGCCGCTCATCTCGCCCGCCAGCGGCGCGCCGGTTTCCTTCATTTTGGATTTGATCAGCGAATGGCCGGTCTTCCACATCAGCGGCTGCCCTCCGAGCTCGGCGACCCGGTCAAACAGCGCGCGGCTGGCCTTCACATCGGCGATAATGGTCGCATTCGGGCGCGTTTTGAGCAGGTCCTCGGCATAGATCATCAAGAGCTGGTCGCCCCAGATCACCCGGCCGGTGCCATCGATCGCGCCGATCCGGTCCCCGTCCCCGTCAAAAGCCACTCCGAAATCGAGCTGCTTGTCCGCGACGAGGCGGCGCAAATCAGCGAGATTGGCCTCCAAAGTCGGATCAGGATGGTGGTTGGGAAAATGTCCGTCAACTTCGGTAAACAGCAGATGATGTTCCCCCGGCAGCCGGGCCGCCAGCGCC
>JBKDUW010000218.1:0-11217 GCA_046339235.1 Erythrobacteraceae bacterium | reverse complement strand
GCATCTCGTCCGTCCACCTGACCGCGACATGAGCGATCTGGCCGGTCGGACGGCGGACGATTTCGTAGGGCAGTTCGCCGATGATCGCATTGTGCGGCGACTGGATGCCGCTCAGCTCCCACGCCTCCACACTAGCAGGCGCTCGGGTGGTGCCATTGCGCTCGGCAATCGCGATCGCGCTGCACAGCATCAGCGCCTTGTAGCCCGCCGCCAGAGCGCGGTCGTAGCGCGCGTCGAGCGCCGCCTGCTGGCTTTGCGCCAGGGCTGGCGCGGCGGCGGGGACGGCGAGGAGCAGCACTGTCGCTGCAAGAGCAGAGCGGATCATGGTGCGCACCCTACCCAGCCCCGCCCAAACGGAAAGGGCCGGAAGCGTTCCCGCCCCGGCCCTTGCCTGTGTTTTCCGTAAAGCGCGGCTTACGCGTCTTCGTAGTCGTCGGCGGTCTGCACCGGGCCCGAATCCTGGCCCTTGGCAGCTTCGTCGCGGTCAACCAGTTCGATGATCGCCATCTGCACCGCATCCGACGGGCGAATGCCGGCGCGCAGCACGCGGGTGTAGCCGCCATCGCGATCCGAGTAACGCTCGGCCAGAACGTCGAACAGCTTCTTGAGCTGGGTCTCGTCGCCCAGACGGCTCATAGCGAGACGACGGTTCGACAAGCCGCCACGCTTGGCCAGCGTGATCAGCTTTTCGAGATAGGGGCGCAGTTCCTTGGCCTTGGGCAAGGAGGTGGTGATCTGTTCGTGCTTGATCAGCGCGGCGGCCATGTTGCGCAGCAGCGCGTGGCGGTGACCCGTCTTGCGGCCAAGCTTGCGGCCCGAAATACCATGCCGCATATTCTTTATCCTTCTTTTTGCTGACCCTTCTGGGCAGGAAACCGGTTCCCACTTTCACTGAAGGGATCAGCGGTTCGAAATGGGCCCGTACGAGGTAGCCCAGTGCTGGTTCGGATCAGGGCTCCGAACCTTCGCCCAAGTGGTAAGCCCCCGCTTTCGCGAGGGCTCCCGAATTCATCAACCGAGAAGCTCTTGCTCGAGCTTTTTGGCCATTTCTTCAATGTTCTCCGGCGGCCAGCCAGGGATGTCCATCCCGAGGCGCAGACCCATGCTCGAGAGCACTTCCTTGATCTCATTGAGCGACTTGCGGCCGAAGTTCGGCGTGCGCAGCATCTCGGCTTCGGTCTTCTGAACCAGATCGCCGATATAGATGATGTTGTCGTTCTTGAGGCAGTTGGCCGAACGCACCGACAGTTCCAGCTCGTCAACCTTCTTGAGGAGGTAACGGTTGAGCTGGTTGGCGTCGCTTTCTTCCGGCTGCACAGCGTGACCGATCATCGCGCTCTGCGGCTGCGGAATGCCGTCCTCGAAGTGGACGAAAAGCGTCAGCTGGTCCTGCAGGATGCGCGCGGCATAGGCCACAGCATCTTCGGGGGTGACGGTGCCATCGGTTTCGACCGTGAGGCTGAGCTTGTCGTAATCGAGTTCCTGCCCGACGCGGGCATTCTCGACCTTGTAGCTCACCTGACGCACCGGCGAATAGAGCGAGTCGACCGGGATGAGCCCGATCGGCGCGTCGATCGGACGGTTCTGCACGGCGGGCGAGTAGCCCTTGCCGGTGTCAGCGGTCAGTTCCATGTTGAGCGTCGCACCTTCATCGAGCTGGCAGATCACCAGATCCTTGTTCATGATCTCGATATCGCCGGTGACAGCAATGTCACCTGCGCGCACCGCGCCCGGGCCAGTGGCCGAAAGCTGGAGACGCTTGGGGCCTTCGCCTTCCATCTTCACCGCGATCTGCTTCACGTTGAGGACGATATCGGTCACGTCCTCGCGCACGCCGGCAAGCGAGGAGAACTCGTGCAGCACGTTCTCGATCTTGATCGAGGTGATCGCAGCGCCCTGGAGGCTGGAGAGCAGCACCCGGCGCAGGGCATTGCCGAGCGTCAGGCCGAAGCCGCGCTCGAGCGGTTCGGCCACGAAGGTCACCTTGCGCTGACGATCGCCGCCATCCTTGATTTCGAGGGTGTTGGGTTTCTTGAGTTCCTGCCAGTTCTTCGTGTTGACGGACATGGATTTCCCCTAATTCGCCCTTGTCGGGCGGTTCACATTCTGGGCGGGCCGGATGCGCGTCAGCGTGGCGCAGCATCTGGCCCGTTCGGGCGGCGACGGCACGATCTGCCGCCGCCTGCCCGGCGGATCAGACGCGGCGACGCTTCGACGGACGCACGCCGTTGTGCGGGATCGGCGTCACGTCACGGATCGAGGTGATGTTGAAGCCCACAGCGGCGAGGCCGCGCAATGCGCTTTCACGACCCGAACCTGGGCCCTTCACTTCGACTTCGAGCGTGCGCACACCGTGTTCGGCAGCCTTCTTGCCGGCATCGTCGGCTGCGACCTGCGCAGCATACGGGGTCGACTTGCGGCTACCCTTGAACCCCATCGCACCGGCGCTGGACCAGCTGATCGCATTGCCCTGTGCATCGGTGATGGTGATCATGGTGTTGTTGAAGCTGGCGTTGATATGCGCAACGCCGCTGGTGATGTTCTTTTTGTCACGACGCCGGATACGGCCTGGTTCGCGTGCCATTGTTTGAATTCCTCTAGCTCGTCAGAAGGAAAAAGCGTGAGCGGCTAACCGCCAGCTTACTTCTTCTTGCCCGCGATGGGCTTGGCCTTGCCCTTGCGGGTGCGGGCGTTGGTGTGAGTGCGCTGGCCGCGAACGGGCAGGCCCATACGGTGACGCAGGCCGCGATAGGCACGCAGATCCATCAGACGCTTGATGTTCATCGCGGTGTTGCGACGAAGGTCGCCTTCCACCGTGAAATCGGCATCGATGGTTTCGCGGATCCGCAGCACTTCCTCATCGGTGAGGTCCTGCACGCGGGCAGAGTGCGCAATGCCGAGCTTGTCAGCGATCTGGACAGCCGTGGTACGACCGATCCCGTGAATATAGGTAAGCGCGATGATCACGCGCTTGTTGGTGGGGATATTGACCCCGGCAATACGAGCCACTTATTTCTCCATGCTCCACAGGGGCTTATGAGCCATCTGGCATCACCCCTATCTCAACGCTCATTCATTCTTGCGTCCGCTGCCGTGCTGATCCCTGCCGTAGCAGGGTCATAAACGGCAAAAAAGCCCGGTCGGCACGCGCAAGGGCGATGCCTGCCGAACTTCCTTCGAACGTGTCGAATGAAGCGCGCGCATAGGCCGATTCGCCCGCAAGGTCAACCGCAAGCCGCACACAATCGCCGATCCCCGAAACCGGTTCGCGCGTCAACGCGATAGGAGGCCTCACCCTGCCCTGTGTCCCGCGCGGTTAGCGCGGGGGCTTGTCCTCGAGATCACCAAAGGCATCGTCCACCGTCGAGGTCTTGGGCGCAGGCTTGGGTGCGGTTGCAGGCGCGGTTGCAGACTTGGGTGCCAGCATCGGCTCGATCCGCGGCGTTGCGGACTTGGGCGTCGCCGGCGCGGGAGCGGCCGGAACGGCTGCTGGTTTGGACGCGGGCGCATCAATAGGCTGCTCCGGCGCTGGCACGGGCGGCGCGGGCTTTGCGACAATCCCGAGGGGCTTGGCGAGCGAGGCCAGCTGGATGCTCATCACCGCATCAACCGCGCGGCTGATCACCGGCACCTCGTAACGCATCGCACCGCCGACATTATACTCCCAGACGATCCGCGTGCCGCCCTCGGTCGTGCTGATCGCGATGGTAAGCACCCCGATCACCGGCTCGCTCTGCAGCGGACCGAGCGCGCCCTGCATCCGGAGCGCGACTTCGGGATAGGCCTGGATCACGCGCATATGTTCGACGCTGCCTTCGAGCGTGAAACGTCCGGGCTCGTCGACTTCGGGGATCTTCTCGCAGAAGCAGCCGCCGGCCTGCGGGGTGAGCGACAGATTGGCCGCATCGCCTGACCAGGTGTGATCCGACGTCCACCAGCGCGCGGGCGCAATGAGCGCCAGCCACACCTCCTTGGGGCTGGCCTCGACAACGACCTCGTGGCGCGAAACGAAACCGAGCGGTCCGCTTCCCGTCACTTCGGCAGCCGCGGGCGTCGCAGGCAACAGCGCGAGCGCGGCCAGCGCATGGGGCAAACGGAACTTCGGCATAAAGGCACTCTCCCTCTTTTCGAGGGTGCTTAAGCGAAAGCGGTGAGGCGCGAAAGCGCCCCGAGGCATTTAGGCGCGCAATCAGCTGCGCAGAATGGCGTCGATCTGACCTGCGACCGTATCGATCGCGGCCATGCCGTCGATCCGCGACACGATCCCGCGCGCTTCATAGCCCGGCAGGATCGGCGCGGTCTTGGCACGATATTCCTGCATCCGCGTGCGCACGGTTTCCTCGTTGTCATCGGGACGGCGCTTGAATTCGGTGCTGCCGCAGCTGTCGCACACGCCCGGCGTTGACGGCGGGTTGGCGGTGTCATGATACAGCGCGCCGCACTTGGCGCAGGAGAAGCGTCCGGTGATGCGCACGACCAGCGCGTCCTCGTTCACTTCAAGCTCGATCACGTGATCAAGCGTGCGGCCGTTGCGGGCAAGGATCGCATCGAGCGACTCCGCCTGCGCGGCGGTGCGGGGATAGCCGTCAAAGATGGCACCGGTATCCTGGCCCATGGCGGCGAGTTCGGCATCGATCAGGTCGGAGACGATTTCGTCCGAGACCAGTTCGCCGCGCTCCATCACTTCCTTGGCCTTGAGGCCCACAGGCGTGCCGGCCTTCACCGCGGCACGCAGCATATCACCGGTCGAGAGCTGGCGCATGCCGTGCCGCTCGACGAGCCCTGCACTCTGCGTGCCCTTGCCGGCACCGGGAGGCCCAAGAAGAATGATGTTCACGAACCGTCCCCCATTATCGCCGTCGGAAGCTGCCTGCGGCTAGTTTTCTGACTTGCGGGTTCAACCATGGCTGGCGTTGCGTCAAGTGGACTTGCGTCTGAGCTTAACGCATCCGCCCCTTGAGCTTGGCCTTCTTGATGAGATCGCCATATTGGTGCGCCAGCAGATGCGACTGAACCTGGGTGATCGTATCGACGGTGACGTTGACGACGATCAGCAGGCTGGTTCCGCCGAGGAACAGCGGGATGCCGGTCTGGGCGATCATGTATTCCGGGATCACGCAGACAAGAGTCAGATAGATCGCGCCGATCACAGTAATGCGCGTGAGCACATATTCGAGATAATCCGCGGTGCGCTTGCCCGGACGGATGCCGGGGATGAAGCCGCCGTTCTTCTTCAGATTGTCCGCCGTTTCCTCGGGGTTGAACACCACCGCGGTATAGAAGAAGCAGAAGAAGATGATCCCAATCGCATAGAGCGCCATATAGAGCGGCTGGCCATGCGCGAGATACTGGTTGAGCGTAACGATGAAATCGCCGAACCCGCTATCGGAATCGACCGAACTGCCGGCAAATTGCGAGATCGTCAGCGGCAGCAGCAGCAGCGAGCTGGCAAAGATCGGCGGGATCACGCCCGCAGTATTGATCTTGAGCGGCAGGTGCGAACGTTCGGCCTGCATCATGCCGCGCTGCGTGGCGCGCTTGGGATACTGGATCAGCAAGCGGCGCTGGGCGCGTTCCATGAACGAGATCAGCAGGATCAGCACCACCACCATTGCAATAAAGCCAATGATCACCGTCGGCGAGATCGCGCCGGTGCGCCCACCTTCAAACAGGTTGCTGCCGAAGGTCGGAAACTGGGCGACGATGCCAGCCATGATGATCAGCGAAATACCGTTGCCGATGCCGCGGCTGGTGATCTGCTCACCCAGCCACAGCAGGAACATGGTCCCGCCAACGAGGTTGATGACGGTGCCGATGCGGAACATGTAGCCCGGGTCAACCACGGCCTGAAGTCCGCTCTGCGCGCCGAAGCTTTCGAGGCCCACCGCGAGGAAATAGCCCTGGATCGCGCACAGCACCACCGCCCCGTAACGGGTGTACTGGTTGAGCTTCTGGCGACCGGAGGCGCCCTCCTTCTTGAGCGCGGACAGCGTCGGGTGCAGCGCCGAGGCCATCTGCACCACGATCGAGGCGGTGATGTAGGGCATCACGCCGAGCGCGATGAGGCTCATGCGCTCAAGGCTACCGCCCGAGAAGGTGTTGAACAGATCAAGGATGCCGCCGCGGGTCTGGTCATAGAGCTCGCTGAGGATCAGCGGGTTGACGCCCGGCAGCGGAACGAAGCTGAGGAAACGGAAGACGATCAGCGCCCCGATCGTGAACCAGATGCGCTGGCGAAGCTCGGTGGCCTTGGCGAAATTGCCGAGGTTGAGGTTACTCGCGATGTTGTCGGCGCGTGATGCCATGTCGTCTCGTCGATCCTAGCTCTTGGCCCGGAGCGGCACCGTCTGGCACCGCGATCCGTGACCCTCTCCTGCACGCCGACTTTTGGCCACCATGCTTCCCCGAAGGGTCCGGTCCGGCACGCGAGAGCCTAAATAGGAAGAGCGGGGGCTCTTGTCGAACCCCCGCGCGTCACCTTTTGTCGATTACTTCGCGCTTGCTGCCTTGGCTGCCTTGTTGGCGTCGCGGCGGGCGAGCTTCTTTTCGTGCTCGGGGGTCGGGGCCGGAGCCACTTCAACCTTGCCGCCAGCCTTCTCGACCACGGCGATCGCGCCCTTGGTCGCGCCGGTCACGGCGATGGTGGCCTTGGCGGTGAATTCACCCTTGCCCAGCAGACGCACGCCGTCCTTGCCGCCCCGCACGAGGCCTGCTTCGCGCAGTGCTTCCTCGGTGATGGTGGCCTTGGCGTCGAGCTTGCCCGCGTCGATGAACTTCTGGACCATGCCAACGTTCACTTCAGCAAAATCCTTACCGAACGGGTTGTTGAAGCCGCGCTTCGGAAGACGCATGTGCAGCGGCATCTGGCCGCCTTCGAACCCCTTGATGGCCACGCCCGAACGGGCCTTCTGGCCCTTCTGGCCGCGTGCCGAGGTCTTGCCCTTGCCAGAGCCGATACCACGGCCGACCCGGATGCGGCCCTTGCGGGCACCGGCATTGTCGCGGATGTCATTCAGTTTCATTATTTGCACTCGCTTTCGCTTTTGTCGCGCTGATAGAAAACGTAGCCCCACTTACGCGGGGCCTCGCTGGATTTTAGTCGATCACCTGGACCAGATGCGGGATCTTGGCGATCGCGCCGCGGACTTCAGGGGTGTCCTGACGCTCGACGACCTTGTGCATCTTGTTGAGCCCGAGACCGATGAGGATCTTGCGCTGGCTTTCCGGGCGACGGATCGGCGAGCCGATCTGCATGATCTTGATGGTTGCCATGACCGTTTACTCCACAAGCGCGGCAGCTTCGGCTTCCGCCTCAACTGCACTGGCCCCGCCCCGACCCAGGAGGTCGGCAACCTTCTTGCCGCGACGCTGGGCGACCGACTTCGGCGAAGTCTGCTCGGACAGCGCGTCGAAGGTGGCGCGGATCATGTTGTAGGGGTTCGAGGTGCCAACCGACTTGGTCACCACGTCGGCGACGCCGAGGCTCTCGAACACGGCGCGCATGGGACCACCGGCAATGATGCCGGTCCCCGGAGGCGCCGAACGGACGGTCACCTTGCCCGCGCCGAAACGGCCATTGCCGTCGTGGTGCAGGGTGCGGCCTTCCTTGAGCGGAACGCGGATCATCTTCTTGCGCGCCGCAGCGGTCGCCTTGGTGATCGCCTCGGGCACTTCGCGGGCCTTGCCGTGCCCGAAGCCGACGCGACCCTGGCCGTCACCGACCACAACCAGCGCTGCAAAGCCGAAGCGTTTGCCGCCCTTCACGGTCTTGGAGACGCGGTTGATGTGCACCAGCTTTTCGATGATGCCGTCATCTTCTTCCTGCTTGCCGCCGCGACGATCGTCACGACCACCGCGACCACGCCCGCCGCCTTCGCGGTTGCCGCCATCACGATTGCCGCCGCGACCACGGCCACGACGACCCTGGGCTTCACCACCCTCGGCAGCGACGTCGGTCACCACGTCGGGGGTTTCAATGGTGTTATCGTCAGCCATCATCAGAACTCCAGCCCGCCTTCGCGGGCGGCATCGGCCAGCGCCTTGACGCGGCCATGGAACAGGAAGCCGCCGCGATCGAACACGACAGTGGTCACGCCCGCCTGCTTGGCGGCCTCGGCGATCTGCTTACCGACTTCGGCAGCAGCCGCGACATTGGCGCCGCTCGCGTTGACACCCAGCGTCGAGGCAGCAGCCACGGTGCGCCCGGAAGCATCATCGATGACCTGCGCGTAGATGTGGCGGCCGGTGCGGTGCACCGAGAGCCGCGGCTTGCCACCGGCACGTGCGCGAAGCGCAGTGCGAACCCGGCGACGGCGACGTTCGAAAAGGGAAAGCTTTGCCATCTTACTTCTTCTTCCCTTCCTTGCGGAAGATGTACTCGCCGCGATAGGCGATACCCTTGCCCTTGTACGGCTCGGGCTTGCGCCAGCGGCGGATTTCCGCGGCAAACTGGCCCACGGCCTGCTTGTCGATACCCGACACTTCGATCGTGGTCTGATCCGGGGTCTTCACCTCGAGGCCTTCCGGAACCGGAAGATCGACATCGTGGCTGTAGCCGAGCTGCAGCTTGAGGTTGCGGCCCTGTGCATTCGCACGGTAGCCCACACCCTTGATGTCGAGGGTCTTGGTGAAGCCAGCGGTCACGCCTTCGACCAGGTTTGACACCAGCGTGCGCTGCATACCCCAGAAGGCACGCGCCTGCTTGCTGTCGTTGGCCGGCTTGATCTGGATCTCGCCCTCTTCGACCTTGTAATCGATAAGATCGGAAAGACCCAGCGTCAGGGTGCCTTTGGGGCCCCTCACGCTCAGCGCGCCGTTATCGATGGTGGCCGTCACCCCGCCAGGAATGGCGACCGGCCTTTTGCCGATGCGGCTCATCAGAACACCTCCGCCAGCACTTCGCCGCCGACGTTGTAATTGCGTGCCTCGGAATCCGAGAGCACGCCCTTCGGCGTCGAGACGATGGTGATGCCAAGGCCGTTGCGGATCGTCGGGAGCTCTTTCGAGCCCGAATAGATCCGGCGGCCGGGCTTCGAGACGCGGGCCACGTGCTTGATCGCTGGCTCGCCTTCGAAATACTTCAGTTCGATCCGCAGCGCCGGGTGCTTGCCCGAATTGTCCTCGGAGTAGCCACGGATGTAGCCCTCGCGCTGGAGCACTTCGAGAACGTTGGCGCGCAGCTTGCTGGCGGGGGTCAGGACAGAGTCCTTCTTCGCCTGCTGGCCGTTGCGGATACGGGTGAGCATGTCACCCAGGGGATCGGTCATTGCCATCTACTTGGTCCTCACCAGCTCGACTTGGTCAGACCGGGAATCATCCCGCTGTTGCCGAGTTCGCGCAGTTCGATACGGTTGATACCGAACTTGCGGTAATAGCCGCGGGGGCGGCCGGTGGTGGCGCAGCGATTGCGCACCCGGGTCGGGTTCGCGTTGCGCGGAAGCTCCGCCATCTTGAGCCGGGCGACGAGGCGCTCGGTCTCGTCAAGCGAGGTGTCATTCGCGATCGCCTTAAGCTTCTCGTACTTCGCAGCGTACTGCTTGACGAGCTTCTTGCGACGCTCATTCTTGTTGATCGAACTCAGTTTCGCCATGGACTTAAGCTCTCTTCTCTTCGTGTCTCAATGTAGGGGGCGGCTTACGCCGCCTCCTTCTGTTCAGTCTTCGCTTCGCCCTGGAAGGGGAAACCGAACAGACGCAGCAATTCGCGCGCCTCTTCGTCGGTCTTGGCGGTGGTGGTGACGATAATGTCCATCCCACGCACCTTTTCGATCTTGTCGTAGCTGATTTCGGGGAACACGATCTGTTCCTTCAGCCCCATCGCGTAGTTGCCGCGGCCATCGAACGAACGTGCGTTCAGCCCGCGGAAGTCACGGATACGCGGCATAGCCACGGTCACGAGACGATCGAGAAATTCATACATGCGTTCACGGCGCAGGGTGACCTTGCAACCGATCGGCATGCCTTCGCGCAACTTGAACTGGGCGATCGACTTCTTGGCCTTGGTGATGACCGGCTTCTGGCCGGCGATCAGCGCCATTTCCTCGGCAGCAGTCTGGACCTTCTTCTTGTCCTGGCTCGCTTCGCCCACGCCCATATTGAGCGTGATCTTCTCAAGCCGCGGCACTTCGAGACGGTTGGTGTAACCGAACTTCTCGGTCATCGCCTTGACGATCTCGGCCTCGTACTTGGCCTTCATCCGGGGGGCATAATCAGCCATCGATGGTCTCCCCACTCTTCACAGCGACGCGTACCTTCTTGCCGTCCTTGACTTCGAAACGGACGCGGGTGGCCTTGCCATCCTTGGGATCGGCCAGCGCGACCTTCGAGACATGCATCGCGGCCGGAAACCGGTCGATCCCGCCCTGCGGGTTCTGCTGGCTCGGCTTGCGGTGACGGGCAACGATGTTGACGCCCTCGACAACGACCTTGCTGTCCTTCGGGAGAACCTGCGCAACCGTACCGGTGCGGCCCTTGTCCTTGCCCGACAGCACGACGACGCTGTCACCCTTCTTGATCTTGGCAGAAGCCATCACAACACCTCCGGTGCAAGCGAGATGATCTTCATGAAGCCGCGCGAGCGCAGTTCACGAACCACCGGGCCAAAGATACGGGTGCCGATCGGCTCCTCGTTCTTGTTGACCAGCACAGCGGCGTTGGTGTCGAAGCGGATCACGGTCCCGTCGGGACGACGAACGTCCTTGCGGGTACGCACGATCACGGCGCGATGAACATCGCCCTTCTTGACCTTCGCGCGCGGCTGCGCCTCCTTGATGGAGACGACGATCACGTCGCCGACACCCGCGGTGCGACGCTTCGACCCGCCCAGCACCTTGATGCACTGGACGCGCTTGGCGCCGCTGTTGTCCGCGACGTCGAGATTGGATTGCATCTGGATCATTGATCCGTCTTCCTTCTCACTGGCTTACCGGGACGCCCAATCCGACTGGGGCCCGGCAGTTCCGTTTACGCCTAATTCAGTTGCCGGCTTCCGCGACGTCGAGATCAGCCTCGATCGCCTGGGTGCCGCCCGCGACAACCCGGTCCTTCACGGCCCAGGTCTTGGTCTTGGAAATCGGACGAGTCTCTTCGATCCGCACGACATCACCCACGGTGTATTCGTTGTTCTCGTCGTGCGCGTGATACTTCTTCGAACGACGGATGATCTTCCCGTAGAGCGGGTGCTTCACCTTGCGTTCGACCTTCACGGTCACGGTCTTGT
>JBKDUW010000217.1:0-11811 GCA_046339235.1 Erythrobacteraceae bacterium | reverse complement strand
GTACTCGCGCGGCACGACGCCGCCGACGATGCCGTTGATGAACTCGTAGCCCTTGCCTTCTTCCTGCGGCTCGATCTTGAGCCACACGTGGCCGTACTGGCCGCGGCCGCCCGACTGGCGCACGAACTTGCCTTCCTGCTCGACCTTGCCGCGGAGGGTCTCGCGGTAGGCGACCTGCGGCTTGCCGACGTTCGCCTCGACCTTGAACTCGCGCTTCATGCGATCGACGATGATGTCGAGGTGCAGTTCGCCCATGCCCTTGATGATGGTCTGGCCGCTTTCGTGATCGGTCGAAACCCGGAACGAGGGATCTTCGGCCGACAGGCGGTTGAGCGCGATGCCCATCTTTTCCTGGTCAGCCTTGGTCTTGGGTTCCACCGACAGTTCGATCACCGGCTCGGGGAATTCCATCCGCTCGAGCACGATCGGCGCATTGCTAGCGCACAGCGTATCGCCGGTGGTAGTTTCCTTCATGCCGGCAAGCGCGATGATGTCGCCCGCGAAGGCTTCGTCCACATCCTTGCGCTCGTTCGCATGCATTTCCAGCATACGGCCAACCTTTTCCTTCTTGTCCTTCACAGAGTTCAGGTAGGTGCCCTTGCCGAGCGTACCCGAATAGATGCGGATGAAGGTCAAGCTGCCGACGAACGGATCGTTCATGACCTTGAATGCAAGCGCGCTGAACGGCGCTTCGTCGGTCGCGGGACGGCTGTCGGGCTCGTCGCTGTCCATCTTGACGCCCTGGACGTCAGGAATGTCGAGCGGCGACGGCAGATAATCAACCACCGCGTCGAGCAGGGGCTGGACGCCCTTGTTCTTGAACGCTGAACCGCAGCACACCGGGACGAACGACTGGTTGAGCGTGCCCTTGCGGATCAGCGCCTTCAGCGTTGCCACGTCGGGCTCGTTGCCTTCGAGATAGGCTTCCATCGCCTCGTCGTCCTGCTCGACGGCGAGTTCGATCAGCTCGCTGCGATAGACCGCGGCTTCGTCAGCCAGGTCGGCCGGGATGTCCTCGTAGAAGAACTCGGCGCCCAGCGCTTCGTCCTTCCAGATGATCGCACGGTTGTGCACGAGATCGACGAGGCCCTTCAGATCGGCTTCGAGACCGATCGGGATGTAAAGCACAGCCGGCTTGGCACCCAGACGATCGATGATCGACTGCACGCAGTACTTAAAGTTGGCGCCGGTGCGGTCCAACTTATTGATGAAGCACATTCTGGGCACGCCGGATTTGTCGGCTTGGCGCCATACGGTTTCGGATTGCGGTTCAACACCTGCCACGCCGTCGAAGCAGGCGACCGCGCCGTCGAGGACGCGCAAGCTGCGTTCGACTTCGATGGTGAAGTCGACGTGCCCCGGGGTGTCGATGATGTTGATGCGGTGCTCGGGACCATCGGCGACCGACCAGAAGCAGGTCGTCGCGGCGGATGTGATCGTGATCCCGCGCTCCTGCTCCTGCTCCATCCAGTCCATCGTCGCCGCGCCATCGTGCACTTCGCCGATCTTGTAGGACTTGCCGGTGTAGAACAGGATCCGCTCGGTCGTGGTGGTCTTGCCGGCGTCGATATGCGCCATAATGCCGATATTGCGGTAGCGGTCGATCGGATGGCTGCGTGCCATGGTGATTTCCTTGAGCGTTGGAGGAGCGGTACCAGGCCAACACGGCCCCGCGCGCGCTCCATATAGTTGCATATGTGACAGCGGAAAGACCGGCCGCTCCTTTTTACGCCGGGGCGGCCGCTTTCGCTGACCGCAGCGTTACCAGCGGTAGTGCGAGAAGGCGCGGTTGGCGTCGGCCATACGGTGGGTATCTTCCCGCTTCTTGACCGCATTGCCGCGATTGTTGGCCGCATCCATCAGCTCGCCCGAGAGGCGCGCCGACATGGTGGTTTCCGGACGACCGCGCGCAGCGGTGATCAGCCAGCGGATCGCGAGCGCCTGGGCCCGCTCGGGGCGGACTTCCACAGGCACCTGATAGGTCGCACCACCAACGCGGCGGCTGCGCACTTCGACCTGCGGCTTCACATTGTTGAGCGCATCATGGAACAGCTGGATCGGATCGGCCTTGGCCTTCGCTTCCACCGTGGCAAGCGCGCCATAGACGATCTTTTCGGCAACAGCCTTCTTACCGTCGAGCATGAGGTTGTTCATGAACTTCGACAGGATCTGATCCCCGTACTGGGGATCGGGCAGGATGACCCGCTTTTCGGGACGGCGACGACGTGACATTTGCTTGTCTCCAAAATTTCTTGATACCCCGCCCCGGACCTGATCCGGGGCCCCGCTTGTTTTCTAGGGCCCGCGCGAGCAACCAGAACAGCGGGATCCCGGGTCAAGCCCGGGACGGCGGAAAGGCCATTACTTCGGACGCTTGGCGCCGTACTTCGAGCGGCTCTTCTTGCGATCCTTGACACCCTGCGTGTCGAGCACGCCGCGCAGCACGTGGTAGCGCACGCCGGGAAGGTCGCGCACACGCCCGCCGCGGATCAGCACGACGCTGTGTTCCTGCAGGTTGTGGCCTTCGCCGGGGATGTAGCTGATGACTTCGCGCTGGTTGGTCAGGCGGACCTTGGCCACCTTGCGCAGCGCCGAGTTCGGCTTCTTCGGGGTCGTCGTGTAGACGCGGGTGCAGACACCGCGCTTCTGCGGGTTCTGTTCCATCGCAGGGACCTTGGACTTGGCCTTCTGCGGAACGCGGCCCTTGCGGACCAGCTGGTTGATCGTCGGCATTAAGTTCTCACTTCACCTTTGGTTTCTGATCGGGCGACTTGCCCGATCAGGGTCGCCCCTTCCGGGCGGAAAACCGGTGCCCACTTTTCCTGGAGGGGCTCCGCGCTTTCCCTCGGCCAATGCGCAAAACCGCGCTGGCCTTCCCGACGAGGCTAGAGGCACGGGTGCCGGATGGTGAGGGAGGAGAGGATGAGCCCAATCGTCATCCCGGGCTTGACCCGGGACCGCTGGCCGCAAGCGCAAGGCTGGCGGCGGACGTTTCCAGCTGCGCGCTGGAACGACGAAGAGACTGAAACGCTCCACCCGCAAATCCGGCCCTTCGGCCACCGGGTTACTTTGTCGGCTGCCTTTTCCGCAAGGGAGAGACGCACCGCCAATGTTCAGCTCATACCGGGGATGGCCCCGGAAGATGCGGGCTCCTAGGCGGGTTTGGTTTGGGGGTCAAGCCAGAGTGTAGGGGATTGACCGTCCCGCTCAATTCGTTATTTCCATAATTATCGAATAATTGAAGGCTCTCATGCAACCTGCAAATGTCATTCAAGCACTCGCGGCCCTCGCACAGGAGCATCGGCTTGCCGCCTTTCGGTTACTCGTTCAGACGGGTGCCGAAGGGGTGCCAGCAGGCGAGATCGCCCACAAGCTCGGGATTCCTGCTTCATCGATGAGCTTCCACCTCGCCCAACTTGCCCATGCCGGGCTCGTGACACAGCGACGCGAGAGCCGTTCGATCATCTATGTGGCACACTACGGCGCGATGAACGGGCTGATAGCCTACCTCACCGAGAATTGCTGCAGCGGCCTGCCTTGCGAGGAAACGGCCGTCTGCGCCCCACAACCTGACAACCCGCAACCTGACAAGGAGCCAGCCCGATGAAGCGCTTCCACATGCATGTCGGCGTGACCGACCTCGATACTTCGATCGCCTTCTACACCCACTTGTTCGGTGCCGCACCGTCGGTGGTAAAGACCGACTACGCCAAGTGGATGCTCGAAGACCCGCGGGTCAACTTCGCGATTTCGATGCGTGAAGGGGCGTCGAAGGGTATCGAGCATGTCGGCCTGCAGGTCGATGATGCAGCCGAACTCGCCGCGGTCTATGCTCGCCTCAACGCCGCGAACCGCCCAGTTCTGGAGGAAGGCGCGACCACCTGCTGCTATGCCAAGTCCGAAAAAAGCTGGATCACCGATCCCGACGGGGTGGTGTGGGAAGCCTTCCTGACCAGTGGCGGCAACACCACTTATGGCGGCAGCCCCGATCTCGAACAACTCGCCAACGCCGAGGCAGCCGGTGGCGCGTGCTGCGTGCCGCAAGCAGCGGTCCCTGCTACTTCCTGCTGCTGAGGCACACGAGGATGAATGTGCTGGTCCTGTGCACGGGCAATTCCGACCGCTCGATCCTTGGCGAGGTGATTCTCAACACCCGCGGTGCCGGCCGGCTTGCCGCGTTCAGCGCGGGGAGCCAGCCCAAGGGCGCGGTGCATCCGGGAGCGCTGCGCCTGTTGGCCAAGCGCGGCATCGACACCGCGGGCCTCCATTCCAAGATTTGGAACGTGTTCACCGGCCCCGATGCGCCGGTGCGGGCGCATTGGGGCCTGCCTGATCCGGCAGCGGTAAGCGGTGACAACGCGGCAGTCGATGCCGCTTTCGCGCAGACCTGGGACTGGATCACCATGCGCGCCGAGGCGCTGCTCGCCCTGCCATTCGAGACGATGGCACGCGATGCCTTGCAGGCATGGCTGGCGGAAATCGGCGCGATGGAAGGCGCGGCATGATCCGGCCGCTGTTTGCCGAGGCGCTCGGCAGCTTCTTCCTGTTCGCAACGGTCGTCGGATCAGGCATCATGGCCGAGAGCCTTGCAGGCGGAAACGTCGCCATCGCGCTGCTCGGCAACACGCTGGCAACCGCAGCGATCCTCTACGTGCTAATCACCATGCTGGGGCCGGTTTCGGGCGCGCATTTCAATCCGGCGGTGACGCTGGTGTTCAGCCTGCGCCGGGAGATCGGGGCCGGTCTGGCGCTGGCCTATCTCGCGACGCAGCTAGGCGGCGGGATCCTCGGCGTGTGGGCCGCGCACCTCATGTTCGACCTGCCAATCCTGCAATCGAGCACCACCGTGCGAACTGGCGTGGGCCAGTGGGCGGGCGAGTTCATCGCGACAATCGGCCTGTTGCTGACGATCCTCGCCACGCGCGAGGCAAACAATCGGTCGGTTCCGCTGAGCGTCGCGCTTTACATCGCGGCGGGCTGCTGGTTCACCTCCTCGACCAGCTTTGCCAATCCCGCGATCACCGTCGCGCGCAGTCTCACCGACACTTTCGCGGGCATTGCTCCTGTCGATGTTCTGGGATTCGTTGCCGCGCAACTGGCAGGGGCCATCTGCGCGCTGCTTGCGGCGAAAGTCGTAACATCGAACAACGGGCGCGAGGATGCTCAGCCAGGGTAGGCTCCCCGAGTCACCTGTCGGTGGCCCTGCCGAGGACCATCGCGCCCAGCCCTGCCCTCTGTCCTACGCGATTGAGGCTCCACCATGCGGCCACCCCATCGCCACCGGCAGGGCGGGATTTTCCTACTCGGAAAATCCGTTCCACCCCGCCCCGCATGGACTCCGCCTCCCCTCCGCTACCCAAGCGCAACAAGCGCAAGATCCCGCGGCAGGCGACCTCCGAGGTCGCGTGGGAGTTTGATCCGGTGGTGGTGTCAGACAGCTATCCGCTGCTCGAATTCCCGCCCTATCGGCACAAACAACAACGGCGCAATTCGATCACGCTCGATCCCCAGCGCGCCTTTGTCGCGCATCTTGCCTTCACCGGCATCGTCAAGTCGGCCGCGGTGCATATTGGCCGCTCGCTCGAGGCGCTCTACAAGCTGCGTGCACGACCGGGCGCGGAGGGCTTTGCGGCGGCCGGGGACGAGGCGCTCGGATGGGGGGTGGCGCGGATCGAGGATTGCGCGACCGAGCGCGCGCTGGCCGAGGGCCTCTACAACCCGCGCGCCAATTCGATGCTCGCCTTCATCATCCGCCACCGCCACGCGCAATATGTCGACGCGCGCTACGTGATCCCCGGCCACTAGCTCTACGAACGTATCCGAGCAGAAGTGCTCGGAGATTCTTGATTTCCGCAGCTCCTCCGGGCTGCGATTTCCTCGCTCACACGCCCTGCGGGCGCGTCGCTCCGGGCCGCCGGTCGGCCTTGCGGTCGCTTCGCGACCGTTGCCCAACCTCACGGGCGGGCTTCGTGTCCTTATTCACTTAAATACCCCACCAGCGCCCGCACCTTCTTGCTACGCCATTGCGGCGGCGGAGCGAGCAGCCAGTAGCTGCGGCGCGAAGGCTCGGGCCCGTCGATCACGGTGAGGCGGCCTTGCGCGATGGCGCTCTCGGCGAGCGGCAGCGGCAGGATCGTGCAGCCCATCCCCGCCAGCGCCGAGGCCAGCGCCTGTCCGGGGCTGCCGGCCTTGATGCACGGGTTCACGCCATCGGGCAGCGGCATCCCGGGCCAGTCGATCCACGCGCTACGGTACTCGGGCGCGGCAACGGTGACGCGCATCGCAGGCGCGAGTTGCACCCCCTCCAGATCATCCGGCCCGTCGGCCAGCCGGATCGCGAGGTCGAGATTGGCCTCGGTGAAATCGGCGTGTTCGTCAGGCGCGAGGATATATTGCACCCCCGGCGTGCCCGCCTGGAACCTGGCAAGGCGCGGCGCGAGCCACTCGGCGTAGAATTCGCGCGGAACCGCGATGGTGTAGCGGTCCGAGGCCTGTCCGGCCTGCATCGCCTCGACGCTTTCCTCGAACCTCAGGAAGCCTTCGCGCAAGGGATCGAGCCCGGCATCGCCTTCGGGCGTGAGTTCCAGCCCCTTGGAGGTGCGGCGGAACAGCACGACGCCGAGCACGTCCTCGAGAGCGCGGATCTGCTGGCCGACCGCGGCCGGCGTCACCGCCAACTCGTCCGCCGCGCGGGTAAAGGAGAGATGCCGCGCCGCAGCGTCGAACACGCGCAGGGCGTTCAAGGGAAGATGGGTGCGCTTCACGCCGCGTGGATTAGGCGCGCCGGCGGCTTATCGCAAGGCCGCGCCTCAGCGGGGCGAGCGACCCTCGGCGGTCTCGGGCGCGGAGAGCGGGAAGAACGGGATGCGCACTTCGCATGGCGAGCCATCGGGGCGCTGGAAGGTGTAGAACCCCTCCATCGAGCCGAACGGGGTCGTCAGCGGGCAGCCCGAGACGTAATCGTGGCTCTGCCCAGGCAGGAGCAGCGGCTGTCCACCGACCACGCCTTCGCCATCGACATGATTGACCATCCCGCGCCCGTCGGTGATACGCCAGTGGCGCGTGCGCAGGCGCAGCGGCTCGTGCGAGGCGTTCTCGATGCGAATGTGATAGACCCAGAACCACTTGCCCGTCTCGGGGTGCGACTGTTCCGGCAGGTAGTTGACGGCTACCCGGACAGTGACCCCATCGGTCGTGGCGGCGTGCTGGAAGAACTCTTTCATGTCACCTCGTAGGTTAGCGATTCTTCGCTCGCTCACAAGAGGCAGAACGCAGCTAATCCCCGCCGTATCCCGAAGGAGCCGAGAATCCCCTGTGGCCGCGCCAATCTGGCTGGCCTATGTGTCCTCGCCATGAACGCCCCGCCGCCCGCATCCGCCGTGCTCCAGACCCGCCGCGCGGTGCTGCGCGGGATGGGCGCCGGAGCGATGGGGGGGATGCTGGCGGGAATGCTGGGCGGCTGTGCGGCGCGGGGGCAGGGCGCGCTTGCCCTTCCGCAAGACCCTGCTGCCACCGCCGCGCCCGATCTGGTCAATCTCGCCCGCATCGATCGGCGCCTCAAGCTCGATATTCGCTATGCGACCCCTGCCAACTTCATGGGACGCGTGCTCTATCCGGTGGCGCGCGCGGTGGCGCAGCGTCCGGTCGCCGAGGTGTTGTCTCGCGTCCAGACCCGCGCCGAGGCGGCAGGCTATGGCCTGCTGATCTTCGACGCCTATCGCCCCTGGCGCATCACACGGGACATGTGGGAGGCGACCCCGCCCGAGAAGCGCGAGTTCGTCGCCGATCCGCGCACGGGATCACGCCACAATCGCGGCTGCTCGATCGACCTGTCGCTGCACCGCAATGGCGCCGAAGTGGTGATGCCCAGCCCCTATGACGACTTCACTCCGGCAGCCTATCGCAGCAACACCGCCGCGCCTGCCGAGGCGCTGGCGGCGAGCCGGATGCTCGAAAGCTGGATGGTGGCCGAGGGCTTCGTCCCGCTCGCCAATGAATGGTGGCATTATGACTGGGCCGAATGGCGGCGCTATCCGATCATGGATGTGCCGCTGGAGGATGTAACGGCGGGGTAAGCTGGGGTTTGGGGGGTGTCGCCGCGCAGGCGTTCGGTTTGTTTGCAAGACGCGAAACGAATGCGGACGTTCGGCTTGCGTTTAGACCCAAGTTGAACAGTTGCGGCGGACAAACGTGGTTCAAATCGCGTAAAGTGTAGATTTCCGTTGAGATTTGACCCGGGAGGGCGGTGAGCTTTCATTGAGATTTGACCCATGTTTTGACCCGTTCCTTGCTGTGAGCAGGGAGGGGGACAGGAGTGATCGACATGGCGTTACTGAGTGTTATCCGTCGCTGGCATCTGCGAGATCGGATGCCGATCCGGGAGATCGCGCGGCACAGTGGCTTGTCGCGGAACACGATCCGCAAGTATCTGCGTAGCGGCTCGGTGGAGCCGCAGTTTCGGGTTCCCGAGCGTGCCAGCAAGTTGGATCCGTTTGCTGAGAAGCTATCGCACTGGCTGCGGATCGAGGCTGGCAAGTCGCGCAAACAGCGGCGCACGGTGAAGCGGTTGCACGCCGATCTGGTGGCGTTGGGATTTGACGGTTCCTACGGCCGTGTTGCCACTTTTGCGCGGGCATGGAAGGGGCAGCGGCAATATGAACAGCAGACCAGCGGGCGCGGGACCTTCGTGCCGCTGGTGTTTGCGCCAGGGGAGGCATTCCAGTTCGACTGGAGCGAAGACTGGGCTGTAATCGCTGGCGAGCGTGTGAAGCTGCAGGCGGCCCACACCAAGCTGGCGCACAGCAAGGCCTTTATCGTCAGGGCCTATCCGCTGCAGACCCATGAGATGCTGTTCGATGCGCTGACGCAGGCGTTCAGGGTTCTGGGCGGCGTTCCGCGCCGTGGGATTTTTGGTAATATGAAGACTGCGGTCGACAAGGTCGGCACTGGCAAGGCGCGGCAGGTTAACGCGCGCTTTGCGGCCCTGGCCAGCCATTATCTGTTCGAGCCTGAGTTCTGTAATCCTGCTTCCGGTTGGGAGAAGGGCCAGGTCGAGAAGAACGTTCAGGACGCCCGGCGCCGGTTGTGGCAGCGCATGCCAGCTTTGCGAACCGGCCGGTGTCGTTGCGGGTTTATCCCGCGCGGATCGTGATCGCCGCCGAGGGACAGATCCTGTGTGAGCACGACAGGATCATTGATCGCTCTCACCGCAGCGGCGGGCAGACGGTTTATGACTCGCGGCATTATCTGGCGGTGATCCAGCACAAGCCCGGTGCCCTGCGTAACGGTGCCCCGTTCACCGCGATGCCTGATGCCTTCAGGCAGCTGCAGGGGCAGCTGCTGAAGCGGCCCGGCGGCGACAAGGAAATGGCCGAGATCCTGGCGCTGGTGCTTCAGCACGACGAACAGGCCGTCCTCTGCGCGGTCGAGCTGGCACTTGAGGCAGGCGTTGCCACCAAGACCCACGTTCTGAACCTGCTGCACCGCCTGATCGATGGAAAGCCCGCTGGCCCCGATCCCATCGCCGCCCCGCAGGCGCTGTCGCTGACGAGCGAGCCCAGAGCCGATGTAGCGCGCTATGATACACTGCGCGCCAAGAAGACTACCCATGCGTCATGACCCTGCCAGCGCGGCTGTCGTCGTGATGCTGCGCGGCCTCAAGATGTATGGCATGGCCGAAGCGGCCAGCGATCTCATCGAGCAGGGGGCGCCTGCGTTCGACACTGCAGTCCCGATCCTGTCACAGCTGCTCAAAGCCGAGATGGCCGAGCGTGAGGTGCGTTCGATCGCCTATCAGATGAAGGCTGCGCGGTTCCCCGCCTACAAGGATCTGGCCGGCTTCGATTTTGCTGCCAGCGAGGTCAATGAGGCCATGGTGCGCCAGTTGCATCGCTGCGACTTTATCGATGGAGCGCACAACGTCGTCGCCGTCGGCGGCCCGGGGACGGGCCAAACCCATATCGCCACCGCGCTCGGCGTTCAGGCGGTCGAGCATCGTCGCAAGAAGGTCCGCTTCTTCTCCACGGTCGACCTCGTCAATGCGCTCGAACAGGAAAAGGCCCAGAACAAGGCAGGCCAGCTCGCAGAACGCCTGCTGCGGCTTGACCTGATCATCCTCGATGAGCTGGGCTATCTGCCGTTCAGCCCGTCAGGCGGGGCGTTGCTGTTCCATCTGCTCTCGAAGCTCTACGAGCGAACCAGCGTGGCCATCACCACCAATCTGAGCTTCAGCGAATGGGCCAGCGTCTTCGGCGATGCCAAGATGACCACCGCGCTGCTCGATCGGCTAACCCATCACTGCCATATCCTCGAAACCGGGAACGATAGCTTCCGGTTCAAGGCATCTGCCGCCCAGCACAAAACCAAAAAGGAGAACGTCCAACCCTTGACCAAACCCAAGTCAGAGCGGACATAGCTACCAACAACCCGGGTCACTTCTCGATGAAAATCCCGGGTCAAATCTCAACGGAAATCTACATTCATTCAAACGAATATCTCGGATGCCCGTTTTCCACCCATCTTCGGCCATGAGCCGGGCTGACGTGCGATCCCGAAAGCGGCCCGGCGGCTTTGCCACCCTGCTGAAAAGATCCTGCCGTTCAGGAAACGACCCCATGTCAGACGTTCGGTTGCGACCTGCGACTTCCTGAAAGCGGCCACGTGTTCATGGGACTTGGAACAGCTGAAATTGGGACGAAGCCGCCGTTCCCTCGCGCCTCAGCGAATGGCAGGACCGGCCAACAGTGGTCACTCGACCTCTGCCATAGGGTTCGTCATGAACGGGTGGGTAGTCCCCTAGGACAAGTTATAAAGTGGCGAGGAGCTACCTCGGCATCAAGCGTAATGCCCAAGCGATGATCCGCCAGCGCCGAGTGACGTAGACCAGCTTGTGCCCGGTGATTGTTCCATCGACGATCTGGCGCGCGGCCTTCTCAGGAGTTGCTACCCAGAATGGCTTCGATGCCATCATCATCGGAGTTCGCACGAAACCTGGGCAGGCCTCGGTAACCGTCACCTTTGAACCGCGCCGTCGCGCGAGATCCCTCAGTCCATCAAGGTATACCGATACGAAGGCCTTGCTCGCCGCATAGGAGACGGCAGGCGGCCGCTTCATGAAACGCGCGATCGACGAAACTCCGACGATGCGACCATGGCCCCGCCCTAAACAGTGGTGAATTGCTACATCTGCCATCGCAGCAAAGCCAAGCACGTTCACGCGGATTGTCGTCTCCTCGGGACCCCAGGCAAACTCGATGTTCTCCTCCCCCGTGCCGGCATTCAGCACCCAAAGGTCGACGCCGCCAAGCTGGTCAGCGAGGGATGTCAGCGCTAAGCGGGTGCCTTCGGTATCGGCAAGGTCTACGTAGGCAACGAGTGCGCTCCGCAGATCCCGCGCGACTGCTTCAAGTTCCGGCACACGCCGCGCCGCAAGACCCAACCGCCAGCCACGGCGTGCAAGCTCGCGCGCAATCGCCTCGCCAATCCCCGATGACGCTCCAACCACGACCGCGCATTTATCCATGGACGGTGCCCTACTGGAAGTAACCCCCAGCCGCAACATCGACTAAGGTCGGCTTGTGCTCATCGCAACCGAATACCGGACGGTACACCTACGGCCCGGTGATAGCCGAATTCAACTTCTGCGAAAGTGGCCAGTCCCACGAAGAGGTCGATTCCTGTTGAGCGGCGACGAAGGGGCGCTAGCCGACATTGAAGTCCCCTAAAAATGACCGTTCGCGGACGTGCCGGTGTCACGAAAGCTCGCTTTAGCGATGTCGGAGCCTGAAAGCAGATAGTCAGCATTCCACCCAC
>JBKDUW010000216.1:0-3329 GCA_046339235.1 Erythrobacteraceae bacterium | reverse complement strand
GTCGACGAGAAGCGGTTTGACGGGACGGTGTTCTACCGCGCGATGCGGCTGGACCGCGAGCCGAAGCCAAATGGCCTGCTGCAAGGCGGCACGCGGTGGGAGGCCAAGCGCATCCTGCCCGGCATCACCCACGAGCCGACCAGCCAGACTGGCCTCACCCACACCCACGGCGCGCTGTCAATGGCGATGGGCGCACCGGGCACGGCCAATGGCGACTTTTCGATCATGATCGAGGATCAGACCGGCCTCAACGCCGATCCTGGCTCCAGCGATCCGGTGTGGAAGAGCGGCTACGCCGTGTTCGGCTACGTCACCGAAGGGATGGACGTGGTCGCAAAAATTCACGCGACCCCGGTCGATCCCGAGGCGGGCGAAGGCTGGATGAAAGGCGAGATGCTGGCGAAACCGGTGAAGATCATTTCTGCCCGGCGCGCACCGGCACCGTAAACGCCGCCGGATCGAAGGCCGGGCGGCCCACCGGCGCGCTCGCCTGCCGCGGCATCCCGGCTTCGATCTGCGGCAGCCAGCCCTTCGCGTCCGCCCCGATGCTGGTCTGCGGCAGCGAGGCAAGCACGCGCGCCTTGGTCTCCCACTCCGCGACCGATCGCCCTGCCAGCTGCGCCGCCTCGTCCAGAGCCACCGGCTGGCGCAGCGCGCGGTTGATCAGCGCGTCGCCGAAGTAGGTCCAGTCATTCTCCGCCGCGCAGCCGAACGAGGTGCGCGTGGCAGCAGCGGCGGTGAGGATTGCGGTGTCAGGGCTGGCAAGTTCGGGGATGAACACCCCCGAATAGCAGGCCGACAGGATCAGCACGCGGCGCCTGATCCCCGCCTCCTCCAGCGCCGCCTTGAGCCTTGCGGGTGAGAGGACGCCGTAACCGGTATCGCCGTAATGATAGGCCAGACCCAGATCCAGCCCGTGGCTGGTGGTGTAGAGCACCAGCACATCCTCGGAGGGGGCCATCAGGCTGCCGATATGGCTGAGCGCCAGCACCAGCGCGGTGATCGAGCCATGCGGCGCATCGTCGCGCGTCCCGTCCGGCCCGGCGAGCGTCAGCGTTCGCCCCCCAGCGCCGTACCGCGCCGAAAGCACCCGCGCCGCCTCGCGCGCCTCGCGGGCGAAGACCGGATCGCTGTCGAGCGCGAGGGTGACGACGAAGGCGTCAAGCGTGCCGGGGGTTTGGGGGGCAAGCGCGGCGAGCGCGCTATCGAGCCGGCGCTGCTGGTCGCGGATCTGCGCGGCGCTGACCCCGCGCTGCAATTCGGGCGCGAGTTCATAGGACTTGCGCCGCTCGGGCCGGCTCTCCCCGCTGCCGAGATCGGGATAGGGCAAGGTATGCGGCGGGGGCTGGTTGGGATTGGGCGCGGGCGACTGCGACAGCGCGGGCACGGCCAGCAATGCCGCCAAGGCCCCAGCCCAAGACCCGCCGATGATCGCGCCCCTGTTCATTGGCGGACAAGCTGCCTGCGACATTGGCAAGCGTCAAGCGGGGCGTGCGCGCCCGAACAGAGGAAAGGCCCGATCCCTTGGGGAGACCGGGCCTTCCGTTAGCCTCAGGCGTAGCCGGTGGCAGCGATCAGTAAACGCGCGCCTTGGGCTCGATATAGGCAATATCGTCCGTCAGCGTGTATTCGTGGACCGGACGGTAATCGAGCCGGCTGTTGCTGCCGCGGCCGCCCCAGCCGTCGAACCAGGCGATGGTGTGCTTCATCCAATCGGCATCGTTGCGGTTGGGGAAGTCCTCGTGCGCGTGGGCGCCTCGGCTTTCTTTGCGGTTCGCCGCCGAAGCCATCGTCACATTCGCCTGCGCCATCAGGTTGTCGAGTTCGAGCGTCTCGATCAGATCGGAGTTCCAGATCAGCGACTTGTCGGTGACGTGGATGTCCTCCATCCGCTTGTTCTGCTCGGCGAGCTTGGCCACGCCCTCGTCCATCAGTTTCTGGTCGCGGAACACCGCGCAGTGCTTCTGCATTGCCTTCTGCATCTCCGCGCGAATCTGCGCGGTGGGCGAGCCGCCTTGCGCATAGCGGAAGTGATCTAACCGGGTCAGCGCGAAGTCCGCGCTGTCGGCGGGCAGTTCCGCCTGCTTGGCATTCGGCGTCAGATTGTCACGCAGGTGGTGGCCAGTCGCGCGGCCGAACACCACAAGGTCGATCAGCGAGTTCGAGCCCAGACGGTTCGCCCCGTGGACCGAAACGCAGGCCGCTTCGCCCACGGCATAGAGCCCGGGGATAACGGTATCCGGATTGCCGTCCGGCCCCAAGGTCACGACCTGCCCGTGATAGTTGCACGGCACGCCGCCCATGTTGTAATGCACCGTCGGGGTGACGGGGAGCGGCTGGCGGGTGAGATCGACACCGGCAAAGATCTTGCCGCTTTCGGTAATCCCCGGCAGGCGCTCGGCCAGCACCTTGGGATCGATGTGATCGAGGTGCAGGTAGATGTGGTCGCCATCCGGCCCGACGCCGCGCCCTTCACGCATTTCGAGAGCCATCGAGCGCGACACGACATCGCGGCTCGCGAGGTCCTTCGCGGAAGGCGCATAGCGTTCCATGAAGCGCTCGCCTTGCGAGTTGGTGAGATAGCCACCCTCGCCGCGCGCGCCTTCGGTGATCAGCACGCCCGCGCCGTAGATGCCGGTCGGGTGGAACTGGACGAACTCCATGTCCTGCAGCGGCAGGCCTGCGCGCAGCACCATCCCGCCGCCGTCGCCGGTGCAGGTGTGGGCCGAGGTCGCGGTGTAGTAGCAGCGGCCATAGCCGCCGGTCGCGAGCACCACCGACTGCGCGCGGAAGCGGTGGATCGTGCCGTCATCAAGGCACATCGCCATCACGCCGACGCACTGCTTCACCCCGCTCACTTCGGACATGATCAGATCGAGCGCAAAATATTCGATGAAGAAGTCCGCGTCATACTTCAGGCTCTGCTGGTAGAGCGCATGGAGCATGGCGTGGCCAGTGCGGTCGGCTGCGGCGCAGGTGCGCTGCACCGGCGGGCCGGCGCCCATGTTCTGCATGTGGCCGCCGAACGGGCGCTGGTAGATCGTGCCATCGGCATTGCGGCTGAACGGCACGCCGGCGTGTTCAAGCTCGTAAACCGCAGCAGGCGCCTCGCGTGCAAGATATTCGATCGCGTCCTGATCGCCCAGCCAGTCCGACCCCTTGACGGTGTCATACATGTGCCAGGTCCAGTGATCGGGCGAATTGTTGCCAAGCGATGCGGCGATCCCGCCCTGCGCTGCCACGGTGTGCGAGCGCGTCGGGAAGACCTTTGAGATGTTCGCGGTGCGCAGGCCCGCTTCGGCCGCGCCCATCGTTGCGCGCAGGCCCGA
>JBKDUW010000215.1:0-12274 GCA_046339235.1 Erythrobacteraceae bacterium | reverse complement strand
ATCAATCTTTGATGGCACGGTTCAGGGCACACCCCCCAGAACCACCTCCGACAGCGCAGAAAGCAGGAAATTAGGCGGCACTCTTCCCTCTTTTTTTGAGCTGGACCACCTTGTTCCCATCGAGGAAGTCGGCCCAATCCTGCATCATGCGTCGCCGAGGGACAGGATACTCGGCAGCGTTGTAAGCACCTCGGACGTCGTTCTTTTCGGAATGGGCAAGCTGCATCTCGACCCAATCCTCATGGTACTTCCGGATCCAAATCGCAGGTTTGCCAAACTCGACCAGTTGCTCGTTCGCCCAGGTGCTGGCGAGCCCCCGGAACCCATGGACCGTCTGCCGACTATGATAACCAAGCCGGTATAGGGCGTAGATCATAGTGTTTTCAGACAGCGGCTTATCTGCGCTCACCCCAGGGAACAAGAATTCGCCTGTCGCGCGCGATATCATCGTCCTAGCTATCTGGGCAGCCTGAGCGGAAAGAGGGACAAGGTGCTCTCGCCCCATCTTCATCCGCGCAGCCGGGATGCGCCACAGAGGATTTTTGCCGTGGAGGTCCTCGAACTCTGATTTGACAGCGAGGCGAAGCTCCTTGGTCCGGACCCAGGTCAGCAAGGCGAACATGACCGCGTCCTTCGTGATTGCCGAGCGCCGGTCACCTTCTTCCTGGTAGTCTCGGACCTTCTCAATAAACGCGGGCAACTCAACAAGTGGCAAGCGACTCATGTGCTTTACCCTTGGCCGTGGCTTCAGGGCGCCGCGAAGATTTGCTGTCGGATCACTGGAGGCCAACCCGCAAGCAATGGCAAACTGAAAGACCTGACCCACCCCCTGCTTAGCACGCCGGCTGATATCGAGCGCGCCGCGTGACTCTATCCGGCGTATCATCTCCAGAACCTCTGGCGCGGTGATCTCCTGAATCGGTCTTTGGCCGATGTAGGGGAACACATCCCGCTCCATCCGGGACCAGACACGATCGGCATGCGCCGGATCCAGTGCAGTCTTTCGGTTTTCATGCCAGCGGTTCGCGACGGCGAAGAAGGTGTCCCCTCCCTCCGATGTTACTTGGCCCTTGGCCAACATCGGGTCCCTGCCTTCCGCGAGGACGGCTTTAGCCGCCCGACGCCTTTCTCTGGCAGCTGCGATCCCCAATGCCGGGTAGGCTCCGAAGGAGAGCAGCTTCTCCTTGCCTGCAAAGCGGTACTTCATCCGCCAGAGCTTCGCGCCATTCGGCTGGACGAGCAGAAACAGGCCTTCGCTGTCGGCTAGCTTGTAAGCGCGCTCCAGCGGCTTGGCGTTCTTCGCTTGGTTCTCAGTGAGAGGCATGGGGGTATCGCTCCTTTCCGATACTCCGCGAAAATACCCCCAAAATACCCCCACACCAAATTTGGCTGCATGTGGAAGGCCATGGACGCATGCGGGCGCGAATCACCCGCAACCCTCTGCTTTTTGTTGTATTTTTGGAAAAATGCGGAAGCGTTCGGAAGCTTCCGGAAAGGCCTATGGTAGCGGAGGAGGGACTCGAACCCCCGACACGCGGATTATGATTCCGCTGCTCTAACCGGCTGAGCTACTCCGCCCCATGGGCATCCGACGGCTTTGTGCGGCCAGATTCGCTTACGGGTGTCGGCCCGGGCGAGGCGCGCACTTAAGGCGCGCATGGCCCGTGGTCAAGCCCCAAGCTGGTCAGCGCTAGAGCCGCTCGCGCCCGCGAAAGGCGAAAGGTTTGACCCGCTCCCACGGCCCCCCGCGATAGTGCCAGAGTTCCAGCGCGGGGAAGGTGAAGCGTCCCTTGGCGATCCATGGCGCGAGCACCGGGCCAAGGCTGGCTTGCAGCGCCCTTGCCTCGTCCTTGGTCACCTTGTTCTGGATGGTGATATGCGGGCGCGGCTCGTGCAGGTCCTGCGCTGTCAGGCTGCCGTGGAAATGTTCGGCTACAGCCGCGCGCAGGTTCAGCAATTGCGGCGCTTCCAGAGCGATGGCGGTGCCCTTGCCGAGATCCATCACCCCCTTCACCGCGCCCTCCGGCGGCGCGAATTCGGCTGTCACACGGGGGAGGAAGTCCTTGAGCTCGTCGAGCAAGGACGGCGCAAAGGAATGGAACAAGGTGACATGGGCGTGGAGGTGATTGCGCTCGATGGGATAATGCGCGCGCCGCAAGCCCTCGGCCCAAGCGCCAAGGTCGGTCGGCAGCGCGGCGGTGAGAATGAAGGGATCGGCCACCTGCCAACCTTAGCTACATTTCACCGCGTTCTCTACGGATCGCATACCACTTGGCGACGTTGGCGTTGTGTTCGGCGAGTGTGTCGGCGAACCAGTGCCCGCCGGTGCCGTCGGCGACCATGAACAGCGCGGCGGTGTTTTCGGGGTTGAGCACCGCTGCGATGCTGGCGCGGCCCGGATTGGTAATCGGGCCTTCGGGCAGGCCGACGCGGGTATAGGTGTTGTACCCATTGACCGCGGCGATTTCCGACTGGCGGATGCGGCGGCCCAGCGGCTTGCCCTTGGTGATCGGGTAGATGATCGTCGGATCGGCCTGCAGCCGCATCCCTATGCGCACCCGGTTGGAATAGAGCCCGGCGACCATGCGGCGTTCTTCGGGTTTGCCGGTTTCCTTCTCCACGATCGCGGCAAGGATAAGCGCATCGCGCATCGTATCGACCGCAATGCCGGGGCGGCGCTTCGCCCATTCCTCGGCGAGCGCGCGGTCCATCGCGGCCTGCATCTGCTCGACTAGGCCCTTGCGCGACTGGCCGCGCTCAAAGGCGTAGGTGTCGGGGAGGATCGAGCCTTCGGGCGGCACCGCCACCTCGCCGATCAGCAGTTCCTCGGCCATCAGCCGTTCCCACACGAGGATCGAGGGCATGCCTTCGGGGATCGTCACAAACCGTCGGATGACATCGCCAGACTGGAAGGCGGCGAGGATTTCGCGCTGGCTCATGCCCGCCTCGATCAGGAACTCGCCCGCCTGGATCGGCGCGTCCGAGCCGAAGATGCGCGCTTGCAGCACAAACCTGGGAGCCGAGGAAATCAGCCCCTCGGCCTCGAGCTTGTCCGCCACCGCAGCGACCGAGGCACCTGCGGGTATCGTGAAGCTAGTGTCTTTCTCGACCGTCGCCGAGCCCATCAGGGTCCACGCGAAGACCAGTGCGGCCAGAGCCAGCGCGACGAGGCCGATCAGGACAAGACGCGCACGGCTCACGGGGATCAGTCGACCTTCTGCATGATGATCGAGGCGTTGGTGCCGCCAAAGCCGAAGCTGTTGTTGAGCACGGCGCGCACTTCGCGCTTCCTCGCCACCAGCGGCACCAGATCGATGCCTTCGGTGCCATCATCGGGATCATGCAGGTTAAGCGTTGGCGGCACGATCTGGTCGCGCATCGCGAGGATGCAGAAGATCGCTTCAACCGCGCCCGCGCCGCCCAGCAGATGGCCGATCGCGCTCTTGGTCGAGCTCATCGATGCACCGCCGAGATCGTCGCCCAGCACGCGCTTGATGGCGGCCAGTTCGATCGTGTCGGCCATGGTCGAGGTGCCGTGGGCGTTGATGTAGTCGATATCGCCCGGGCCGAGGCCCGCCTTCTTGAGCGCCATCCGCATCGCCAGTTCTGCGCCCTTGCCTTCGGGATGCGGAGCGGTGACGTGATAGGCATCGCCTGACAGGCCATAGCCGGTGACTTCGGCATAGATTTTCGCGCCGCGCGCCTTGGCCCGCGCGTATTCCTCGAGCACGATCACACCTGCGCCTTCGCCCATGACGAAGCCGTCACGGTTCCGGTCATATGGGCGGCTGGCTTCGGTCGGACGGTCGTTCATGCTCATGTTGAGTGCGCGTGCCTGCGCGAAACCAGCAATGCCGAGCGGGTTGATGGTGCCTTCCGCGCCGCCCGCCAGCATCACGTCGGCATCATCCGCCATGATCATCCGTGCGGCATCGCCGATCGAATGGGCACCCGTCGAGCACGCCGTCACAACTGCGTGGTTCGGCCCCATGAAGCCGTATTTGATCTGCACTTGGCCAGTGATCAGATTGATCAGGCGGCCATGCACGAAGTGCGGGGAGACGCGCCCGGGGCCGCGTTCGTGAAGGTTGACGCTCTCGATCTCGATCCCCGGCAGCCCACCGATGCCCGAACCGATCGAGCAGCCGGTGCGCTCCTTTTCGGCCTGGGTCATGTCTGTGAGGCCAGCGTCTTCGAGCGCCTGGCCAGCAGCATCAATGCCGAAGATAATGAACGGATCGACCTGCCGCTGAATCTTGTGATCCACGCGCAGATCGGGATCGAACCCCCAGGGGTGATCCTTGCCCTTCACCTCGCATGCGATGGTGCATTTCTGGTTCGAGGCATCGAAACGGGTGATCTGGCCCGCCCCGCTTTCCCCTGCGATGAGGTTTGCCCATGTCGTTTCGACATCGGCTCCAAGCGGGGTGACGAGGCCAAGCCCGGTTACAACCACACGGCGCATTGATCTTCTCCGAATAAGCAACAGGCCCAACCCGGGTAGGGGCTGAGCCTGTCTAAGCCCTGATCCGCGCTCCGGCAAACATGCTGCCAGACAAATGCCCCGCCTTTTCCAATATCAGGAAATGGCGGACAAGCACGGACACCGTGGCGTCCTTGCGGGCTTTAGCCCTTGTGTTCTTCGATGTACTTGGTCGCGTCACCAACCGTGGTGATCTTCTCGGCCGCATCATCGGGAATTTCGACGCCGAATTCCTCTTCGAAGGCCATGACCAGCTCGACGATGTCGAGGCTGTCTGCACCGAGATCGTCGATGAAGCTGGCATCCTGGGTGACCTTGTCGGCCTCGACGCCGAGATGCTCGACGACAATCTTCGCCACCCGATCGGCAGTATCGCTCATGATATTCCCTCTTGAACTGGGGTTAAATAAACTTGATCCCGCCCTAATGAAGGGCGCGAGCAAGCGCAAGTGGGCATGACGTGCGCCGCCTACAGAGCAAGCGCACCTCAGGCCCGATGAATGAAGGACGCTTTAGGCGCCTTCCTTCTTCGGCGGCTCGACAACCCGCAAGCTGAGCTCGCGCAGGGCGCGCGGTTCAGGGTTGCTGGGAGCGCCCATCAACAGGTCCTCGGCGCGCTGGTTCATCGGGAACAGTGTGATTTCGCGCAGGTTCTTGGCCCCGCACAGTAGCATCACGATCCGGTCGACCCCTGCGGCCATGCCCCCGTGCGGCGGCGCGCCATACTGGAAGGCGCGGTACATGCCGCCAAACCGCTCCTCGACGTCTGCCTTGGAGAGCGCGACCAACTCGAACGCCTTGACCATCGTCTCAGGCATGTGGTTGCGGATCGAGCCCGAAGCGATTTCATAGCCGTTACAGACCAGATCGTACTGGAACGCCTTGATTGTCAGCGGATCTTGGCTCTGCAGCGCATCGATTCCGCCCTGCGGCATCGAAAACGGGTTGTGGCTGAATGCGACCTTCTTGGCCTCCTCGTCATATTCGTAGAACGGGAAGTCGACGATCCAGGCGAGCGCGAAGGCGTTCTCGTCGATCAGGCCAAGCTCTTCGCCCACACGAATGCGTGCAGCGCCCGCCAGCTTGGCAGCATCGGCGGCCTTGCCCGCCGCAAAGAACAGTCCATCATTTTCGCCAAGGCCCAGCTCGGCGTAGAGCTCGGCCATGCGCTCGGGCCCGTGGTTCTTGGCGATCGGCCCGCCGAACTCGCCGGCCTTGCGGGTGACATAGCCGAGGCCCGCAAACCCTTCCTTGCGCGCCCAGTCGTTCATGTCGTCGAAGAACTTGCGGCTCTTCTCGTGGGTGGCGGGCGCCGGGATCACCCGCACCGCACCGCCGCCGCCGACGATCTTCTCGAACAGGCCGAAGCCTGACTGTGTGAAATGCGCCGAAACATCGCTGATGATAAGCGGGTTGCGCAGATCGGGCTTGTCACTGCCATATTTTAGGATCGCTTCGTCATAGGGGATGCGCGGGAACTGGCCCGCGGGGGTCACGGCCTTGTCGCCGGCGAAGGCGGCAAAGGTGCCCTGGATCACCGGCTCCATCGTCTCCCAGATTTCCTCCTGGGTGACGAAGCTCATTTCCAAGTCGAGCTGGTAGAACTCGCCCGGCAGGCGGTCAGCGCGCGGGTCTTCGTCGCGGAAGCACGGGGCAATCTGGAAATAGCGGTCAAAACCCGCCACCATCAGCAGCTGCTTGTACTGCTGCGGCGCCTGCGGCAGCGCGTAGAACTTGCCCGCGTGGATGCGGCTCGGCACGAGGAAGTCGCGCGCGCCTTCGGGGCTGGACGCGGTCAGGATCGGGGTCGAGAATTCGTTGAAGCCGACCGCGGCCATGCGGGTGCGCATATCGGCGATCACCGCAACACGCGTCATGATGTTCTTGTGCAGCGTCTCGCGCCGCAGATCGAGGAAGCGATACTTGAGGCGGATTTCCTCAGGATACGGCTGCTCGTCGGCGACCGGCATCGGCAGTTCCTCGGCCGCGCTCTGCACCGTGATGCAGCGCGCGAAGACTTCGATCGCGCCGGTGGAAAGGTTCGCGTTGACCGTCTCGGCCATGCGCGCCTTTACCTCGCCCTCGATGGTGACGACACTCTCGACCCGCAGGCCTTCGAGCACGGGCAGCGCCGGGCTGTCGCTGTCAGCGACGATCTGGGTGAGACCGTAATGATCGCGCAGATCAATGAACAGCACGCCGCCGTGATCGCGCTTGCGGTGGATCCAGCCCGACAGGCGGACGGTCTCGCCCACGTTGGCGGAAGAAAGCTGGGCGCAAGTATGTGTGCGGTAGGGGTGCATTATCGATTGTCCGAAGTTTTGCCGTTGCGAAGGCGCGCCTCTAGGCGAGGTGCCTGCGTAAATCCAGTGGGGGTGTGCGCGCAGGCGGGACAACGGATCGTAACTAGCCGGAAAGCCTGAGCGTGTAGAGCGGGGGTTCGAGGAAAGGGCACCCAGTCATGCAGCGGGCATTTGTCGACGAGGCCGAACAACACGCGTTCCGCAAGGAGTTGGAAGCGCTGCTGCGCTGCGGAGAGGCCGATGCCGCGCTCGCCAGCGTGCGCGAGCGGATGGCTGCATTGGCCGGCGCGGGCCTGCCGATCATCGACCTTGCCCTGCGCGCCGATCCGGACACAGTGTCGCTCAAGGGCTGAGACAAGCTTGCCGACACCATCGCCAGCGAAGAAAAATCCGGGAAGACCATAACCGCCATCGGGATTGATTTCAGCTGGGCCGGCCACGTCGATTTCAAGCCTGACGCTAACGGCAGCATGGCCCCCTATATCGAGAGAAATTATTACACCGACCAACCGGAGGTCAGGTTCTCGCAAGCGACCCGCGCCGAGATCCTTGCTGGTTATTCGAACTATGGCTCGTGCTGGCAGGGCTGTTTTGCCGAGATCGACAACGCCAATGAAGTCGAAGGCATGTCGGCCCTCTACGGCGCGGTAACCGCGTCCTCGATTGCGCGGTACCAGGATGACGCGGCCGGCGATGCCTATGTGCTGGCCGCCTGCACCTCGGCCATTGTGCAGCATCTTGCTGTCCGTAAGGCGATCCGGACCAAGGGCTTGCCCAAGCCGCTGGCGGTGCTGGTCGGCAGCAATGAGGATTTTCCGTTTTCGACGCGCCTGTCGCCGCGATTTGCGAGGCCATGGGGCTGCTGCCGCAAGGTGAGCCCGTAAGCCCGGCACTAGCGCCGGTACAAGCCACGCCAACCCCGCGTCTTGCTACGGTTGAACCCGAGGCCAGCATCAGCGGGCGCGAATTGCGCAGCCGGCTGGAGAAGGCGGGCGGGGACGACGGTCTAGAAAGAGCGACAATTGGCCCGAAAAGCTGGCTGGATAGTCTGTTGGGGCGATAGGCCGTAAGGTGTGGACGAGAACGCGTCCCATCTAAACTCTTGTCCTCATCGCGGCTATGACGATAGGGCGCGCGCGGGCGGCGCGGGCTGAAGCCTGAGCTTCGTCGTGAGCGCGCCAACAGGGCAAGCCTTGCACCTGATCAAGCGGTGCAGGGGCAAACTGGGATGACTCCCGAGGGCGGCACTCCGCCCGCTAACCGCGAAAAGATGACATGAAAATCCATCCGCTGATTACCACGACCGAGGCGCTCTCCGACCTCTGCGCCCGCCTCGCCAAGTCCGAATTCGTCGCGGTCGACACCGAATTCATGCGCGAGAACACCTATTGGCCCGAGCTGTGCCTGGTGCAGATCGCCAATACCGAGGAAGCCGCCGCGATCGATCCGATGGCGGAAGGCATTGATCTTGGGCCGTTGCTCGATCTGATGTGCGAGAACGAGGACGTCCTCAAGGTCTTCCACGCCGGCGGGCAGGATGTCGAGATCATCGTCAACCTCACCGGCAAGACCCCGCATCCGATCTTCGACACCCAGATCGCGATGATGGCGATCAGCCAGTCCGAACAGATCGGCTATGCCAACCTCGTCGAAACCTGGATGGGCCTCGTCATCGACAAGGGCGCGCGCTTTACCGACTGGAGCCGCCGCCCACTGACCGAGCGGCAGATCGAATATGCGATCGGAGACGTAACCCACTTGGCCACGATCTTTCCGCGCATCCTGAAAAAGCTGATCAAGACCGGGCGCGGCATCTGGCTCGATGCCGAGATGGAAAAGCTCGCCGATCCGTCGAACTATCTCACCGATCCCGGCGTCGCGTGGAAACGCATCCGCCAGTCGGGCCGCAATCCGCAGGTTTTGGGCCGGATGAAGGCGCTTGCCGCCTGGCGCGAAAGCGAGGCGCAGCACAAGAACATCCCGCGCGGCCGGATCATGCGCGACGAGACACTCGCTGACATCGCCAGCCACCCGCCCAAAAGCCAGGCAGATCTTGCCAAGGTGCGCGGGCTTTCCGCCGCTTGGAAAGACAATGACATCGGCAAGCGGCTGATGAAGGTGCTGGCCGAGGCCGAGCCGATGGCGAAGGACGAGATGCCCGAAAAGGCCGGTCGCGGCGCGCCGCTGGGCAAGGAAGGCGCGCTGGTCGCCGATCTATTGAAGCTGCTGCTCAAGATCCGCGCGCGCGAAATCGACGTCGCCGCACGCCTACTGACCCGCGCCGAGGAAATGGAAGCGCTTGCCGCAGGTGGACGCAATCTGCCGGTGCTCAAAGGCTGGCGGTTCGAGGTGTTCGGCAAGGACGCGCTCGATCTGGTCGAGGGCAAGCTCGCCTTCGCGGTGGAGCGCGGCAAACTCAAGATGACCCATATCGACGATGTGGTGGTGGTGGCCGCCCAGCAGGATCAGCCGGACGAGCCCGACACGCCGGCGGCGGAATGAGCGGCCCGGTGTGAGCACTTACCTGCCCACCATCAAGCAGTTGCAATATCTCGTGGCCCTGCATGAACACGGCCATTTCGGCCGCGCGGCGGATGCCAGCTTCGTGTCGCAGTCGACGCTTTCAGCGGGGATCCGCGAGCTGGAATCGCTGCTTGGGGTGACGCTGGTCGAACGCTCGCGCCGCGTCGTGCGTTTCACCGCGCTGGGCGAGCAGGTGGTGGCAAAGGCCAACCGGCTGCTGCGCGAGGCCGAGGAACTCGCCGATCTGGTGCAGGCCTCGGGCAAGCCGCTGTCGGGCGAGCTGCGCATGAGCGTGATCCCCACCATCGCCCCCTTCATGTTGCCGCGTGTGCTGCCGCGCCTGAAGCGCGAGCGGCCCGACTTGAAGCTGATGCTGCGCGAGGAAACCAGCCACGACGCGCTCGAATCGCTCTCCCATGGGCGGGTCGATTGCGTGCTGCTCGCCCTGCCGTTCGAAACCGGCGATGCCGCGATCGTGCATATCGCCGACGACCGGCTGTTCATCGCCTTTCCCAAGGACGACCCGCGCGATCCCCCGGCGAGCATCAAGCCGGAGATGATCGATCAGGGGCGGCTGATGCTGCTCGAGGATGGCCACTGCCTGCGTGATCACGCGCTGGCCGCGTGCAACCGCGCCGAGTTGCGCGCCAGCGCGGCGATGATCGGCACATCGCTGCACACGTTGGTGCAGCTGGTCGACAACGACCTCGGCCTCACCATGCTGCCCGAAATGGCGCTGAAGGCGGGCATCCTTGCCGGCACACAGGTCGTCGCGCGGCCCGTCGACAGCCCCACCGCCAAGCGCGAGATCGTGCTAGCGTGGAGGAAGAACAGCCCGCGAAGTGAGGAATTCAGGTTGCTGGCGGAAGAACTGCGGGCGGGTTAGGATCGAGCAATGCCTCAAGCGGACGGCGAGCGAGCGAGATTGCAAGCGCCGCTCCGAAGCCGATCGATGCATCGAGCATCCAGAATTGTGCGCCACTTAATTGGTCATAATAGCTGCCGACCCAACCCATCAGCGGCGATCCAGCGAACAGCGCAAGAAACGTCCCGCCCATCAGGGTGCTTTTGATCTGAACCGGTGCAACCCATGAAACCAGCGCCAGCATGACCGGCCAGTACCACATAAGCCCGATCCCCATCCCGATATAGCCCGCCAGCACCCAAAGCACCGAAACCCCTCCCTCGCTTCCGGCAAGCAAGGCACCGGCAGAAAGCAGCAACGCCGAGGCACCAATCAACGCGGCACTGGTCGCGATCTCGATGATGCTGGTCGGCTCGATCCCAGCTCGCGCCTGCCGCGCCCAAAGGGCGACGAGCGGCGCAGCGATCAGGATGCTACGCCCGCGCAAACAGGCCGGACAGATGACAGCATCCGACTACGTGCCAACATGTTCGAAATTACCGCTTGCATCCGAAGGGGCGTCCACAGATGCCATTCAACGGCAACGACTTCTTTTGTCTCCCCTAGCGGTTTTTACGTGCGCGTCGACAATGGTCCGCTCAAACCTAGGAGGTAAGATCAAAAAAAAATCCCCTCACGACGCGGTTTTATGCCTTGATCAGACGAATCAATCCCGAAAGTGTTAGGCTTGGAATGCACGTCCGGCGCGTGGGAGGATCATTTTTCAGCCACCCGTTCTGGCGGACGCGCTTCAAATTGACATCGCAATCGGATGTCGACCGCCTGATCAACTCGCGTATTCCTTATGTCGAAATCGATGATGCGCTGGGATGCGGCCCGGTCGAAGACGAGGCGTTGCAGTCTCGATCGGAAGCGCATCTGGTTGATCGCATCGGTGAGAACATAGCCGATCACAATAGACGGCAATCATACCAACTTCGGAACCTAGTCACGCCGGCCGAGCGCGCAGAATATAATAGCGCGGTTCGCTCGGTAGCGCGCGCCAAATCTGTTGTGGGCAAGCTTTTTGATGCCGCCCGTCTTGGTAACGATATCCCGGTCGCAGAGGCACTCAAGCTCGTCGAGGAAATCGACGAGATGTTTGAACGAGGAGAAAGCATGCTCCTCGACGTGGTTCGGATGAAGACGGCGGACGAATACACCTACCTTCATTCAGTAGCCGTGTGTGCCTTGATGCTCAAATTCGCCCGTTATCTCGATATGCCCGCAGACGAAGTGCGTGAATGCGGGCTGGGTGGATTGCTGCATGACGTCGGAAAGATGCGCATTCCTGAAAATGTGCTACACAAGCCCGGATCACTGACGGAAGAAGAGTTCGAGGTGGTCAAGACCCATACGCAGCAAGGATTTCAGACCCTTCTGAGCGTCCCAGATTTGCCGGTTGCGGCCTTGGACGTTGCCCGCCTGCATCACGAGAAAATCGATGGTTCGGGCTATCCCCTCGGCCTCTCAGGCGAGCAGATTCCGCACATTGCGCGTATGGGGGCTATCTGCGACGTCTATGATGCCTTGACATCGGACCGCGCCTACAAGGCAGCATGGGAACCGACTAAAGCAATGGAGCGTATGCTTGCCGCGGATGGCCATTTCGATGAAGCATTGCTCAATGCATTCGCGAAAAGCCTGAACTTCCTGGCGCTTATACCAACGAGCGCTGTGGATGACTCACGGGGTGGGGTTCCCGTTGCGCAGTCGACCTGATTCAGTGCCGCACGCACATGGGGGCTTGCGATGGCGGCAGCGATTGGGGTTCGGGCGGATCAGACATCGGAGGATTTACGGCGGTTTGCGCGAGGATGCGGCGATCCTGACCAAGTTCGACGACTGCTGGCCGTAGCGCTGATCCTAGACGGTGGCAGCTGGAGCGACGCGGCGAAGTTTGCCTATGATCTCCTCCGGTGTAAAAGTTTGGACTAAATCTGACAGACGGTGTCATAAGGCTCACGGCATTGCCGGGGTTGGGCGCGGAGTGGTCGGGGTTACGCAGCGCCCGGCCCCGGCTTTTTGAAGGACACCGATATGACCAAGGACCAGAAGATC
>JBKDUW010000214.1:0-3351 GCA_046339235.1 Erythrobacteraceae bacterium | reverse complement strand
CAAGGGCGAGATTGAGATCAAAGGTGCAAGAGAAGATGTCGCCAAGAATCTGATTGCTGCACTGAAGAAGTCGCTTGGAATCAGCAGCCCGTCGAAAGAGACGAAGAAGCTGGGCCGCTGGGCCGCCATGGGCCTCGGGATGGGGTTCGTGGATGAGGCCGTTGCCTGGGAGCGCAAGATGGCTCGGGCCATCCGCCAGGCCATCGGCAACGCCATCAAGGACGGGGTGGGCAATGCGCCCATCGCCGGGGCCATGGTGCAGCTTGAGCGGAGGATGGCCACGGGCATCCGCCAGGCCCTCACCAACGCCTTCCGCGAGGGGGTCAAGGGGTCCGTGGGCCCAGCCTTCCAGGGGGCGATGCTCGGCGGTGGTGGCGGCGCTGCGACCGGGGGCCTGGTCAGCGGGGGCGCTGCGGGCCTGGGGGTGGCCAAGGGAGCCATCGGCGGGGGCCTGGCGAAGTTCGCTGGCGCAGGGGCCCTGGCGAAGCTCGGGATGCTCGGCGGTGCTGCTGGCACCCTGGCTGGCGGGGACACGTCGGCCATCACCGGCCTGGTGCGCGAGGTGGTGGCCCAGTTCATGGCAGCGGCTCCCCACGGGGCCCTGCAGGCTGGGGCGATCGGCGCTGCGGGCGTGGGCGGCGTGGCGGCCCTCAGCGGCTTTGCTCGGGGTGGTGGGGGTGCTCTGGCCAACTCTGCCGGGGAGGCCCTGCTGGCTGGCGGTGGAGCGCTGCTGGGAGCGGGCAAGGAAGGCGTCGGCTCCCTGGTGCGGCAGATCCAGCAGTCGATCCTGGCTCAGGCCATCGGCGAGATCCAGGCCTCGGGCGGCGGCAAGGCCCTGGTGAGCAAGGGGGCGGGCAACCTCCTCTCGATCCTCCAGAGCGGGCTCAAGGAGGCTGCCGGTGTGCTCCGCTCCCTGGCGGACGGCACGGGCGTCGATCGGGTCAAGGTCGAACTGATCGCCATGGCGGCGGCCCTGGAGAACGGGGCCAAGGATCTGCGGCTGATGAGCGCAGAGACCAAGCGGATGATCCGGGGCTTCCAGGAGCGCGAGCTTGCCGGTGGCGCCAACAACGTGCGGACTGTTCCGCTCGCCAATCAACCTGGGCTGCCGATTGCTCGCGGTGGGCGTGCAGCCATTCCTTCCGACCATCGGGTCCCTGCACTTCCGGCAGACGCGGCCTGGAAGAACATTCTTCCCCGCCGCAACAAGAAAGGAGAGATTGAGTACGGAGGCAGAATCGGCACTGGTTGGGGCGTTTATGGCGCCTATGGCAAGGACAGCTTCTCTGGTCCCTATGGCCCACCTTCCGGTAGGAACAACTGGAATATGTGGGACAACCAGTATTACGCCAGCACTCGCACGGGTGTTCGCGCTGCGAGTCCCTATCGCCAAACCGGAGGCGGTGGAGCCAGTCGCACCACGCTCGGCGGAACCTTCCTGGGCAACGGCGGTGACGGCGCTGGCGGCAGTGTTCCACGCTGGAGGCGTGCTGTCAAGGAGCCCGCTGGTGCTCTTGCGATTCGCAACGAACCTGTTGAGTTTTTCAAGTCGTTCAAGGAAGCGACTAAGTGGATCGCTGAACTGCAGCGCAGGATCGGTGATCTCGCGAAGTCCGATGACATCCTGAAGGTCAAGAGCCAGGTTCAGGTTGACGAAAACATTCGCGAAATTGGGATCTCTGTCAATGCAGCCATCAAGTCCTTTGAGAAGGGAGAGATCAAAGCTGGTGACCTAAGTGCTGCCATTTACGGCGCGAGTCGTGAACTTTCTGGCCTCGCCAACCAAAGCGCCGAAGTTCAGAATCTTGCCCAAGCGTTTGAGAATCTTGGCATTCAGTCGAGAAGCGCTGTTGATTCACTGCAGAATCAGAGGAACATCGATCTCGCTTTTATTGAAGCGTCCATGGGCAAAGGTAGCTCTGAAGCTACTCGTGCTCGCAATGCTCGGGACATTCAGCAGCTTGGGCGAGCGAATGACCTCGTTCGCGTTGCTCAGGGCGCCTCTGGCTTCGGTGGCTTCCGTGGTCGGGAGATTGGAAACGACGTTCTAAACAAGTCTCAGCAGAGGTCTGAGCTTGCGAATGCTATTCGCGAGATGGATGAGTACAGGAGCACGCTCAAGCTCACCGAAACGAATGCAAAGACGTTTGAGCGTGTTCAGGCCGCCCTCTCCCAGGAGATGGAGAATGCTGGCCGCGCCTATCGCGTGCTGAATGACACCGCCAGCGATGGCGAGCGGATCACTGTCCTTGCTCATAACGCATGGGGCACGATTCTGGATGACTTCCAAAACCTCGTCCCCCAGCTTCTCGTTTTCGCTGTCGCCTACAACCTGATTCTCCAGCGGGTGATGTCTACCCCTGGCGCCGTACTTCAGGCTGCAGCGGCATTCGATCGCCTTGACACTGCCATCGGCTCCTACCTGTCGTCCACGCGAGGCATGGGCGACTCCACTGCCGAACTGCAAAAGGTTCGCGATGTTGCGCTGGATCTTGGCGTTGGCTATGAGAAAGCTGCCAAGAGCTACCTGAGCTTCGCTGCGGCCACGCAAGGCACCACCCTGCAGGGCCGGGAAGCTGAAATCAGCCGCACCCTGTTCACGGCTGGCCGCAACCAGGGGCTCAGTGGCGATCAGCTTGATCGCGCCGCAGTCGCTCTAACCCAGATCCTCAGCAAGGGTCGCGTACAAGCCGAAGAACTTCGTGGCCAGCTAGCGGAACAGCTACCCGGTGCCGTGCAAGTTGCTGCGCGTGCCTATGGCGTAACGACCAAAGAACTGTACCGAATGGTCGAAGCTGGTCAACTTGCCAGCGACGAGTTCGTTGACAAGTTCATGAAGCAGCTTGTCGCTGAAGGTGCAGATGTCAACCGACTCTCTGGCAACTTCACGAACGTCACTGAGCAGCTTGGTAGCTCGATTCAGATGCTCGCCGCGTCTGCTGGCCAGCCAATTCTTGCTCCCCTGACCGAAGGCCTGCGACTGCTCAACAGCGTCATCACCGCTCTCATTCCATTGGGCGCTCCGCTTGGCGCGTTCTTCATCGCTCTTGGCAGCAATGCGGCCAAGGGAGCGCTGGGCCTCAAGCAAGGGTGGGTGCAGGGCGCCAAGGACATGCTCGGCATGGGTGGCGCTGGGAGGTCGAGGAAGCCCGCACCTCCAGGGCTCCCCATGGCGGCTCGCGGCCAGATGTTCATGGACGGGATCGGCTCGTTCGGAGACGCCGCCAGGAGGGGCTCCCCGGCAGAGAGGGGGGCCAAGGTTGCCGAGGGCTGGCGTCAGGCCACAACCGCCATCACCGGCTTCAGCGGCGGCCTGGGCCGGGTCAAGTCCGACCTCAAGGGAGTGGTCGC
>JBKDUW010000213.1:0-3947 GCA_046339235.1 Erythrobacteraceae bacterium | reverse complement strand
GTGGTGACCGAGAACCGCGCCACCGGCCGCAAGAAGAAGGAAGACTTGCGTCCGCGCATGACCCTTCTGGCCGAGGGCAGCGGGGAAACCGAAGCGGCCCGTTACATGCTTGCTCCGGGCACCACCTTGTCGGTCGAGGATGGCCAGACGGTTGATGCGGGCGACATTCTCGCCCGCGCGAGCCGCGAAGCCGCCAAGACCCGCGACATCACCGGCGGTCTGCCGCGTGTGGCCGAATTGTTCGAGGCGCGTCTGCCGAAGGACAATGCGATCATCGCAAAGATTTCCGGCCGGATCGAGTTCGTCCGCGAATACAAGGCTAAGCGCAAGATCGCGATTATACCCGAGGAGGGTGAAGCCGTCGAGTACCTGATCCCCAAGACCAAGGTGATCGACGTGCAGGAAGGCGACTACGTGAAGAAGGGTGACACCCTGATTTCCGGCTCGCCCAACCCGCACGACATCCTCGAGGTGATGGGCGTCGAAGCGCTGGCCGAGTATCTCGTCAACGAGATCCAGGAAGTCTATCGCTTGCAGGGCGTGAAGATCAACGACAAGCATATCGAGGTGATCGTTCGCCAGATGCTGCAGAAGGTCGAGATCACCGACGGCGGGGACACCACCCTGCTGCCGGGCGAGCAGGTCGATCTGGCGGAAATGCTCGAGATCAACGGCAAGCTGGCCAAGGGCAAGCAACCCGCGGAAGGCAAGCCGGTGCTGCTCGGCATCACCAAGGCGTCGCTGCAAACACGCAGCTTCATCTCGGCAGCCTCGTTCCAGGAAACCACGCGCGTGCTGACGCAGGCGGCGGTCGAAGGAAAGAAGGACACGCTGATCGGTCTGAAGGAAAACGTGATCGTCGGCCGTCTCATCCCCGCCGGTACCGGTGCGGGCATGAACCGTCTGCGCGTCACTGCCAACAGCCGCGATGCAGCGCTCAAGGCCGCTTGGAAGAAGCAGCAGGACGCGCTTGTCGCCACCGGCCAGCGCGATTTCGAACCGGCCGCTGACGCGATCGGCTCGGAAGAGGCGATGAAGGCGGCAATGGCGGCAATGTCTGCTGCGGCCCCCGCAGCAGACATCGAGGACGCCGGCGAGGAGTAATCCATGCCTGGCTTCGCGCCAAAGCGGACCATAGAAAGCCCCGCCGGAGTTCGCACCCCGGCGGGGCTTTTCGTGATCGACTCACCGAATAAATGATATTGCAAAGCACTCGCATTAATTGTAGCCAAGGAGAGTCTCTCCGGCACCCATAACATGCGAGTTTTCATGTCCCAGCACCACTCTCCTTCGACCACCGCGCAGGATGTCATCACCGCGCTCGCGGTGCCGCCGCGCATAGAGGCGCTTGGTCCGATCGCTGGGCGCTTCATCCATGCCCTGCGGCTGATCGCCTTGCATGAGCGGGTAGGGCGTGACCCTGTGCCTCAGCTGGCGCAGCGGCCGGGCGGAGTCGAGGTCGCGGCCAAGGCGCTGATCCTCTCGCATGCGATCGCGGCCAGCTGGCCCGAAAACATCGCCGTCTGGCGTTTTTGCTGCCGCCGGATGAGCCATGACGAGGCGACAATCGGCGCCTTCATCGATGCCGCCGCCCACCGCGACCGCGCCGGCTTTGAAGGCGCGCTGGCCGGCTTCGTTCGTCCCGAACGGATGCACCGGTTGTGGGACGGCGCGCTCGCACTGGTGGCGGCCGAGATGCGCGCGGTATGAGCCTGCTTGCGAGTGGGCGCCGAGGCCTCTACCGCTCGCCGGCATGAGCACCATCACTCGCTTCGCCCCGTCGCCGACCGGCCTGCTGCATGTCGGCAATATCCGCACCGCGCTCCACAACTGGATGCTCGCGAGGAAGAATGGCGGCAGTTTCATCCTGCGGATCGATGACACCGACGCGGAGCGCAGCCGCGAAGACTATGTCGATGCGATCCGCGCCGACCTGACATGGCTCGGTCTCGACTGGGACCGCGAGGAGCGCCAGTCGGCCCGCTTGGATCGCTACAGGGCCGCGTTCGATGCCATGCTGGAAGCCGGCCGGATCTACCCCTGCTACGAGACCGCGCAGGAACTCGAGGTCAGGCGCAAGATTGCATTGGGGCGCGGGCTGCCGCCCATCTACGATCGCGCCTCGCTCGGGCTGACCGTGGCCGAGCGCGAGGCGAAGGAAGCCGAAGGCATCGCCCCGCACTGGCGTTTCCTGCTCGATCACGCAGAACCGATCATTTGGGACGACGGCATACGCGGTACGCAGAAATTCGATGCCGCACAGCTTTCCGATCCGGTCATTCGCCGCGCTGATGGTTCGTGGCTCTACATGATGCCGAGCGCGGTCGATGATATCGACATGGGCGTCACCCAAGTGCTCCGTGGCGAAGACCACGTTTCGAATACAGCTGTTCAGATTCAAATCTTTACCGCACTTTATGCTGCAAGTTTTGTTGCGGCAGGAAGTACAGCACAAATGCTTCCCGCCTTCGCGCATGAAGCGCTGCTGGTGGGGCGCGAGGGCAAGCTTTCCAAGCGTCTCGGCTCGCTCGGCTGCGATGCTTTCCGGGAGCGCTGCATGGAGCCCGAGGCGATCATTGCGCTGCTGGCGCGGCTCGGGACGTCACAACCGGTCGAACCCATCGCCGACCGTGCAGCGCTGGTCGAAGGCTTCGATCTGTCGACCTTTGGCCGCGCACCGGCGAAGTTTGACGAGGAGGATCTCGAGCGCCTCAACGCCGCGATTGTCCACCAACTGTCCTTCGCATCGGTGCAAGATCGCCTACCGTCAGGGATGGACGAGGCCGGTTGGCACGCGATCCGCCCGAACCTTGCTCACGTCGCCGAGGCGGGTGAGTGGTGGCGCCTGGTGACCGGGCCGATTGCCCAGCCCGACTTCACGGCGGAAGACCGCGCCTACCTCGCCGAGGCCGCCGCGGCGTTGCAATGGAGTGCCGATCCTTGGAGTGCGCTCACGACGGTTCTCAAGGAGAGCACAGGCCGCAAGGGCCGGGCGCTGTTCTTGCCGCTGCGCCAGGCGCTCACCGGGATGGATCACGGCCCCGACATGGGCGAACTACTTCCCCTGATCGGTGAGCGCGAAGCCCGCGCCCGACTTTCACGAGCGGCCGGCGCGTAAACCGCGCAACGGGACCTCGAGTAAGAAGAATGTTTTCAAAAGAGAGAAAGCAATTAAGAAGTCAGTATTTTATATAATCACCGTCTATACATTTCAAAGATTGAAATACCACTTGCTATGCCCTTAAGCTTAATTTTCCGAAAGGATTCGGAGATTTAAGCTTTGTCTCAGATACGATTAAGGCGTAGTATAGCGTTTCTCGTAATTTTAAGTCTATTCGAAATTTTTATTTGGAGGTGGCTGATCGTTTCGCTCGCCTTTGGAGTCCACAAGCGGCTGAGTTGATCCGTCAGCGGGGCTCGATGGCCAGGCGGAAGCGCGTTGCAAAGCGCCCGCGGTCGGCCTTGTCAACGCTGACTAAAATTTCCCCAGAAGTGCCGGGTTAAAATTCCCTAGTTTGGGTTTTCGGTGATCAGCCGTTCCAGTGATCGTGGGTGCGCTCCTTCGGTGGCCACCCGCGTCTTTTTGGCGGTGGCGGCGGGGTGATGGCGGAGATCGCTCTGGTGTGCTCGGGCACGAGGTCGGAGTGGGCGCGCAAGCGGTAACTTGCGCCCTCGATCTGGATGACGATGGCATGGTGCAGCAGGCGATCGAGCAGGGCCGTTGCCACCACCGGATCCCCGAACACCACTGGTTCGACATTTGCACCCGCATCTTCATCAGCTGACGCCGACCCGAGATCAGCGTACGCATGAGCATGCTGTCGAAGCCTTTGACGCGAACCTCCCGGTAAAAGCCGACTTCGGCCAGATGCGCCAAACCATCAGCATCATTGGCGTCCGTCTTGTTTGCGGCCATGTCGAGCGCCGCCTTGGCATGGCGCGCATCT
>JBKDUW010000212.1:0-11634 GCA_046339235.1 Erythrobacteraceae bacterium | reverse complement strand
GAGCGCCTTGAGGAACTCGGCCCCGGCCTTCTGGTCGCGCACCTCTGCCCCGCCCATTGCGCGGTAGAGCGGTTGTTCGAAATCAACGCCGCGATTGGCCGAGCCGCGATTGTCGAGCTGGAACCAGATATAGCCCTTGTCCACGATAGACTGCGCCAGCGCCCCGCCCCAGCCCTTGGTCACCGTCTGCGGGCCGGGTCCGCCATAGTGCTGGAAGAACACGGGGTAACGCTTGCCGGGTTCCATCTTAGGCTTGAGCATCATCCAGTGCAGCGGCGTGCCATCCTCGGCGGCAATCGTGCCATATTCGGGCGTGACGTGGCTGGCGAGGTAGGGCGCGTAAGGATGCTCGCCTGTGACCGCGTTCTCCTCGATCCAGGCGACCTGCTTGCCATCGGGCGTCGCCAGATAGCTTTGCGGCGGCTGGCTCGGCGCGGAGCGGGTGACGTAAAGCAGCCGCCCCTTGCTATCCATGCTGGCACTGTTGGTGAAAGCGGTATCGGTGAGGCGTTCGGGCACGCCCGTCCCGTCGAGCCGGGCGCGGTAAATCTGCTGGGTCAGCACATCGGTGGTCGCCTGATAGGTGAAGGTGCCCGAGGCTTCGTCGACCCCGACCAGTGTGGTGGAAGGCGAGGTGCCGCCTGTCAGTTGCGTCCACTGACCAGCGGCAAAGCGGTAGAAATGGCCGAATCCATCGCGTTCCGACCACCACAGCAGGCTGCCATCGGCGAGCAGACGATAATTGTCAGAAAGGTTCACCCAGTAATTGCGCCGCGCCGCGCAAACATTGTACCACACGCTGCTCGCACCGGACGCCGGATCAACCCGCAGCACAGCGAGCTTCGTCTGCGCGCGGTCCTGCCGCTGGACATAGATCGCCGAAGCATCGGGTGCCCAATCGACCCGCGCGACATAGATGTCGAGATCGAGGCCGAGATCGACCTTCACGCTGCCCGTGCCGTCGGGGTTCATCACGAACAGCTCGACCACGGCGTTGTCGGTGCCCGCCGCCGGGTAGCGCTGGTCGAACACCTTGGTGCCCTTGGCTCCGATCGCGGCGCGCGTGACAATGCCGACCGAGGCTTCATCGGTGCGCTGGACGACAATCCGCGTATCATCGGGGCTCCACCAATATCCCGTTAGCCGCGCCATTTCCTCCTGCGCAACGAACTCCGCCTCGCCCCAGCGGATGGTCTCGGCCTCGCCTGCGGGGGTGATCGGCTGCGCCTGGGCCTCCGCCTCCGCCCCCACCGGCCCGACCCACAGCCGCCGGTCGCGCACGAAGCTGACATAGCCGCCGCGCGCCGAAAGCAGCGGGTTCAGTTCGGTCCCCTCGGTCTCGGTCAACCGGGTGACGGTGCCGTCGAGCCTGGCCAGATAGAGATCGCCATCGAGCGGCACGAGCACGCCCGCACCGTTGCTCGCCCATTGGTAGCTGATGATGCCCTTGAGGCCGGCGACGCGGGCGCGTTCGCGCTGCATCTTCTCGTCCTCGGAGAGCTCGCGCCCGCTTCCTAGCTTCTCCGAATCCACCAGCATCCGCCATTCGCGGGTGTCGATATCGTAGCCCCACAAATCATAGCGGTCGCGATCATCGGCGCGGTTGCGCAGCAGGGTGAGATAGCGGCCATCGGGTGAGAGCTTCACCTGCCGCGGAGCCTGGCCATCGAGGCCCGGCGAGGCGAACACGCGTTCGAAGGAGAGCGTGGGGACCGTCTCAGGCATGGCATCCTCCGCAACTGCGGAGGCAGAGAAACACAGGGCAACCGCAGCAAAGACCGAACGCATCCAAAGCTCACCTCGTCATTGCGAGCCGCCGGAAGGCGGCGCGGCAATCCATGAGCAAGCACCTGACCATGGATTGCGTCGTCGCTTTCGCTCCTCGCAATGACGAAGGGTAATGGCAAGAGCCCCAAAGCAAAAGGGCGGCGCCTTGCGGCACCGCCCCTGGAATTTTCTGGCGATAAAGCCTCACGCCTTGGGCGTGTTGTCACGGCGCTCGGCGATGCGCGCGCTCTTGCCGGTGCGGCCGCGCAGGTAATAGAGCTTGGCGCGACGCACGACGCCGCGACGCACCACGGTGATGCTCTCGACGATCGGCGAGTACAGCGGGAAAACGCGCTCGACGCCTTCGCCGAAGCTGATCTTGCGCACGGTGAAGTTGCTACCCATGCCGCGGTTCGAGCGGGCGATCACGACGCCTTCGTAGTTCTGGACGCGCTCGCGGTTGCCTTCCTTCACCTTCACGCCGACGCGGACGGTGTCGCCTGCGCGGAATTCGGGGATGTCCTTGCCGGACTTGGCGATTTCTTCGGCTTCAATCTGCTGGATCAGGTTCACTGGTCCGGTTCCTTGTCTTTTCGCCGCGCGCCAGAGGCAGGCTGGACCCGAGCGCCCTCATAGCGCTCCCACAAGTCCGGCCTGCGTAACCGTGTGTCAGTCTCGCTTTGCAGCTTGCGCCAACCAGCGATCCTCGCATGATCCCCCGATCGCAGCACTTCGGGGATCGTGCGCCCTTCCCATTCCTGAGGTCGGGTATAGTGCGGATATTCGAGAAGACCGTTTTCGTACGACTCCTCGGCTCCGCTGGAAGGCGCGCCCATTACGCCGGGAAGCAGCCGAATGCAAGCGTCAAGGATGGTGAGCGCCGCCATCTCGCCGCCGGAGAGCACGATATCGGCAAGGGAGACCTCCTCGACTTCGGGCCGGGCCTCGAACAGGCGCTCGTCGAAGCCCTCGAACCGGCCGCACAGGATGATGACGCCGGGGCCTGCCACGAGTTCGCGGATACGCTCCTGGGTGATGGGTTTCCCGCGCGGGGTCATCGCGAGGATCGCGCGGCCAGCGGCAGGCGCACTGTCCAGCGCGCGGGCCAGCACGTCGCACTTGAGCACCATCCCCGCCCCGCCGCCTGCGGGCGTATCATCGACCGTGCGGTGCTTGTCCTCGGCAAAGTCGCGGATCTGCACCGTCTCGCAGGCCCACTTGCCCTCGGCCATCGCGCGGCCTGCCATGGAGTGCCCGAGCGGGCCGGGGAACATCTCGGGGTAGAGCGTTAGAATGGTGGCGGTGAAGGTCATTCCCAATTGACCCCATCCCTCGCCCTCGTATCGACCGTCAGATCGAACACATCAGGCCGCGCATAGTGCCCATCGGTGTCGAGGTTCGTTAGCCCCTTGACCACGTCGGTGAGGTCGAGTTCGGCCAGCAACGTTTCCTCCCCCTCGCCCGCCTGCGCGATCACGCGGGTGTCGGGCGCGGCGATCAGCGAGCCGCCCCGATTGAGCACCCCGCCGGGGATCGCTTCGAGCAATTCGCGGGCTTCCACAGAACCGCCCACGCGCTCCAGCCCCTCAAGCAGATCGTCCTTCACCTGCACCAGCCCCGCCGCCAGCACAAAGCACCGGCCCTCCATCGCATAGTGCCTTGAGGCGATCTGGTGGCTCTCGCGCACCGTTGGCCATGCTGCGATATGCACATCCTCGCCCAGATTGTGGATCGCCGCGCGGGCGAGCGGCATCCAATGCTCCCAGCAGATCAGCGTGCCGAGGCGGCCCCATTCGGCCTGATGCACCCCCAGCGTCGAGCCGTCCCCGCGCGCCCAGATCAGGCGCTCGCCATGGGTTGGCACCAGCTTGCGGTGATCGAGCACCGGCAGGCCGGGCCGGATAGTCAGCTGGTTGTTGACGAGGCTGCGGCGCACCCGCTCATGCGCGCCAATGCTGATGATCGCGCCGCTTGCGTCCGCAAGTTCCTGCAAGGGCAGCAGCCGCTCGTCATTGGCGACCACGGCTTGCTCGAGCATGATCGCGTGGAGCACGCAGGTCCCCGGGTGATCCCACAGCGCCGCGCCGGGCGCCTCGTCGAGCCACAGGGGATAGCCGCCAAGGAAGGTCTCGCCAAAGGCCACCACCCGCGCGCCATTATCAATGGCCTCGCGGGCTAGGCGCACAGCCTTGTCGATCCCCGCCTGAAAATCGAGCGGGATCGGAGCGGCTTGGACAACGGCGACAGGAAGCGTGGTCATGGCGTGCGCTTATAGCAGCTTGTGCGAATTGGGAATCACGCAAGCCGCTCTATCCGTTTATTATCGCATCGCTTGAGGCCGAAAACCGGTTCCCACTTTTCGGCGCGATGCTTCGGGCAAGGAACTCAGCCCCCGCAACCACCGCAGCCGCCGCCGCTATCGCCGGCGCTGTCGCTGCTGCTGCCTTCGCTACTGCTGTTGCCTTGGTGCCGCATCGCATGAACCGGTTCCCACGGCGTGCCGACCAGCACGCCGGTGCCGAACAGCGCCACGGCGGTCGAGACTTCCTCGGGGCGCGGGGCACTGGACAGGCGCAAGCCGCCCGCGCGCTCGCGCGCAACGACGGCGATGCCTCCGCGGGTGCGCTGATCGACCTTGAAGAAGCGCAGGGTAGCGAGCACCGCGGTCAGCACCATCAGGATCACCAGAAAGCCGGTCGCCTCGCCCTCTGCGCTGCCGGCGCGCTCACGATACAGGCCGAGCAGCAGCAGCGCGCAGAACGGCGCGATAGAAAGCCAGCGCAATTGGATGAGTTCCTGGGGGCGCAGCAACAAGCCGCTGCGGCGCAGCCTTGCCGCCACCCGCTCGGCATGGACGCCAACGGCCCTGCTCGCCGCGCTCGGCGACAGCGGCGCGCCGTAAGCCAGCAGCGCCTTGCCTGCCGGACTGGCCGGAAGGCCGGGCTGCACCACTTCAAGCTTGCCTGCGCTGACCGATGCCAGCCCGCCGCGCGCGAACAGATCGGCCAGCAGCGAATCGGCAAACCGCTCGCGCCCGCCGCCGAGCACCGCCAGATCCTCGGCATCGAGCGAGTCGCTCGCACGCCCCTCGGGGCGCAGTTGCACAGGTATCCACCACGCGGCAAGGGCACTCAGCCCAAGCAGCATGATGTAAAACTGCAGGAAATCGCTGCCCGTCCAGGACGAGAACAGCTCCATCACACAATCCTTCCCGCGAGCCAGCCTCCCACCAAGGCAAGCAGACCCAGCGCCAGCGCGACCCAGCGTGATAGGAAGATACCATCAGACAAGTTAACACGCACTCCCTTTGGATCGACGGAAAAGCGCCGATGTGCAGGCGGCCAGATGTCAGGCGGCGGGGCTGCGCCAAAGGCGGCCTCGTAAGCGGCGAGCGTGGCGGCATATTGGTGATAGAAGCGCTCGCGCTCGGCCGCGCCGCCCTTGGTCGGGCCGTGGTGCAGATCGGCGCGCAGCACCTGCGGGCAGAAGCTCTGCCAGTAGTCGCGGCTGTAGGTCAGATGCAGGTGCCACGCCTGATCGACCGCATCGGACGGGGTGACTTCGTGGCCCGCAGTCAAGGCGAGATAGCAGAAGCGTCTATACTCGCCGATCACCGCCTCGGCATGGGCGAGGCTCCAGCGGTTCTCGCGCGCGAGCCGGGCGGCGAAAGTGAGCGATACGTCAGGAGGCCCGATTTCGTGGGCCGCGATGCGGTGCCAGAGTTCGTCCTGCGAAGCGCTCACCGCGCTAGTCTTCGGCGAAACCCGCCGCGATCACAAGCCGGTGTTCATCCCATTCTAGCACGGCTGCGGGGATCAACGGCACCATGAAGCTCTTCGGCCCCTTCTCGGGGACGGGCGCACGGGTGATCTCGATGATGTCGGTCGCGCCGAAATTCTCGATGGCGAGAACCGTGCCGACTGCCTCGCCCGCATCGGTGACGACCGGCAGGCCGAGCAGATCGGCGTGGTAGAACTCGCCCGGCTCAAGCGGGGGCAGCGCCTCGCGAGGGACGGTGAGCACGGTGCCGCGCAGCTTCTCCGCATCGGCGCGCGAGGTGCTTTCGGCGAGGCGGGCTACCGCGCCGCCCTTCCCGTCATCGCGGATCTTGAGCAGCGTCAGCGCGCCGTCGTTGAAGCTCTTGTGGCAGGACAGGCCAGCGACGCCCTCGCCGAACAGCTTCAGACGAACCTCGCCCACCACCCCGTGCGCGCCGGCAATGGCGGCGAGGGTGACGGGCTTGGTCATGCGCGAAATCAGCCTTCAGCCTGCTCTTCAGCGGCCGGGGCTTCTTCAGCAGCCGGTGCTTCCTCAGCAGCGGGCGCGTCATCGGCGGCAGCAGCTACTTCGGCGGAAGGCGCTTCTTCAGCGGCCACTTCTTCAGCAGCAACTTCTTCGGCAGGCGCTTCTTCGACAGCCGGAGCGGCAACAGCAGCCTTGGCTTCTTCTTCAGCAGCGCGCGCGGCTTCTTCAGCTTCGGCAATCTTGGCCGCACGCTCTTCGGCGCGCTCCTTAGCCTTCTCGCCCGGCTCGCCCTTCTTCAGGTTCACGCGGGCAGCGCGCTCCTCGATGCCGGCAGCGTCGAGGAAGCGGGCGACGCGGTCGGTCGGCTGCGCACCGACGCTGAGCCAATAACGGGCGCGGTCTTCGATCAGCTTGATGCGGTCGGCACTGTCCTTGGCAAGCAGCGGGTTATAGGTGCCGATCTGCTCGAGATACTTGCCGTCGCGCGGCGAGCGGCTGTTGGCGACAACGATGCGGTAATAGGGACGCTTCTTGGCACCGCCGCGCGAAAGCCGGATGGAAATGGACATGGAATACTACCTTTCGATTGGAATCAAACTGAACTATTGAACTTTAATTTTTGAACCTGAACCTATTTCTTGATGCGTGGCGGGCCACCGAGACTGGGCAATCCGCCCATCCCGCCGCCAAGTCCGGGCAGACCGCCGCCGCCCATCGGACCGCCGGGGCCGCCGAGACCAGGGAAGCTGCCTGGGCCGCCCATCCCGCCGCCACCGCCAGCGCCGAACATCGCGGCAAGGCCCTTGAGCCCGCCCATCTTCTTGATCTGCTTCATCGCGCGGGCCATTTCCTGGTGCATCTTGAGCACCTTGTTGACCGTCTGCACATCGGTCCCACTGCCGGTTGCCACGCGCTTCTTGCGCTTGGCGTTCATCAGATCGGGATTGGCGCGTTCCTTGGCGGTCATCGAGGAGATGATCGCTTCCATGTGGACCAGCACCTTATCGTCCATCCCGGAATTGGCCATCGCCGCCTTGGCCTTCTTCATGCCCGGCATCATGCCCGCCAGCATTCCGAGACCGCCCATCGCGCGCATCTGCTTCAATTGCATCGCGAGATCGTCGAGGTCGAACTTGCCCTTCTCGAGGTTGCGCGCCATTTTTTCGGCGTCGGCTTCCTTGATCGTCGCCGCGGCCTTCTCGACGAGGCTGACGACGTCGCCCATGCCGAGGATGCGGTCGGCCACACTGCCGGGGCGGAACACCTCGATCGCATCGAGCTTTTCGCCGGTGCCGGCAAACTTGATCGGCTTGCCGGTGACCGCGCGCATCGACAGCGCCGCGCCGCCGCGGGCATCGCCGTCCATCCGGGTCAGCACGACGCCGGTCAGCGGAACTTCGCCGCTGAAGCTCTGCGCGACGTTGACCGCGTCCTGGCCGGTGAGCGAATCCACCACCAGCAGCACTTCATTGGGCGCCGAAACGCCCGCAACGGCCTTCATCTCGGCCATCAACGCGTCGTCTACGTGCAGACGGCCCGCGGTGTCGAGCAGCAGCACGTCAAAATTCTGCAACCGGGCCGCTTCCATCGCGCGCCGCGCAATATCTACCGGCTGGTGGCCCGCCATGATCGGCAGGGTCGCGACATCGACCTGAGTGCCGAGCACCGCGAGCTGTTCCTGCGCCGCCGGACGATTGACGTCGAGCGAGGCCATCAGCGCCTTCTTGCCGTGGCGTTCGCGGATCAGCTTGGCGAGCTTGGCGGTGGTGGTGGTCTTGCCCGAGCCCTGCAGGCCGACCATCATGATCACCACCGGCGGCTTGGCATCGAGGTTCAGGCCCTCGGTCTCGGCCCCGCCAAGGGTTTCCACCAGCTCGTCATGGACGATCTTGATGACCATCTGGCCCGGGGTGACCGAGCGCAGCACGTCCTGACCCACGGCCTTTTCGGTGACGGCATCGATGAAGCGGCGGGCGACGGGGAGCGCAACATCGGCTTCGAGCAGAGCGATCCGCACCTCGCGCATGGCATCGCGAACGTCCTGCTCGCGCAGCGCGCCGCGGCCCTTGAGCTTGTCAAAGACCCCGCCAAGACGGTCGGACAGCGTGTCGAACATCGCCAACTTCTCCTCGCGGGAGCCGCGGCGCCCGCATCATGCGTAAAACGCCGGCGGACGAAACCTCGTCGGCCAGCGTTGCGAAGGGAGCTGACTGTCGCAGCCAAATCTTCGACTTTGATCATTGATGCCTGGTGGAGCCTAGCGGGATCGAACCGCTGACCTCAACACTGCCAGTGTTGCGCTCTCCCAGCTGAGCTAAGGCCCCGAGCCAGTCATCATGCAAGCAAAACAAAGCGCCATACTTGCGGGAGGCGGCCTTTAGAAGGGCCGCCCCTCCTTTGCAAGATTAAAATTCAGATTTCGTCTTCGTCGTCTTCACCGGTGCCGGTGGCAACGCCGAGATCATCATCACCGCCGAGATCGACGTCGTTATCGGGCGAATCGCCGTCTTCGTCGATGTCCTCGATATCTTCCAGATCGTCGATATCGTCATCGCCGCCCAGATCGGCATCGGCTTCGGCATCGACCTTCTTCTCTTCTTCGAAGGGTATCGGCTGCTTGGACTTGAGCACCGGCTCGGGCGACCAGGTCTCGCCGCATTCGATGCACGTGACCGGATCATCCTTGCCCAGATCATAGAACCGCTCCGCGCACTTGGGGCAGGTACGCTTGGTACCCCATTCGGCCTTTGCCATCTTTATTCCTTAATAAAGGCCGGCCCCGGCAGGGGCGGGCGAAAACTTGCTCACATTCGCAGGGGATGTGGTCAGGATTGTGGGATCCGGCAAGCCCTTTATCAAGAGCGAGCGGTCCGGCACGCCGCGCGCCTTGCCAGATGCGCGGGGCGCTGTCAAAGACCGCCGCCTGATGACCAGTCACACCTTCGCAGCCCGAGGCCCCTTGCGCGGCACAATCCGCGTTCCGGGCGACAAGTCGATCAGCCACCGTGCCCTGATGTTCGCCGGGCTCGCGGTGGGCCAAAGCCGCATCACCGGTCTGCTCGAAGGCGAGGATGTGCTGGCGACCGCGGCGGCGATGCGCCAGTTCGGCGCAGACATCGCGCGGGGCAATGACGGGGTGTGGACCGTGCACGGCGCCGGTCTTGGCAGCCTGCTCGAGCCCAAAACCGCGCTCGAAATGGGCAATTCGGGCACCTCGACGCGGCTCTTGATGGGCCTCGTCGCAAGCCATGCCATTACCGCGACTTTCGTGGGCGATGCGAGCCTTTCGGGCCGGCCGATGGGCCGCGTGATCGCTCCGCTCTCGCAGATGGGCGCCGGCATCGAAGCCTCGGCGGGCGGCACCCTGCCCCTCATGCTGCGCGGCGCAAGCCCCGCCGTGCCGATCACCTACCGCCTGCCGGTCGCGAGCGCACAGGTCAAAAGCGCGGTACTGCTCGCCGGCCTCAACACGCCGGGGATCACCCGCGTGATCGAGCCCGTCCCCACCCGCGACCATACCGAGCGGATGCTGACCGGCTTTGGCGCGAGGCTCGAATTGGGCGAGGAGAACGGGGAGAAGATTATCGCGATCCACGGCGAGGCGGATTTGCGCCCGATGGATGTGGCGGTGCCGGGTGATCCGTCGTCGGCCGCCTTCTTCATGGTCGCCGCCACGCTCGTGCCGGGGAGCGACCTCACCATCTTCAATGTCGGCCTCAACCCGACCCGCGCAGGCCTGCTCGCGGTGCTGCGCCAGATGGGCGCCGATATCGAGGAACTGGACGCGCGCGAGGTCGGCGGCGAGCCGGTCGCCGATCTGCGCGTGCGGCATGCGGCACTGACCGGCATCGACGTCGAACCCGCCATCGCGCCGAGCATGATCGACGAATTCCCCGTGCTGTTCGTGGCCGCCGCGCTCGCCAGCGGGACCACCCACACCACCGGCCTCGAAGAATTGCGGGTCAAGGAAAGCGACCGCCTCAGCGCTATGGCCGCCGCCTTGACCAGCGTAGGCGCGCGGGTGGAGGAGCACGAGGACGGCCTCACCATCCACGGCTCCGGCGGCGAGCCGCTGCGCGGCAGCGCCAACACCCGCGTCAAGACGATGCTCGATCACCGCATCGCGATGAGCATGGCGGTCGCGGGGCTGGTGAGCCGCGACGGGGTAAGCGTCGACGACACCAGCCCGATCAACACCAGCTTCCCGACCTTCATGGGGCTGCTCGACGAGGCGGCGGCGTGATCATTGCCGTCGACGGCCCGACCGCATCGGGCAAGGGTACCATCGCCAAGGCGCTCGCCGCGCATTTCGGGCTCCCGCATCTTGATACCGGGCTGCTCTACCGCGCGGTCGGGCGGCAGGTGCAGCTGCATGGCGGCGACCCGGATGATGCGGGCGATGCGCTGGCCGCCTGCGACTTTGCCGATAGCCTGCTGGATGACGCGATCCTGCGTTCCGAGGAGGTCGGCGGCTATGCGAGCCGCGTTTCGGTCCACCCTGAAGTCCGCCGCGCGCTTTATGAACGCCAGCGCGCCTTTGCCTTGCAGGGCAGCGGCGCGGTGATCGACGGACGCGATATCGGCACGGTGATCGCGCCCGAGGCCGAGGTGAAGCTGTTCGTTACCGCCAGCGTGGCTGAGCGCGCGCGCCGTCGCTGGCTGGAGATGCAGGCGCGCGGGAACGCGGTGCCGCTGGCCGAAATCGAGCGCGACATTGCCGCTCGCGATGCGCGCGACATGAGCCGCAAGGATGCCCCGCTGATGGCCGCTCCCGATGCGCTGGTGATCGACACCACCAGCTTCAACCGCGAACAGGCGATCGAAGCCGTTATCGAAGCGGTCCGCACACGCCTCGGCTGAGGGCGGCAAATTCCTTGCATTTTATGCAGGTCTCGCTTAGGCGCGCGCCGTTCTCGCAATCTTTGATGGTTGAAGGAACCTTCGCGGCGGCATGCGGCCTCGCGGAGACGAACGGCCTCTTGCCCTGCCAGCCCGCGCAATGGTGCACGGGAAGCAGTTTAAGACCCCGGAAAACCGGTGGCCGGTAGCACAACGAACACAGGATCTTACCTGACTATGGCAACCCAAATGCCCACCCGCGCCGATTTCGAGGCGATGCTCAACGAACAACTCGGCGGCGCCGGCGAAGACGGCTTTGAAGGCCGCGTCGTCAAGGGCACCATCACCGCAATCGAGAACGGCTATGCCGTGATCGACGTCGGCCTCAAGAGCGAAGGCCGCATCCCCCTCAAGGAATTCGCCCGCGGCGAAGACGACCACGGCCTGATTGTCGGCGGCGAAGTCGAAGTCTTCGTTGACCGCGTCGAGAACGCCGATGGCGAAGCGATGCTGTCGCGTGACCGCGCCCGCCGCGAAGCTGCCTGGGACAAGCTTGAAAGCGAATTCGGCGAAGGCAAGCGCGTCGAAGGCCGCATCTTCGGCCGCGTCAAGGGCGGCTTCACCGTCGACCTCGATGGCGCTGTGGCCTTCCTCCCCGGTTCGCAGGTCGACATTCGCCCCGTGCGCGATGTCACGCCGCTGATGGACGTGCCGCAGCCCTTCCAGATCCTCAAGATGGATCGTCGCCGCGGCAACATCGTTGTCTCGCGTCGTGCGGTGCTA
>JBKDUW010000211.1:0-11699 GCA_046339235.1 Erythrobacteraceae bacterium | reverse complement strand
TTCGTTACGACGGCGAACCACCTCAGTGTGAGGCAAATTTGCCCCCAGCGGCCAGACATCAACTCGTCACCGCGATCTTGAGGTGGGGCCTATCCGCCGAGCGACATGCCCGCAGCATCCGCTTCGATCTTTGCACGTTCTGCGAATGTGAGGCGCAGCGAGAAGGGAGGCGGACGACGGCTACCCATGGCCGACCTCCATTCCGTCATCATCCGAACGACGCTTCTTCGGTCCGCGATAGGTTGGAGGCTGTGGACGACGCGCCGAGAGATCGACGCCAATCACATTGGCATCGAGCGAAACCACGCCGCCCTTCGATGATGAATCATCATCGCCAGCACCTCCATTGCTATTGGCGGCTGGCAGGATTCCGGCGATTGATGTTGGGCTTAAAGCGTGGTTCCACTGGGCTAGCGAATCAAAGAGGAGTTTCGAACTTTCTCCTCCTAGGTGCACCATTGCGGGCTGCTGCTGCGGCCCTCCTCTTTCTGAGACCCCTTCACATGCCGCGCGAGGCGCGGGCGAGGCTGGCGCGCTCGATCGGTTCGAGCATCAGGGGCAGCGCCGCAGGCTCGGCGGGAGGATTGTCACCGCGCGTGTCCATGCGGGCCATCAGCCGCTCGCAGGCGGCGGCGAACTGCGCGCCGGCGGGCTCGTGCAACACGGCCACCGGCGGGCGGCTGGAGGCAAGCGCCGGATCATCCTCGAGCGCCACCAGCGACAGGTCGCGCGGCACCGCCAGCTTGAGTGTGGCCGCCACGTGCAGCACCGCCAGCGCGGCGGCGGCGCTTTCGGCGATGATCGCGCTCGGACGGATGGTCGGCACCAGCCACGAACGCGCCAGCTCGATTATTGCGCCCAGATCGAGGCCCGTCTCGGTCGTGAAGTGCCGGTGCGCGCGGCTGCCTTTGGCGACCAGCACCCGGCGATAACCGGCGAGATTGTTCAGCGAGACTGCCTGATCTGCTGCTCCGGCGATGAATCCGATCTGCCGGTGGCCCAGCGCGAACAGATGCTGCGCCGCTGCCTCGCCCGGATTTGCGGCGGGATGGCTTGTGCCGGCGAGGCTGTCGCGCGCAATACCGCAGCTTTCGATCAACGTGCCAAGATCGCTGCGGCTATCGAGCGGGGGGAGCAGGATCACGCCGTCCGGCTCGGCCGCACCGAGGGTCGCGGCCAGCTGCGCGGTTCCCGCGGCGGCGGGCAGGCCGGGGGCGAGCTGTTCGAACAGCAGGCGGTAGCCGTGTGCGCTGCAGGCGGCAGTACCGGCCAGCAGCAGCCGGTCAAGCGGCAGGACAGGGCGGGTGTCGGGCCGCGGGCCTTCGAACACCGCCAGCAGCAGCCGGCTGCGCCCGCCCGCCATGCTGCGCGCCGCGAGGCTCGGCACCCAGCCCAATGCGGTGATCGCCCCTTCGACCCGCGCGCGCGCTTCAGGGCTGACGCGGGCGCTGTGATTGATGACCCGCGAAACTGTCTGCCGCGACACGTTGGCCGCCTTGGCGACATCTTCGATAGTGATGCCTCGCCCCACGGGCTGTGGTCCTCTGACATAATGCTGCTCGCGCGTCCCGGCGCATAGCGTGGCCGCGACGGGTTGCAAATTGATGGCAATGTGAGCGATCACGCAAGCAATTTCGTCAAAAATCCTTGCATCCGCCGCGCATGTTCGGCCGCGAGCAAGGGCCGGCGAACCAATGCCGTTCGTCGTCAGCACCGCCCGCCTGGTCGAAACAAGTCACGGATTGGGCCAAATGTTACACTGCCGAGAAATATGACGGTAGAAAGTTAGCAGGTTGGCAAGTATAGGATGGTCATGGCGACGCCGATTTATGAATTTGCGCATATCCCCCGGGTCGATGCCGCAGATGCGGCGCGCACCCGTGAGGGCCGCGTGCGCGCCAGCGACCAGAAGCCGGTGGTGGGGGTGATTTACAACCCCCGCAGCCACCGCAATCTCGGAGCTGATTTCGATTGCGGCCTGTCGCCCCATGTCCATATCGCCCAGCCCGGCGCACGCGCGCAATTGCCTGCCGCACTGGCGGAACTGGCCGCGCGCGGTATCGATCTGCTGGTGATCAACGGCGGCGATGGCACGGTGCGCGATGTGCTGACCTGCGGGCGCCCGATCTTCGGGGATGATTGGCCCGCGATCGCAGTTCTGCCCAAGGGCAAAACCAACGCGCTGACTGTCGATCTTGGCATTCCCGATCACTGGACACTGCATGATGCGATCCATGCGCTCGATCACGGCCAGCGCGTGCGGCGCCGCCCGATCGAGGTAACCCCGCTGCACGCGAGCGAGGCCGAAGCCGGCCTGGCGCGGGTTTCGGGCTTCATTCTGGGTGCCGGGGCTTTCACAACCGCCACCCGCGCCGGACAGAGCGCGCACCGGCTAGGTGCGTTCAACAGCCTCGCTGTCGGCGTGACGGCGCTGTGGGCGCTGACGCAATCGCTGTTCGCTGGCCGCGGCAACGCATGGCGGCGCGGCGCACGGATGCGGATAGGGCTGGGCGCGGGCGGCGTGCCGATGGCGCATAGCGGCCACGGCGACCCCGACATGCGGCAGATCCTGTTTGCCTCCACGCTTGAACGCCTGCCCGCCGGGATCCGCCCGTTCGGCTTCCTCAAGAGCGGACTCAAGCTCGTCGCGCTCGACCAGATTTCGCGCCGCACCACCGCGCTGATCCCGCTGGTTGTGGCCGGCAAGGTCCAGTCCCGCTTGCGCGAACGCGGCATCCACCAGCTTGCTGCAAGCCAGTTCACGCTGTCGATCGACGATCAGTTCATTCTCGACGGGGAAGCCTTTCCGGCGGGCGACTATCTGGTCGGGCAGGGGCCGGAGCTTTCTTTCGTAAGCCCATGAGCGGGGGCGCCGAGGTGCTTTCGGCGCGTATTGCCACGCAGCTTGCCGCGCCGGCCGATCCGGCTGTGGCCACCTTTGCCGCCGCGCTGGGCGAGGCGGCGGGCGCGCGAGCAGTCTTGTTCTACGGCTCGAACCTGCGCACCGGATCGCTCGAGGGCGTGCTCGATTTCTATGTGCTGCTGCCGGGCAGCGATGAGCCTGCGATCTGGCCCACCGTCAGCTATCACGAGCGCCCGCATGACGGCGTGACCCTGCGCGCCAAGGTCGCGACCATGTGCCTTGCCACCTTCGCCCGCGCGGCCGGAGGCGAACTCACCGACACCACGATCTGGGCGCGCTTCGTCCAGCCAAGCGCGCTGGTATGGACCGCCGATCCGCAGGCCGGGGGCGAGGTCGTCGCGGCGATCGCCGCTGCCTGCACCACGGCCGCGCGGCTGGCGGCAGCGCTCGGGCCTGACAGCGGCACCGCCGAGGATTACTGGCGCGCGCTGTTCCGCGCCACTTACGCCGCCGAATTCCGGGTCGAGAAGGGTGGGCGCGAGAATGATATCCTTGCCGTCAACGCCGCGCATTTCGCCGGGTTGCTTCCGCTTGCGCTTGAAGCGGGCGGGATCGCACCGCGTCAGCAGGGAGAGCGACTTGCGCCCGATCTTCCGCATGGGCAGCGTAGCGCCATCCTCAGCTGGTGGGCGCGCCGCCGCCGGCTCGGCAAGCCGCTGAACATGCTCCGGCTGGTAAAGGCCAGCACCACCTTCGAAGGCGCGGCGCGCTATGCCGCGTGGAAGATCGAGCGGCACACCGGGATGCCGGTCGCCGTCACGCCGTTTCGCGAACGCTTCCCGCTGCTGGCCGCCCCGCAGGTGCTTTACGACCTGTGGCGCCACCGCCGCGCCTAATCCTGATATTTCACCTGGATCGCGATCCGGCTGACGCCCTCGCCGGCGCGGACCCGGGTCTGGCTCAGCGCGGGCGGACGCGGGATGCCAAGGAAGGTTTTCACCTCGGGATTGTTCGACATGCCCGCGCCATCCTCCGAGAAGTCCTTCTCGCGGTTGCCGTTGGCATCGTGCTGGACGACGATCGCATAATCGCCCGCCGAGGGCAGCGGGACGCACACCGACATCGCCCCTTTGCGCGGGGTCGTGTCGATGCGGTGGAGATAGCGCTTGCTCTTGAGCCAGTCGCTCTCGCGTGCCCGGTAGGTGCGTACGAACAGGTTGCCGCTGGTGGACCGCAGCCCGCTGATGTCGACCCGCACAGCCGGGCCCTTGCCGGGCGCACACAGGCTCATGTCATTGTCGATCTTGCCGCCCAGCGCCTGCGCGGCGAGCGGGCTGGCGGCAAGGCCGGCGAGCCCGAACGCAGCCAGTGCAGTCGTTCCGGCCAGCACCGGGCGCAGCGGCAAGCGATCACGAACGGCGGAATTCATCGGCAGATCCTGTGAGATGGCGGGAGAGGGGTATGCGCGGTGTAGGGCCATATTGCCCCGCGCTGCGAGCCCCGCAATGGCTCCGCGCGGCTGAATTGCGGCTTAATCACGCGATTTGTCGCTGTTAAGCGCGATTTTGCCGCCCGCCGCCGTGGAAAAGGGTCCGCTCGGCCCTGTCCCCCGATTCGCCGCTCCCGTATTGCGGTTAACGACCGGAAAAGGGGCACCCGCGCCGCATCATGCCAACACCGCTGATTTCGCCTTCGATCCTCTCTGCCGATTTCGCTCGGCTTGGGGAAGAAGTGCGCGCGGTCGACGCGGCCGGGGCGGACTGGATCCACATCGACGTGATGGACGGCCATTTCGTGCCGAATATCACCATCGGGCCGGACGTGGTGAAGGCCTTGCGCCCGCATACGACCAAGAACTTCGACGTCCACCTGATGATCGCGCCGGTCGATCCCTACCTTGAGGCTTTCGCGGCGGCAGGCGCGGACATCATCACCGTCCACCCTGAAGCCGGGCCGCATATCCACCGCACGCTGCAGGCGATCCGCGGGCTGGGCAAGAAAGCGGGCGTGGTGATCAATCCCGGCACGCCGGTAGAGGTGCTCGATAACCTGATGGACATGGTCGACCTTATCCTTGTGATGAGCGTCAACCCCGGATTCGGCGGGCAGAGCTTCATTCCGTCGCAGCTTGCCAAAGTTTCCTGCATCCGCGCGATGATCGAAGCGACCGGACGCCCGATCCATCTCGAAGTCGATGGCGGCGTGAATGCGGAGACGGCACGACTCTGTGTCGATGCCGGCGCCGATGTGCTGGTGGCCGGCTCGGCCACGTTCAAGGGCGGGCCGGATCACTACGCGGCCAATATCGCCGCATTGAAGGGACAGAGCTGATGGCGACGCTGCTACGCACCCCTGCTGGTCGCCGGGCCGATGCGCTGGTGGAGCGGGTGGCGGAAACGCCGGTTCTGGCATTGGCCGAAGGGCATGAGCCACTCGTCGCGGAAGTGCGCGCGCCGCCACCGCCCGAAGAGCCGGGCCGCGCCTTGGCGCTGAGCGATGTGATTGCCGTGCCTGCGGGGCCGGGCGAAGCACTGCTGCGGCTCGCCTACCGCTTCGGCATCCCCGGCCATGCCTTGAGCCAGCCGTTCCGCCGTCCGCAACCGGTCAGAGTGCGGGCAACCGCGGAGAGCCCCAATCGCGGCGACCGGGCTGCCGGCACCGCGCTGCGCGCCGGGCACTTCCTCGTCCACGGCGCGCGCCTACCGATCGGGCAGATCGATTTTGCCGGCTCGGCCCGCCCCGCGCCCGCGGTCGAGCGGGTGCTGCATTCCTTCAGCTGGCTCGCCGATCTCGCCGCCGCCGCGCCGCGCGCTGACGCGATCCCGGTGGCCGAGCGTATCACCGCGCTGTGGCTCCACGCCCACCGCGAGCCCGGCAAGGGCCCGGCATGGGATATCGAGCACGCGGGGCTCCGGCTGGTCGCATGGCTGGTCCACGCCCCGCTGGTCCTGGCGGGCAATGACAAGGGGCTGAAGTCGCGCCTGCTCGCTGCCATTGCCGAGACCGCGAAGTGGCTCGACAAGCGCAGCGCGCGCGAAGGCGCCGGGCTCGGGCAGGTGGCAGGCTGGGCTGGGGTCGTAGCGGCAGGACTGCTGCTCCCGCATGGCAAGCCGCGGCGGCTTTACGGCGAGGCGGGCCTCGTCAAGGCGCTGGGCGATATGGTGGGCGAGGATGGCGGCGTGCTATCGCGCTGCCCTGCCGCACAGCTCGAGGCGATCCGGCTGCTGACCGATCTGATCGCCTGCTATGAGGCGGTCGAGGTCGCGCCCCCGCCGGCGCTGCACGTGATGCGCGAGTTGCTGGTGCCGCCATTGCTGGCGCTGCGGCACGGCGATGGCGCGCTCGGCAATTGGCAGGGGCAGGCAGCGATCCCGGCCGACCGCGTCAATGCGGTGATTGACGCCTCGGGCGTCCGCACCCGTCCGCTTTCGGCGGTGCAAGGCTGGGGCTATCAACGCATCAAGGCGGGCGACACGCTGGTGCAGTTTGACGCCGCACCGCCTCCGCGCGCGCGCCATGTCCGCATGGGCTGTGCCTCGACGCTGGCCTTCGAGCTTTCGGACGGTCCCGCACGGGTGATCGTCAATTGCGGAGGCGCGGCGCTCACCGGCGGGCAGGTGCCGGCGCGCATCGGGCAGGGGCTGCGCGCGAGCGCCGCCTTCTCGACGCTGGTGCTCGATAATGCCAATTCCACCGCGGTGATGCTCCACGGCCAGCTCGGCAAGGGGGTCGAGACGGTCGAGATCGAGCGCCGCCAGATCGCCGGACGCGGCCGCGAAGCGACGCGGATCGAGGCGGCGCATGATGGCTATGCCGCGCGCTTCGGCCTCACCCACCAGCGCATCCTGACGCTGAGCGGCGACGGCACCGAACTCGCGGGCGAGGATATTCTTGTCCCCTCCTCCAAGAACGGCAAGCGCGGCAAGGTCGCCTTCGCCATCCGCTTCCACCTCGGGCGCGGGGTCGAAGTGCAGCTTTCGGGCGACAAGCGCGGCGCGAGCCTGCTTTTGCCCGACGGTCGGCTCTGGCAATTCCGGCTCGGCGGCGATAGGGCGGGCGCCGGCGAGGTCACCCTGTCTGCCGAGGATAGCCTGTGGGTCGATGGCGAAGGCCGCCCGCACGCCACCGAGCAGCTGGTGATCGAGGGTCTGGCATTGCGCAGCGGGGGACAATTCTCCTGGCTGCTGAGGAAAACAGGATAGGCATTCCTCATGAGTGAGCGGGCGATCACGCGGGCACTGCTGTCAGTGTCCGACAAAAGCGGCTTGGCTGATCTGGGCGCGGCTTTGGCGGCGCGCGGGATCGAACTTGTCAGCACCGGCGGCACCGCCAAGGCGCTGCGCGATGCGGGTCTCGAAGTGCGCGACATTTCCGATCTCACCGGCTTTCCCGAAATGATGGACGGGCGGGTGAAGACCTTGCACCCCAAGGTCCACGGCGGGCTGCTCGCGCTGCGCGACAATGCCGAGCATGTGGAGGCGATGGAAGCGCATGATATCGGGCCGATCGATCTCGTGGTTGTCAATCTCTACCCCTTCGAGGCGACCGTGGCGAAGGGCGCAGGCCGCGAAGAGATCATCGAGAATATCGACATCGGCGGTCCTTCGATGGTGCGTTCGGCAGCGAAGAACCATGGCTTTGTGACGATCCTCACCGATCCGGCCGATTATCTGCCGCTGGTCGAGGAAATGAACACCAATGACGGCGCGACCTCGCAGGCCTTCCGCACGCGGATGGCGGGCAAGGCCTATGCCCGCACCGCAGCCTATGATTCCGCGATCGCCAGCTGGTTCGCCTTCTCGTCCGCTGCGAGCGACGCGCCGACGCTGTTCCCCGAGACCCTGCCGATGGCGTTCAAGCGCGTCGATACGCTGCGCTATGGCGAGAACCCGCACCAAGCTGCCGCGATCTATGTGCCGCAGGTGGAAGGCACGGCCGGGGTGCCGCAGGCCACGCAGCTGCAGGGCAAAGAGCTGAGCTACAACAACCTCAACGATGCCGATGCGGCGCTCGAACTGGTGGCGGAATTCGCCGGGCAAGTGCCTGCGGTCGTGATCGTCAAGCACGCCAACCCTTGCGGCGTGGCGCAGGGCGGTTCCTTGATCGAGGCATGGGAAGCCGCACTCGCCTGCGATTCAGTTTCGGCATTCGGCGGGATCGTCGCGGTGAATACCGAACTTGATGCAGCGACCGCCGAGGCGATTTCGGCGATCTTCACCGAAGTGGTGATCGCGCCCAGCGTCGGAGCCGATGCCCGCGAAATCTTCGCCAGGAAGAAGAACCTGCGCCTGCTCGAATGCGGCGCTCTGCCGAACCCACGCCGCGGCGGGCTCGCGATGAAGACCATCGCGGGCGGGATGCTGATCCAGTCGCGCGACAATGGCGCGATTTCGGCGGACGACCTCAAGGTCGTCACCAAGCGCGCACCAACGCCGCAGGAACTCAAGGACTGCCTGTTCGCGTGGACGGTGGCGCGCCACGTCAAGTCCAACGCCATCGTCTATGCCAAGGACGGCGCGACCGCAGGGATCGGTGCGGGCCAGATGAACCGCCGCGATTCGGCGCGGATCGCCGCGATCAAGGCCAGGGAAGCCGCCGAGACATATGGCTGGAACGCGCCCCGCACTGTGGGTAGCGCGGTCGCCTCGGACGCCTTCTTCCCCTTCGCCGACGGATTGATCTCGGCCGCCGAGGCAGGCGCGACCGCGGTGATCCAGCCGGGCGGCTCGATCCGCGACGATGAGGTGATCGCCGCCGCCGACGAAGCGGGTCTCGCGATGGTGTTCACCGGGATGCGGCATTTCCGGCACTGATTTGGGTTGCGTGCCCGCCTCTGCGGGCACGTCCTCAGGGCTTTTCCTTCGCTGCGCTACGGGCCCCTGCGGGCGGCCGGTCGGCCTTGCGGCCTCCTTCGGGGGCCGTTTTGTCCGACGCTATCGAGGTGTGCTGTTCGTCTTGCCGCAGGCCGGCCACGCCCCGGCCTGTAGCGGGCTTGGGAGCAACTATTCTTCGACCCGTTCGTAACTACATCGCCGCCGATACCGTAACAGAGCCTGTCAGACGCGTTCATCCCGCCGCAATTCGGCTTCGGGCATGGGTCGCCGGACATCAGAACACAATCAAACGAGCCAACCGATGCGCCTCTTCTCTTCCGACCTGTTCCGCAACTTCTCGATCGGCTTCGTGCTCGGCGCGCTGCTGGTTGCCGGCGCCAATGCGGAAAGCTGGGGCGGGGAGCTGTCCTCGCCCGCTCAGGCCGCGGCCTTGCCCGATCTGTTGGAGCCCTCGGCAGAATTCGTGATTGCCGACGAGGCCGCACGCTGATGCGCCCGCTCGCTGCACTGATTGCCGCCGCTGCTCTTGGGCTCTCGGCCTGTGCTGGCCCGGCGGTCGCTGCCGAGGAACCGGTCAACACTCCCGCCGCCACCCGCGTCGCCAACGAATCCAAGGGCCTCAAGACCGCGATCTTCGCAGGCGGCTGCTTCTGGGGCGTCGAAGGCGTTTTCAGCCATGTGAAGGGTGTAACGTCAGCGGTCTCGGGCTTTCACGGCGGCACCGCGGCGACCGCCAAGTATGACACCATCACCGCGGGCGGCACCGCCCATGCCGAATCGGTGAAGATCACCTACGACCCGTCCGTGGTGCGTTATGACGAGCTGCTGCGGATCTTCTTTGCGGTGGTGGCCGACCCCACGCTCAAGAACCGCCAGGGCCCCGATGTCGGCGCGCATTATCGCAGTGCAATCGTGCCGATGAGCAAGGAACAGGCAGCGGTGGCGCAGGCCTATATTGCCCAGCTCGGCAAGGCGGGGCTGTGGTCCAAGCCGATCGTCACCCGGATCGAGCCCTACAAGGCGTTCTACCCGGCGGAAGGCTATCATCAGGACTTCATGGCTGTGAACCCGCGCCACGGCTATATCGTGCGCTGGGACGCGCCCAAGGTGGCCGCGCTGAAGGCGCTGTTCCCGAACCATTATCGGGCGAGCTTCCTGCGCGACGCGGGATAATCCGGTTCACGCTTGGCGAAAGGGCGCTGCCGCGCCTATATTCGCAGTCATGGGCCAGCATGCACATCACGCCTCTTCGGGCCACACGCACCACGAACACCGCGGCGAGAGCCTGGTCGAGGCCGCCGCGCGCGCGCTCAGTGCAGCGGGCGAGCAGTGGACCACCATGCGCGAAACCGTGTTTGCCGAGCTTGCCCGGCACGAGCGTCCGGTCTCGGCCTATGACATAGCCGACAACCTTTCGGCCGCGCGCGGCAAGCGGGTCGCGCCCAATTCGGTCTACCGCATCCTTGATGTGTTCGTGGCGAACAACCTCGCGCTGAGGGTTGAAAGCGCCAATGCCTATCTCGCCAACACCCATCCGGGCTGCGCGCATGATTGCATCTTCCTTGTCTGCGACGAATGCGGCGAAGCGGCCCATGTCGATGACGAAGAGGTGAGCCGCGCGGTGCGCGCCATCGCCGCACTTCGCCATTTCAAGGCGAAGCGCCCCGTGCTGGAGATCCGCGGGCTGTGCAAGGGCTGCGCGTGAGTGCAGCCAAATTTGCGCATGATCAACGCTGAATCGACAGGCTGGTTCCCAATGTGTAAAGCTGGCCGCTATGACACAACTGCCTTACACGCCTTTGCTGGATCTGGTTAACACCCCCGACGATCTGCGCCGCCTCAGACCCGAACAGCTTCGCCAACTGGCCGATGAACTGCGCGCCGAGATGATCGACGCGGTCAGCACCTCGGGCGGGCATCTGGGATCAGGGCTGGGCGTGGTCGAACTGACGGTCGCGCTCCACTATGTGTTCAACACCCCGCAGGACAAGCTGGTGTGGGACGTGGGCCACCAGTGCTATCCGCACAAGATCATCACCGGCCGGCGTGACCGGATCCGCACCCTGCGCCAGGGCGGCGGGCTCAGCGGCTTCACCAAGCGTTCGGAGAGCGAATACGATCCCTTCGGCGCGGCGCACTCCTCGACCTCGATCAGCGCGGCCTTGGGTTTCGCGATTGCCAATAAGCTCCAGAATCGCCCCGGTCGCGGCATTGCCGTGATCGGCGACGGCTCGATGAGCGCGGGCATGGCCTACGAGGCGATGAACAACGCCGCTGAGGCAGGCAACCGCCTCGTCGTGATCCTCAACGACAATGACATGTCGATCGCCCCGCCAGTGGGCGGGCTTTCGGCCTATCTCGCGAGGATGGTGTCCTCGAGCGAATATCTCGGCATCCGCAGCCTCGCGAGCCGTGCGATCCAGAAGATGAGCCGCCGGTTGCACGATGCGGTCGGCAAGGCCGAGGAATTCACCCGCGGCATGGTGACCGGCGGAACGCTGTTCGAGGAACTTGGCTTCTATTATGTCGGCCCGATCGACGGGCACAATCTCGATCACCTGCTGCCGGTGCTCGAGAATGTCCGCGACACCTCGGAAGGCCCGGTGCTGATCCATGTCGTGACCGAAAAGGGCAAGGGCTACGCGCCGGCCGAAAACAGCGCCGACAAGTATCACGGCGTGCCCAAGTTCAACGTCGTCACCGGCGAGAAGTCGAAGAGCGCAGCCGGTCCGCCGGCCTATCAGGACGTGTTCGGCCTGACGCTGGCCAAGCTTGCCGACAGCGATCCGCGCATCTGCGCGATCACTGCCGCGATGCCCTCGGGCACCGGGGTCGACAAGTTCGCCAAGGCGCACCCCGCCCGCACCTTCGACGTCGGCATTGCCGAACAGCACGCGGTGACTTTCGCTGCCGGGATGGCGGCCGAAGGCATGCGGCCGTTTGCGGCGATCTATTCGACCTTCCTCCAGCGCGCCTATGATCAGGTGGTGCACGATGTGTGC
>JBKDUW010000210.1:0-4559 GCA_046339235.1 Erythrobacteraceae bacterium | reverse complement strand
GACCGCAATCGAGATGGATCGCCGCTGCCTCCCTGCGCTCGAAGAACTGGGGGAGGCCTTCCCCGGCCAGCTGACCGTGATCGAGGGCGATGCGCTCAAGCTCGATCACAATGCGGTGATGGGCGGACAGCCGTTCCACGTGCTCTCGAACCTGCCTTACAATGTCGGCACCGCGCTGTTCGTGCGCTGGTTGTCGGGTGAGACGTGGCCGCCGCTGTGGCAATCGCTCACGCTGATGTTCCAGCGCGAAGTCGCCGACCGGATCGTCGCCGAGGCTGATAACGACGCCTATGGCCGCCTCGCCGTGCTGGCCCAGTGGCGCGCCGAGGCAAGCCTTGCGATGAAGGTCCACCGCAGCGCCTTTACCCCGCCACCCAAAGTGATGAGCGCGATCGTGCACGTCACGCCGGCACCGATGCCCGAGGGTGTCTCCGCGCGGATGCTCGAACGCCTCACCGAAGCCGCCTTCGGCCAGCGCCGCAAGATGCTGCGCCAGAGCCTGAAGGGCGTGCCGGGCGCGCTTGAGGTGCTGGCCAGCCTCGGGATCGACGAGACGCGGCGGGCCGAGACGGTCAGCGTCGCGGAGTTTGTGGCGGTAGCGCGGTCGCTGGGTTAGCCGAGTTTAGGGCAGGGATTGGTCTTGGCGGTATAATCGAAGCCCCAGGTCCGGTATCCGCTCGCATCGATGTGGAACCGACCTTCGATGTTGCGGGACATGTCGCTCGGATCGAAATAGGCGCCCAGCCCCATTGCGAACTTGCTCCCTGCCGCACGCTGCAGGGCACACAAATCAGCATAAAGTTTGCGCCGATCAGGCCGATTGGCCGACACCAGATCCAACGCCTTGAATTCCAGATGCCTGCTCCGGCTCGCGCCGTTGACGCAGGTGTTGATCGCAGGCGAGCGCCAGCCGGATACCACTTCGAGCGGCCCTGTCACCGGAATCACCTCGTCGCGCAGCAGCCGCAAGGTGGGAACGATGTCGCGCCATTGGTCCTTGGGAGGGATCGCGAAGTACTCCTCGCCGCAACGCGAGGCATATTGCGCATCCACCCGCCAAAGCTGCCAAGCCGGGACAATTCCTGCAACACCCTCGGATTGAAGCATGCCCTGAAAGGCCGCGTATTCTTTCGCCCGCCAGCCCGGATCGTCTCCGGCATAGGTAAACGCCCAGCGGTTGAACGCCCCGGCCGAGCTTGGCCCCGTGTCATTAGGCGAACGCTGGACATCTCCGTCACCCGCCAGCGAAACGGTTGCCAAGGTGAACAAACCGAAGAGCAGGACCATGACGCGCCGCATGGTCAAGATAATGTCCTAGCTGGCTTTTTTGCGCAACCGCCAAGCATGCAGCAGCGGTTCGGTATAGCCGCTCGGCTGCTCCACCCCCTTGAAGATCAGTTCCTTCGCCGCGCTGAACGCCGCGCCTGCCTCGTTGCCGGTGAGCGGCACATAGAGCGGGTCGCCCGCGTTCTGGGCGTCGACCTTGGCGGCCATGCGGGCGAGCGAGTCCAGCACCTGCGCCTCGGTGATCACCCCGTGCAGCAGCCAGTTGGCGATGTGCTGCGAGGAGATGCGCAAGGTCGCGCGGTCTTCCATCAGGCCGACGTCGTTGATGTCGGGCACCTTGGAGCAGCCCACGCCCGCATCAACCCAGCGCACCACATAGCCGAGCAGGCCCTGACAATTATTGTCGAGCTCCTCGGCGATTTCCGCTTCCGACCAGTTCGCGCCCTGCGCGAGCGGAATGCTGAGCAGCGCGTCGAGGCCCATCGGTTCGGGCAGCGTTTTCTGCACATCGAACACGTTTAGCTGATGGTAATGCAGCGCATGGAGCGTCGCGGCGGTGGGGGACGGCACCCAGGCGGTGTTCGCCCCGGCGCGCAGGTGGGCGATCTTCTCGACCATCATCTGCCCCATGAGATCGGGCACGGCCCACATGCCCTTGCCGATCTGCGCCTTGCCCGAGAGGCCGTGGCGGAGGCCGATCGCGACATTGCGCGCCTCGTAGGCCTTGAGCCAATCCGAGCCCTTCATCGCGCCCTTACGCAACATCGGGCCCGCACGCATCGAGGTGTGGATTTCGTCGCCGGTGCGATCGAGGAAGCCGGTGTTGATGAACACGATGCGGTCCTTCACCGCGTGAATGCAGGCGGCGAGATTGGCGCTGGTGCGGCGTTCCTCGTCCATCACGCCGACCTTGATCGTGTGGCGCGGGAGTTTGAGCAAATCCTCGATCACATCGAACACGTCATTGGTTAGGAAACATTCTTCTGGCCCGTGCATTTTGGGCTTCACGATGTAGATCGAGCCGCAGCGCGAGTTGCCGAACTTGCCCTTGCCTTCGACATCGAGCGTGCTGATTGCGGAGGTGAAGACCGCATCCATGATACCCTCGGGCACCTCGGAGCCATCAGCGAGGCGGATCGCGGGGTTGGTCATCAGGTGGCCGTCGTTGCGCACGAACATCAGGCTGCGGCCCGAGAGGATGTGCGTGGTGCCATCGGCGGCGGTGTAGGTCTTGTCGCCTGCAAGCTTGCGGGTGAGGGTCTTGCCGCCCTTCTCGAAACTTTCGGACAGATCGCCGCGGATGATGCCGAGCCAGTTGGAGTAGGCCAGCAGCTTGTCCCCGGCATCGACCGCCGCGACCGAATCCTCGCAATCGGCGATCGTGGTGAGCGCGGATTCGACGATGATGTCTGCGATCCCGGCCTTGTCGGTTGCGCCTACCGACGTGCTCGAATCGAACACAACTTCGATATGCAGGCCGTTGTTTTTAAGTAGCACGCCCTTCTCGGTCTCGCCGACATACTGGGCGGGATCGGCAAGCGTCACATCATCGCGCCCGGGGAGGCCCGCCCAGCTGCCGCTAGCCAAGGGGAAAGCGGAATCGAGGAACTGCCGCCCGCGCGCGATCACCGCTGCGCCGCGCGCTTCATCATAGCCTCCCGGCCGCGCAGGCGGGGCATCGAGTGCATCGGTGCCGTAGAGCGCATCATAAAGGCTCCCCCAACGCGCGTTGGCGGCGTTGAGCAGGAAGCGGGCGTTGAGGATCGGCACCACCAGCTGCGGCCCGGCCATCGTGGCGATCTCGGGATCGACGTTTTGCGTGCCGATCTGGAAGTCAGCGGGCTCCGGAACGAGATAGCCGATCTCAGTGAGGAACGCCTTGTAAGCCGCCGCATCATGGGGCTTTCCGGCGCGTGCAACGTGCCACTCATCGATCTGCGCCTGCAAGTCTTCGCGCTTGGCCAGCAGCGCGGCGTTACGCGGCGCGAACTCGGCCAGCAACGCAGCGAAACCCTGCCAGAAAGCGTTCACATCGCGCCCTAGCGGCCCCAGCACCTCGGTCTCGAGGAAAGTCGCCAGCCGCGCGTCAATCGCGATTCCGGCGCGGGGGATCATGTCAGTCATTGGTGTCCTCGTCGGTTGGCTCGGGCCTGGGGAGGAGAGGGCGCGGAGGCCTATGGCGCAGAGGACACCCGATTGCAACGGGTTGGACTGGCGCGAATGCCCCGCTAGAGGAGGTGGCATGAGCGAGGACGGCACCCTCAATGCGATCGACGGCGCAGCCATGCTTGCGCAGGTCGAGGCGTGGAGCGCGATCAACACCGGCACCGCGAATCTCGCAGGCCTCGCCGAGCAGGCCGCGGGTTTGGCGCGGGCCTTCAGCGCGCTGCCCGGGGCGAGTGCGCTGGTCGATCCCGCCCCCGTGACCGCGGTTGCCGCCGACGGCAGCACGTTTGACAAGCCCCACGGCCAGCATCTGGTGGTGCGGGTGCGGCCCGAAGCCAACCGCCGCATTCTCCTTACCGGCCATATGGATACGGTTTTCCCGGCCGGTCACGCCTTCCAGTGCCAAACCTGGCTCGATGGCGAGACGCTGAACGGACCCGGGGTCGCCGACATGAAGGGCGGGATAGCGGTGATGCTCCACGCGCTGCTCGCCTTCGAGGCGAGCGCCAGTGCACCGAGCCTCGGCTATGACGTGCTGATCAATTCCGATGAGGAGACCGGCTCGCTCGCCAGCGCAGGGCTGATCGCCGAGCTTGCGCAAGGCAAGATGGCGGCGCTGACCTATGAACCGTCCGCGCTGCCCGATGGCACGCTGGCGCATGAGCGCGGCGGCACGGGGAACTACTCGATCACTATCACCGGCAAATCCGCCCACGCCGGACGCAATCCGCACGAGGGGCGCAACGCGATTGTCGCGGCAGCCGATCTGATCCTGCGGCTGAAGGCACTGGAAACCGAGGATGTCACCATCAATCCGGCGAAACTGGAGGGCGGCGCGGCCAATAATGTGGTGCCCGATCACGCGGTACTGCGCTTCAATATCCGCCCCAAGACTGTCGAGGCAGGCGCAGCCTTTGATCACGCGCTCAGTTACTTGCTAATCGATATTCAGACCGCGCACGAGATTTCTACCCATCGCCACGGCGGTGTCACCCGCCCGCCCAAAAAGGTCGACGCGCGCGCGCAGCAATTGTTCGATCTGGTGCGCGAATGCGGCGCCGAACTCGGGCAGGACATCCGCTGGCAATCCACCGGCGGGGTGTGCG
>JBKDUW010000209.1:0-6369 GCA_046339235.1 Erythrobacteraceae bacterium | reverse complement strand
GACGTAAAGGAAGCTATCGAGCCCCTTGGTCTTGAGCTCGCGGACCAGGGTCTGCGCCTTCTCGCGGCTGTCGATCGGCCCTGCCAGCAGCCGGTGCGCCTCGCCCCCGGGGGTTGTGTGGGGCTTCATTCGCGCGAGCAGATCGCCGCCGCTCCGAGACAGCCGGCGCCAGTCGAAGCCGAGTGCACCAACATTCTTGCCAGTCGCCAGCTGCACCCAGACACGGCTGGGATGGACCGGCTTGGCCGGCTCCTTGGGCTTGGGCTTGGGCAGTGGCGGCGGGGCCTCGCGCTTGATGGCGATTCGCTCCAGGTCGACCGCATCGCCGCTGACCTTGGCATCGGGCAGCGCATCATCGCCGAAATCAGCAAAGGCATCAGCGACGCGCAGCGGGCGGGCAGGCACGTCGGCGGGCAGCGGAGCGGCGGCAGGGGCGGCAGGTGCCGCAAAGGTCGTGACTTCCGGCCGCGGGACGGGCGCTGCGACCGGAGCCAGGGCAGCAGCCGAGGTCGGTGGCGGTGGCAGTGGGGGTGTCACCGCAGCCACCGGCACAGGCACAGGCACAGGAGCTGGTGGGCGCGGCGGCGCAGGTGTCGGTGCCGGAGTCGCTGCCGGGGTCGGTGCTGGTGCTGGTGCTGGTGCTGGTGCTGGTGCCATTGGGCGCACGCCCATCGGGGCGCCGGCGGGTTCGAGGCGGCTGTCGACCGTCGCCTCGGTGGCAAGGCGGGCCAGCCGCGGAACGTCACGGCCAATGTCGGCGGCGCGCGGGAAGATCCCGAGATTGGCCGCCGCCGCCTGCTGCCCCGCGGTCAGGCGCGGCATATAGGAAAGATAGGGGATGATGCGTTGCGACAGATCGCGTGGCATCACCTGATCCACGATCGCCGCCGCGCGTTCCTGATCGCCGAGGATCGCGAGGCCAAATGCGCGGGCGCGGAAAGCGGCCATGTCGCGCTTGTCGAGCAGCGGTCGCAGCCCTTCCTCGAACCTTGCGCGGTTGCCGCCGATCGCATGGCTGATCGCCAACCGACGCCGGGCCTCTTCATTGCCGGGATCAAGGTCGATCGCGCGGGCATAGGCGGCCTGCGCGGAGATCTGATCGCCGACCAGATCGAAGGCGAGCGCCTGATCGGTCAGCACCTCGCGGTCGGGCACCCCGGCAGCGCGGGCGCGATCAAACTGCGAGATCGCCTCCGCCGGGCGGCCCGAGCGCAGATAGACCGCTCCCAGCCCGAGTGCGACACGCGGATGGTTGGGATCGATCTGCGATGCGCGCCCGAAAAAGCCGACCGCCGCCTCGAGATCATCGACGCCCATAGCCGCCGTCCCCGCCTCGACCAGCGCGTCCAGATCGCGCGGCGCCTTGGCGAGCGCGACCAGCGAACGGTTAAGGCGCTGGACCGCCTCGCTGGGCAGCGGCTGCACCACCTCGCGCGAGACGACCTCCTGCGCGGCGGCAGGAAATACAGGCGCGCAGGCGGCCAATAGCAGCGGGAGAGCAAGACAACGGGACTTCACATGGTGAGACCTAACGCGGAACTTCGGGTTGGCCAGAGGCCGGACGGGCGCGCGCGGCAGAAGGCACCGGACGTGCGCCGGATACCCTGCCACACGCGGCTTACCCGCGGGTTTACTGGTTGCGGTTGCGATCGAGGAAGCGCGGGATGCTGAGCGCCGGGCCATCTTCGCCCTCGTCCTCATCCTCTTCATCGCGGGCGGTGCTGCGCGACAGGTTGGCCATGCGCTCGAACAGCGTGCTCCCTCCCGTCGCGCCGCTTTCAGCCTCGCTGCCGCCAACCAGGCCGCGGCGGCGTCCGCCGCCGAGTCTGGCGGTAACCGGCTGGTTTTCCGCTGCAAGGCGATCGGCGCTGGCGAGCAGATCATCCTGTTTCGGCGGTTGCCTCGGATCGGACGCGGCGGGCGCGGACAGATACTCGTAATCGGCATAGTCGCCGGTCAGATCGAGCGTGTCCTCGCCATCGCCTTCGGGCTGATAGGTGGCGACATCCTCCTCGGCGCTGCGCAGCCCGGCGAGCGGATCGACGATTCCGTCGACATCATCCTCGTAATCATCGCCCATCTCGTCGCCGGCCTGCATGCCGGAGAGATCGAAGGGCGCGACGACGTTGTAGTCGTCCTCGGCCTCGGCTTCCGGCTCTTCTTCGACCGCTTCGGGCGGAGTCAGGGTGAAGCCTGCGGCAGCAACCGGCACGGTGACCATGGCTGCCAGCGGCGGCGCGGCGGCTACGGGTTCCTCGCGCAGTTCGGTCAGCCCGTCATCCTCGGACAGTTCGAGCACCGGACGCTTGGGCGCGCGCGACATGCCAATCGACACCGGCTGTTAGCGCTCAACTTGGACCGATGCGCTCTGTTCGATCCCGGTGGCGACCACAGAGACCCGAATCATAAAATATCACTCGGGCTGTAAGTAGATGCCCCAGATGATGTTGGCGTCTTCATCGACCAGTTCGCGGATGTGGTTCGCCGCCTCGTCGACTTCGAGCAGGCGCATATCCTCGCCGCCGATGATCGAGATGATCACGCCGCGAGCGCCGGCCATGCTGACACCGTCGAGCAGCGGATTGGCGATCGCCTGTTCGGCCGCGGCCAGCGCGCGGTTTTCGCCCTCGCCTTCGCCGGTGCCCATCATCGCCTTACCCATCTCGCTCATCACCGAACGCACGTCGGCAAAGTCGAGGTTGATGAGGCCCGGCATGACCATCAGATCGGTGATCGACCGCACACCCTGCTGGAGCACTTCGTCGGCAAGCTGGAAGGCTTCCTTGAAGGTGGTTTCGGCCTTGGCGACCAGGAACAGGTTCTGGTTGGGGATGACGATCAGCGTGTCGACGTGGCGCTGCAATTCTTCGATCCCGGCTTCGGCCGCGCGCATGCGGCGGGTGCCCTCGAACAGGAACGGTTTGGTGACAACGCCGACGGTGAGCACGCCCATGCGGCGCGCCGCTTCGGCGATGACCGGCGCGGCGCCAGTGCCGGTGCCCCCGCCCATGCCGGCCGCGATGAAGCACATGTTGACGCCTTGGAGTGCGCGCTCGACATCGGCGACGGTTTCTTCGGCTGCGGCCTTGCCCACTTCGGGCCGCGCGCCTGCGCCAAGACCGCCGGTGATGTCGGGCCCGAGCTGGATGCGCTTTTCGGCCGGGCTGGTGGCGAGGGCCTGTGCGTCGGTATTGGCGACGATGAACTCGACGCCCTCGATCTCGGCCGCGATCATGTTGGCGATGGCATTACCGCCCGCGCCGCCGATCCCGATCACAGTGATGCGCGGACGCAGGTCATCCGTAGCGGCAGGTCCGATATTGATGCTCATCAGCTTGTCCTCCAAGCGCAGGAATCCAGAATTCTCAGCATGCGCCCGACTTTATTCTTCTGTGACACATTCGAGGTTTACATTTTATAGCGGCAGAACCCTTATCCACAGCGGTTGCTGCGGCGTCGGCTCGTCAGAAGTTCTCGCGCAGCGCCCTGAGCAGCCGGGTCACCGGCTCGATCCACCCGCTCGGGCGGGCCACACCGCGATAGGTATTGGCGCGCCCCGCGCCCACCGCGCGGATATCGACCGGGTCTTCGGCAGCATAGAGGCACAGGCCCGCCAGCGTCGCAAAACCCGGCGCGTGGTGCGCCTCGGGCATCCCCGGCAGCTGCGGCGGACGGCCCAGACGCACCGGCTGGCCGAGCGCGCCCTGCATGAAATCGGCCATCCCAGCCAGCTCTGCCCCGCCGCCGGTAAGCACCACCTGGCCCGCACGGCTGCCCGAAAAGCCCATTTCCTTCAGCGCCTTGCCCACCTCGCCGGTGAGCACCGCAAGCTGCTGGGTTACGACCGAGACGAGTTCGGCGCGCACGATCCGGTTCTTGTCATCCGCCCCGCGTGCGACCGGGCCGGTGGAGACCCCTTCGGGCGCATCATTGGGCCCGTTGACAGGGATCAGCTCGCGGTGATCGGCCGGGCTGGCAATCGCCGAGCCCGCAACACACTTCAACCGCTCGGCCTGGCTGCGGCGGATGCCAAAGCCGCTGGCAATCGCATCGGTAATGTCGGCCGAGCCCATCGGCACCGCTTTCAGCCCCAGCAACATTCCGCCGGCAAAAACAGCCACATTGGTGACTTCAGCCCCGATTTCGACCAGCGCGACGCCCAACTCGCGTTCTTCCACCGACAGGCAGGCATGGCCCGCGGCAAGCGGCGCGGCGACAACGCCCTCGACCGAGAGGTGTGCGTTCTGCACCGCCTCGGTGAGATTGCGCACCGGCGCGCCGTCAGCCAGCATCACGTGGATATCGACCCCGAGCCGCTCGGCATGAAGCCCGCGCGGATTGGCGACGCCATGCGCCCCGTCGAGCGTGTAATGCGCCGGCTGGGCATGGAGCACGGTGCGGCCGTCGGGCTGGATCATGTCCTGCGCCTGGATCAGCAGCGTCTCGATATCCTCGTCCTCGATCCGCCGTCCGCCGATCTCGATATCGACCGCCACGACATTGCTGCCGAGCCCGGCTCCGGCGCAGGCGATCCACACCGAGCGCACCGTGGTGCCCGCGCTCTTTTCCGCGCGCTCGACCGCATCGCGGATCGCGAAGCTCGCGGCTTCCATATCGGTGACATAGCCGCGCTTGACCCCGGCGCTGGCGCGGAGGCCGCTGCCGAGCACCTGCAATTCGCCAGTCTCGGTCTCGCCCATGATCATCGCCGAGATGCGGAAAGAGCCGATATTGACCGCGCCAAAGGTGCGCGCAAGGCGGCGCTGCGAGGAGGCGCGCGAGGCCATCAGAGCGATCCTCCGGCCGCCGCGACAACCTGCTGCGCGGGGCCGCCATCATCGGGCAGGCGCATATAGAGCCGCGGGGGCGAGCGCATGTCGAAGGCCAACACCTTGCCGCCCAGCAAGCGGTTCTGGCCGTCCAGCCGCGCGAACTTGACCAGCGCGGTGGCGGCTTCGATCTCACCCTCGGGCAACGCGAGCAGTTGGTGGGTCTTGAAGGTAAGGTTCCAGCGGCGGTTGCCGACCCACTCGGCGCTTTCGACCTGCGGGCCGAGCGCGGGCGCGGCGGCGAGCAGCTTCTCGAGCGGCGCGGCCTGCTTGCCTGCCCCTGGCCCGGCGAGCCGCAGCATTCCCTTGGCCTTGGCGGGCGCGACTGTCTCCAGTTCCACCCCGCTCGCGTCGATCAGCACCAGCCGGTCGGGCTTTTCGAGCACAGCATGGGGCATGCGCTCGACAATATCAATCAGGAGCCTGTTCGGCAGCTGGATCGAAACGCGTGCGTCTTTGACCCACGGCAATTCGGCGTTCAGCCGCGCGCGGATTTCGGCGGGATCGACCTGCGGCATAGGCTGGCCGAGCTGATCGCCAATCAGGGCATAGACCTGACCTTCGTCCATTCGCTCGGTTCCCGTCACGCGGAAGCCCTCGACCTCGAACCCACAACCGGCGGCAATCCGCGCGACCTGCGCCTGGGCGAGCGCAGGTACGCCGGCAAGGCTGGCGATGATGACAGCAAGCCCCAACCCGCCACCGATGATGATGGCGAGCCAGATGCGGCTCCATTGTTCCTCGGTGAAGGGGAACAGGCCCATCAGCCAGTCGATGAACCCGCTGGCCGAGCCTTTCGCCTTGCGCGCGGTGACCGCGCGGCTTTGCGCCTTGGCGGCGCGGCGCACGCCGGTGGTGGAGCTACGCCTGATCTGCTGCGCCACCATTACCTCCCTTGGCTTGCTTCAACGCGTGGACCCGCAAGGCCTCAGCCACCAGCATCTCGACCAGATCGGCATAAGGGATGCCGCAATGCGCGGCCTGTTCGGGCACGAGGCTGAGCGGCGTCATGCCCGGTTGGGTGTTGGTTTCGAGCACGAACAGTCCGTCCTCGCCCGCCTCGTCATCCCAGCGGAAATCGGTGCGGCTGGTGCCGTGGCAGCCCAAGACCTGATGCGCCTTGACCGCATAGGCCTCGCACAGGGCGGTGATTTCGGGCGGGAGCTCGGCAGGGAAGACGTGGAGCGTCTGTCCGGCGGTGTATTTGTGCTCGTAATCGTAGAATCCGTTCTCGATCACGAGTTCGGTGACGCCGAGCGCGCGCGGACCATCGGGGCCGTCGAGCACAGTGGCGGTGAGTTCGCGACCCTTTATGAAGGGTTCGGCGAGCAATTCGGCAAATTCCTGCCACGGCCCGCGTGCGTCAGGCGAGATCGGGTTGCCGACATTGCTGTCCGAAGTGACAATCGCGACGCCCACTGACGAACCTTCGTTGACCGGCTTCAAGACATAGGGGCGCGGCAGCGGATCGCGCGCGTAGAGTTCCTCGCGGGTCACGATCCGCCCGCCCGGCATCGGGATCCCGTGCGGCACCAGCGCC
>JBKDUW010000208.1:0-7379 GCA_046339235.1 Erythrobacteraceae bacterium | reverse complement strand
GAGCATTGCTTCGGGCATGGCCGCGCAGTTGACCGCGACGAACGGCCCGCCCGAGCGCGGCGAGAGGCGGTGGACAAAGCGCGCCAGCACTTCCTTGCCGGTGCCGGTCGGCCCTTCGAGCAGCACCGGAATATCGCTCGCCGAAATCCGCTCGGCCAGCGTCAGCAGCGCCAGCGACTGGGTGTCGCCTGCAATCGGCCAGCCGCCCTGCGCCGCCGCCGCCAACAACGCCGCGCGCGCGGCCTCGGGCGCGGCGGCATCATAGGCGAGCGTGATGCGCTGCGGCCCGGCAAGCGCCAGCACCGGCTGCGCGGCATGGGCGAGATCGATCGCGGACATCCCCTGCCGCGCCATTCCGGCGGCGAGCGCGGGGCGGATGCTCTCGCACAGCACAATCCGGTCGCGCTGCCAGGCCCCGCCCATCAACGGCACGGTCATGGCGATCAGCGCATCATGGCCGGGCATCGCCGCCGCGCCGTGCGGGTGGCTTCCGGCCGCCTGAATCGCCTGACTCATGGTCGGATTCATCGCCCGTTTCGACGCTGGTGTGGTCATGATCGCCCCTGCTGGTGTGGTGGCAGCCTTTTGCCGCGCGGACGTCGAAGATGATGCAAATTTAAGCCCCCGTAGTTTCCCCTAGAGGCGGCGCGGCGTGCGGGGGGGGATCGGGCGCGGACTGCGGGTTACTACGCGCGCGTGCAAGCGGCGGCAGGCGCTTGCCGGAAGGGGGCGGGAGGCGGCCGCGAGCACCGCAAAAAAGGGCACTTAAACATCCCGCCACGTGGCCGCTCTTAGGGCAGCAGCGACGGGCCTGTTCGTCCTGCCTGACCATTCAGGAGTTTCGACAATGAACGTGATCAACACCAACACCTCGGCGCTGCGCGCCACCAATGCCAGCGTGATGGCGGGCAAGATGCTCGGCACCTCGATGGAGCGCCTGTCGACCGGCAAGCGCATCAACAGCGGCGCCGACGATGCCGCCGGCCTCGCGATCGCCAACTCGATGACCTCGCAGATCCGCGGCATGTCGCAGGGCGTGCGTAACGCCAACGACGGCATCAGCCTCGCCCAGACCGCGGAAGGCGCCCTGAACGAAGTGACCAACATGCTCCAGCGCATCCGTGAGCTGGCGGTGCAGGCCGGTTCGGACACCTACGCCGACACCGACCGCGACAACATCCAGGCGGAAGTCGACGAGCTGACCGCGCAGATCGGCCAGGTCGTGACAAACACCGAATTCAACGGCGTCAACCTGTTCGACGGCTCGATCGCGACCATGACCGTGATGGCCGGCGCCAATGCTGCCGATACCGTCGACCTGACGCTCGATGACCTTACCGCGCTGACGGCGGGCGGCGGTGCGGCCGGTTCGTTCGACGTGACCGGCACCGACGGCACGGCTGCGCGCACCGCGCTGACCGATATCGATGCCGACATCGCCTCGATCTCGACCACCCGCGCGACGCTGGGTGCAGGCCAGAACCGTCTGCAGTCGGCGGTGAACAACCTCACCAATGTCTCGACCAACCTGACCGACGCGCGTTCGCGGATCATGGACACCGACTACTCGGCCGAATCCACCGCGCTCGCCAAGGCCCAGATTCTCGGCCAGGCCTCGATCGCGATGCTGGCGCAGGCCAACCAGTCGCAACAGAACGTCCTGTCGCTGCTGCGTTAAGTCCCCCCCCGTCGTTCTTCGCCCATCCTGCGCGAAGGCGACCACGAAGCCCGGAGCCGCAAGGCTCCGGGCTTTGGTGTGTGCGGGCAATTCTGCCCACTCGATCCTTGGCGAGGTGATCCTCAACATCACCGGTGCAGGCCGGGATGCCGCGTTCAGCGCCAAGAGCAAGCCCAAGGGCGCGGTGCATCCCGGAGCGCTGCGCCTACTGGCAAGGCGCGGCATCGACAGCGCGGGCCTCCATTCTAGGAGCTGGGACGTCTTCACCTCCCCCGATGCGCCGCCAATCGACCTTGTCATTACACTCTGCGTAAGCGCTGCGGGCGAGACCTGCCCGGTCTTCCCCGGCAACCCGCTGAGAGCCCATTGGGGCATGCCCGATCCGGCCGCGGTGAACGGTGACGGTGCAGCGGTCGATACCGCTTTCGCGCAGACCAGGGCGTGGCTCGACATTCGCATCGGGGCGTTGCTCGACCTGCCATTCGAGATGATGGAGCGCGCTGCCTTGCTGGCCCGGCTCGCCGCGATCAGGCAGATGGAGGGCGCCGTATGATCCGCCCGCTTGTCGCCGAGGCGCTCAGCAGCTTCTCTCTGTTCGCCACCGTGGTCGGATCAGGGATAATGGCCGAGAAATTGGCGGGTGGGAATGTTGCGCTCGCGCTGATCGGCAACACCCTCGCGACCGCTGCGATCCTTTTCGTGCTGATCACCATGCTGGGACCGATCTCGGGCGCGCAATTCAAGCCGGCGGTGACGCTGATCTTCCCCCTCCGCGGCGAGATTGGAGCCGGCATGGCGCTGGCATATGTGGCGGCCAAGCTTGACAGCGGTCTGCCCGGGATAGGAACCGCGCACTTGATGTTCGACCTGCCTATCCTGCAATGGCGCAAGGCCGCCCGATCGGGCATCGGACAGTGGACAAACGAGGCGGCAGCCACCTTGTGCTGACCAGCCTCGCCGCGCGCGAGGCCCGCCGCAACTGGGTACCGGTCAGCGTCGCACTCAAAATCGCTGCGGCTACGAGTTCACCTCGTCCACAAGCTTCGCCAATCCCGCAATCACCGCGGCGCGGAGTCTCAGCGACACCTTCGCCGGGATTGCACCCGGCAATGTCCCGCGCTTTGTGCTCGCACAGTTGGCCGTGGTGCTAGTGGCTCTGGGGGCCATAAAGTTGCTGCTGCCGGATGACCAGCGCGTCGGCGCAGAACACGCCTAACCATGTTTTCCCGCGCCAAGTGCAAGAACCCTGTATGGAGGCGGAGCGCGGGGGTTGACGTCAGCTTTAGGGCGCAGGCTTGGCTTCCGGCTCGGCTGCTGCAGCAGGCTTGCCCGCCGGCCCCGCGCGTTCGGCCCGCGGCGCGCCGCGACCATCAAGCAGCAGCAGCGAGATGCGGCGGTTCCTCGGATCGGCGGGATCATCGGCCACCAGCGGCTCGGTATCGGCCACGCCCTCGATCCGGGTGATGCGCTTTTGCGCCACTCCGCCGAGCACCAGCGCCTGGCGCGTCGCCTCGGCGCGGCCGGTCGACAGCGACCAGTTATTCGCCGTCACCCCGCCGCGCCACGGCAGCGAGTCGGTGTGGCCGCGCAGGATCAGCGGCGCGCTTTCCTCCCGCAGCGTCTCGGCCATCACCTCGAGCAGCCCGCGCGCCTCCCTGGTGAGGATCGTGGTGCCGAGTTCGAACATCGAGAAATCCGCGTCATCGACCAGATCGATGCGAATGCCTTCGGGCGCGCGCATCACCCGCACCTGCCGCGCCAGATGCGAGAGCTGACGGCGCTGGACCAGTTTCTTCTCGATCTTGTCGCGCAATTCCTTGAGCTTTTCGGAATCCATCTCACCGCGCCCGCCGCCTTCCACCGGCCCGCCGGTCACGCCGCGCGGGATGGTGATCGAGCGCGTGCCGGTCTGGCCCATGGCGTTGGGATAGTTGTCGGTATCGGTGATCGAACTTCCGCCCAACAGCCCGTCCGAACCGGCGCTTTCCTTGCGCAGCTTGACCAGCGTCGGGGTGAAATAGTCGGCGATGCCCTTGCGCTGCTTTTCTTCGGTCGCGCCGAGCAGCCACAGGAGGAGGAAGAACGCCATCATCGCGGTGACGAAATCGGCATAGGCGACCTTCCACGCCCCGCCGTGGTGGCCGCCTTCGATGATGGTGACCTTCTTGACGATGATCGGCGCCGGGATCGCCGCCGCCGCGCCCTCGCCCGACTGGGTCGGATCGGACAAGGCCACGTCAGCGCCCCCGCATCATATCGAGCAGATCGGTCAGCTTGGGCCGGTGCGCCGGCGGCAGGCCGGAGCGCGCGGCTTCGAGCACCAGCGGCTGCGGATAGCCGTGCAGGCTCGCGATGATCACCTGCTTGACGGTGTGGAAGATCTGCTGGTCATGGGTGTTGATCTGCTTGAGCCGCGCGCCCAGCGGGCCGGCAAAGCCATAGGCCAGCAGCACGCCCAGAAACGTCCCCACCAGGGCCGAACCGATCATCTTGCCGAGAATCTCGGGCGGTTCGTTGATCGCGCCCATCGTCTTGATGATGCCGAGCACCGCCGCCACGATACCCAAGGCGGGCAGCGCATCGGCGAGGCTCTGGATCATATGCTGCGGCTCGTCCATTTCGTGCAGCTGGGTTTTGATCGCATTGTCGATCACTTCCTCGACCGCACGGGTATCGAGCGTGCCCGAGGACACCACCATCAGCGTCAGCGGATCGCAGATCATCGCGGTGATGACCGGATCGGCCTGGAGGCGCGGATATTCGCTGAAGATGGTCGAGGAGCCGGGCTCGGTGACATGGCTTTCGAGCGCCACCGTGCCTTCGGAACGCAGCAGCTTCATCAGCTTGGATGTCAGCGCGATCGCGTCGATATGATCCTCGTCGGAATATTTCGGTCCCTTGAACGCCTTGACGATCCCGGCGCCGAGCAGCTTGATCGCGTGCATCGAATTGCCGATCAGGGTCGCGCCGACCGCCGCGCCGCCGATGATCATCAGTTCGAACGGCATCGCCGCCAGCACCGGCCCCATAGCGCCGCCGGCGAGCATGAACCCGCCGAACACCATCGCCAGCAGTACAACAATTCCGATGGCTACGAACACGTGAGGCTACTCCGAAAGGGGCGCGCGCGCGTCAGCGCAGCGCGTCGAACAGCGAGAGCGAGCTGACCCGCGCGAAGGCGGCCTGGCTGGCTTCGAGTGCGGTGAGCGATTGCTGCAACCGCGCGATGGCCTCGGCGATATCGGTATCGCCCACGCGGCTGCGGCGCTCGGCCAGCGCAATGCCGCGGTCGGCCTGCTGCTGCTGCACCTGCTCTACCCATGCCATACGCGTGCCTAAGATGGTCTGCGCGCGGCTCGCGGTGTCGAGCGCGGCGTCGATCCCTTCGAGCGCGGCGGCCGCGGCGCCTGCCGGATCGGGCGACCCGCCACTGAGCGCCGCCGCCAGCCCGCCAAGCACCGCAAAGGCGCTGGTGGGCGTGCCGCCAAGGTCAAACTCGAACACCTCGCTGCCCGGCAAGCCGCGCTCGATCGCGGTGCCCGGCGCAACCGGCACCGCGCCGCTCGAAGGCGTTCCGGCGTAAGTGACATTGCCGGCCGCATCGCGGGTAAAGGCCGGATCGGACGACAGTCCGGCAAACAGCGGCTCGCCGGTCAAGGTGGCGCCATTGGCGCGGCTGAACAATTCTTCGGTGAGCTGTTCGAGTTCAAAGGCAATCGCCTGCCGCCCATCGGCCCCCGTCGGCGTGTTGGCTGCCTGCACCGCCAGCTCGCGCGCGCGCTGGAGCAGCGCGGTGACCACCTCCAGCTCGTCCGCGGCGGAGCCGAGATCCTGCCCGAGCCGCGCGGCATTGTCGCCCTCGACCGCGGCCAGCGCCTCGCGCCGAGCAACGCTGCGCAGCTGGGCTGAGGCGGCGGGATCATCCGAGCTGCGCTCGAGCCGGCGGCCGGTGGAAATCTGGGTGCGGCTGCGCTCGATCGACCCGCGCAGATCGGCCATCTGCGCAAGCGAACGGTTGAAGAAGGATCCGGTCGAGGTGCTGATAAAGCTCATGCGGGGGCTCCTGCCTATCTCAGGCCAAGCAGCGTATCGAACAGCTCGGCGGCGACCTGAATCACCCGGCTGTTGGCTTCGAACGCCTGTTGCAGGCGCACCAGATTGGCGGCCTCGGTGTCGAGATCGACGCCGGTTTCCCTGAGCAGCTCGGTCTCGGCGCTGGCGGCGACGACGCTCAGCCCCTCGCGCCGTGTGTCAAGCGCGGCGACCCGGCTGGAGAGGCTCAGCAGCAGCGCATCGGCTTCGGCGCCCGGCCCGGTTTCGGCCCCGAGTGCGCCCAGCAGCGCGGCGAGATTGGCGGTGTCGCGGCTGCCCGCAGGCGCTCCGGCAGGCGCGGTGGCGAGCCCGGTGGCCGACGCCAGCGCCACATCGATATCGCCCGCGCCGGTGCCGGAGAACAGCGGTTGGCCGGGATTGCCGGCCTCGTCCACGCCTGCGCCTTGCGCCGCATTGGCAATCGCGATCGCAGAGGCAGCGATGGTGTCGATCTCGGTCTGGAGGCCCGCCATCTGACCCAGCGCGGCGGCGCGGCCGGCCATCGCGCCGCGGGCAGGATCGAGCGCTGTCCCGCCAACCGCAAAGGTGGCGGTACCATCGGCGGCAAAGCTGACGCTGACACTTGCAGGCGTTCCGCCGGTCACCAGCGCCACTGGCGGGGTGCCTTCGATGGTCACATCGGCGGTGCCATTGTCGTTGATCACCGTGGCGATACCGAATTGTTCGGACAGGCCCCGCAGCGCCTTGTCGCGCGCATCGAGCAGCGCCGCGCGGCCCGCCGTGCCTTCGCGCGCGGCGACGAGATCGCGGTTGACCTCGGCCAGCTCGGCGGCGAGTTCGTTGATGGTGAGCACCTCGGCCGCCGCCTCGTCCTGCACCAGGCTGCGGGCATTGGCGAGCGCGCCATTGGCGATGCGGAAATTGCCCGCCAACTGGCGCGCACTCTCGAGCGCCGAGAGCCGCAGCGCGGGTTCGAGCGGGTTGCCTTCGAGCCGGGTCAGCGCGGCTTCGAATTCGACGAGACCGGTGAACAGTCCCGATGTCTCGATCGCGCTTTCGGCCTCGCGCATCGCGAAAAACTCGGATTCCGCCGCCGCCAGCCCCGAGGCGGTGTCGCGCGCCTGACGCTGCACCAGCGCGCTCTCGGCCCGCACCACGACGCCCGGGCGGATGCCGCCGAGCGAATCTACCGAGGCACCGATGCCGATATTACCGGTCATCACCAGCTCGCTCTGCGTGAGCGTCCGGCGCGAATAGTCCGGGTTGGCGGCATTGGCGATGTTTTGCGCCGTCAGCTCGAGGCTGAGGCGCGAGGCGGCGAGGCCCGATCGGCCGATGGTGAAGATCGCGGAAGGCATTACCCGTCACCCTTGGCAGGAAGGTGTTGCGCAAGCTGTGCCTCGATACTGCGGGCAAACCCGAAGGCGCCGCTGGCGGCGGCGATGTCGGCGAAGTGTTCGTCGCGCATGGTCTGGAACTGCTGCATCCCGCCGCCGGTGAGCGGAGTTTCCTCGGCAAAGCTGGCCGCGCGCGCGCTGGCGAGCATCTTGCGGATCATGATCGCCTCGAAGCCCTCGGCAGCCTTGCGCAGCTCGGCACGCTCGGGGGACAAGGCCTCCGGGCGTGCCGGGCTGCGCAAGGCCGGGCC
>JBKDUW010000207.1:0-21220 GCA_046339235.1 Erythrobacteraceae bacterium | reverse complement strand
CGTCAACGAGCGGCCGGTCGAGTTCCAGCTCGATCCCCGGATGCCGCTGCTCTACGCGCTGCGCGAGGCGATGAATCTCACCGGCACCAAGGCCTGTGGCGGCTTTGGCGGCGGGGGCGAGTGCTCAGGCGCGTGCATGGTGCTGGTCGACGGCGTGGCGCTGCGCTCGTGCAAGATCACGCTGGCCGAGGCCGAAGGGCGGATCATCACCACCATCGAAGGCCTCAGCCGTGATCGCGCGCATCCGGTGCAGCAGGCGATGGTGGCGCAGCAGGCGATCCAGTGCGGATACTGCACGCCGGGCATCGTCATCGCGCTTGCCGCGCTGATCCAGCGCAACCCCGCGCCCACGCGCGAGGAGATCGAGGGCGCGGTTCCCAATATCTGCCGCTGCGGGGTCTATCCGCGGCTGATCAAGGCGGTCGAGCAGGCCGGGCGCGTGGCGCAGCGGCAGGAACGCATCAGCGCCGCGCCCGCCCCTGGCATCAGCGCCGAGGATGCGGCCAAGGCCGTCCCGGCGCTGCGCGTGGCGCCTTCGGATTGAGCCGCCATCGGTGGCGAGGGGTCTGAAAACTCAGTAACGAAGCGTAAGGCCGACCTGGATGGTGAACGGCTGCCCCGGGAGCGCGCCGCGGGCGCGGTCGGTCACATAGAGCCGGTCAAACAGGTTGCGCATCGAGGTGAATAGCTCCCACTTGCCACCCGGCGGGCCATAGGAGGCGGCAAGATTGAACTGCGTCCAGCCTTCGATCAGCCCGCGCTGGCCATCGGGGGTGACCGTGATCAGGTTCACGTCATCGGCGAAGATCGACGACTGGCTCACCATCTCGATCTGGCCTGTGAAGCCCTTGTGCTCCACCCCGAGCGCGCCGGACACCAGCCATTCGGGCGAATAGGGCAGGCGGTTGCCTGCGATATCGCGCGCCACCCCGCAAGGCACCGCGCCCGATCCGGTGGCGACCAGCGTGCCGATGGTTGCGCCGTCGAAGCACGGGGCAGTAGCGATGCGGGTGCTGTTGTAGCGCGCCTCCTCGACCCAGGTGACTGCTAGCCGTGCGAAGATATCGGTATCGCCCTCGGTCCAGCCCGCTGCGCGTGACGAGGCATTGAGCGCCAGTTCGCCGCCGCGATGCAGCGTCTCGCCCGCCGAGGTCAGCGTCGCGCCCACCCCGCCAGCGACCGATTGTGCGACGATCTGGTTTTCGAAATCCATCACGAAGAAGGTCGCATCGGCATTGAGGCCCGGCACAATTTCGCCGCGCAGGCCGATCTCGTAGTTCCAGCTCAGCTCGGGATCGAGATCGACCGATCCGCCTTCCGCAGTGATGATGTCCTCCACCCGCGGCGGGGCAAAGCCGCGGTGGACGCCGCCATAAAGCGTGATGTTATCGGCAATCTTCCAGGTCGCACCGAGGCCCGGCAACACCTTGTCGAGGCTGCTGGCGCCGCTGGTCGCAGCGCTGACTGCGCCTGACGGACGGCCGCCAACCAGCAAATCGATTGGCAGGTTGCGGCGCGCAAAGTCGATGAATTCGGCGCGCACGCCCGGGGTCAGCGCGAAATCGCCAAAAACAAGCCGCGACTGGATGAAGGCGGAAAAGGCGTTGGCATCGCGCTCGTTGTTCTCGCGCACGCCGGCATTGACGCCGGTGCCGGGGGTGCGGGCGTCGGGCGTATCGCCGTTCCACTGGCGGCGGGTCTGGCGCTCCTCGTGATAGCGTAGGCCGATCTCTGTCTCGCCGCCGATGCCGATCAACCCATGATGGATGCTGAGGCGCGTCTCGATCCCGTAGGTATCATAGTCGCGCAGGCGCCCTTCGTTGCCGCAGGTGTTGTTGAGGTTGGCGAGGCCGCCGCAGGCCGGATCGCTCGCGTCATTGGGGCGCTGGTTCGAATTGGAGGACTGCCGCCACCAGTCGCGGGTGAAGTGGTGGTAATAGGTGGTGGTGCGCAGCGTCAGGTTCGCGGCTAAATCCCAGCGATGCGCGAGCGTCGCGTTGAGTCTTTCGGTCTGGAAGTCGTCGTTGACGAAGACATTGCCGCGTGGATCGGCGGCGAATTCGTCGCGGCGCAGGCCCGAATAGCTGACCTGGCTGTCCTCGCGGAAGCGCGACAGCTTGAGCGTCAGGCCGTGGCTTTCGCCCAGCTCCCACGCGCCCTTGACGAAGATGTCTGTGAATTTGAGCGACTGGTTGTCGCGGTTGCCGTCGGTCTGGTTATGGTTGACGTGGACCAGCACCCCGCCGCCCAGCAGCCGCCCGCCGACCTGCCCGTCGAGCATCAGCATGTCGCGATTGCCGCCCGCAACTGTGCCGCGCGCGGTGAATTCCTGGGGCACGTCGGGGGTGATGTAATTGACCACGCCGCCGATGGTCTGCGGGCCGAAACGCACCTGCGCTGCGCCTTTCAGCACCTCGATGCCGGTGAAGCGCTGGATCGGCGGGTGATAATAGGCGGCGTTGTCGCCATAGGGCGCAAAGCCCAGCGGAATGCCGTCCTCGAGCAGCAGCACCTTGGTCGAGCGGATCGGGTTAAGGCCTCGGATACCGATATTGGCGCGCATTCCCGCGCCTTCCTCATCACGTGCGAACAAGCCGGGGACCTGCCGCAGCGCATCATTGACGTTGAGCACGCGGCTGCGGCTCAGGTCCTCGTCGGTCACCTTGCCGAAGGAACCGGTGATCACCCCGGCATCCTCGGCTTCGCCCACCACCACGATCTCTGTTGCCGGCTGGGCCGCGCTCATGCTTGTCGCTGTGCTTTCGGCGCTCTCGGCAGTTTCGGCGAGGGCTGGGAAGGCAAGGGTGGCGCAGCCAAGGAACAGAGTGGTGCGCGCGAGGAGACGAATCATGGATGACCTTTCTTGTCTGGCTGGAGCAGCTATTGCAACTTACTCGCAACTGCAAGGGCGAAAGGTAGTGAAATTGATAATCATCACCTATGGCATCGGGGCGGTTCCTGGCCTATGATTTTCCGTGCCCGGCAGCATCAGGAGCACGGCCATGAAGGCGACGATCTGGCACAACCCGGCTTGCGGCACCTCGCGCAAGACGCTGGCGATTCTCGAGAACCTCAGCGGCGTCGAGCTGACAGTGGTGGAATATCTCAAGGCCCCGCCGAGCGCCGAAAAGCTCGCCCAGCTTTACCGCGAGGCTGGGATCACACCGCGGCAAGGCCTGCGCCTGCGCGGCACCGACGCCGCCGAGCGCGGCTTGCCCGATGCGGACGACGCGGCGGTGCTCGCCGCGATGGCGGCCGACCCGATCCTGATCGAACGGCCTTTGGTGGAGACTGACAAGGGGGTGCGGCTTTGCAGGCCGCAGGATATTGTACTGGAGATTCTTTAAGTCCCGTACGCCGTCCGGCGTGCGAAATCCTCGTTCATGCTGGCTGCGCCAGCGTCGCTGCGGGCGGCCGGTTGGCCTTGCGGTCCGTTCTGCGGCGGGCCGTTCCAGCGCCAGGCGGTGCGTTTCGCGGAACAACCGGTCGCAACACGACCTCGAGCGCACGCGTGCGAGCCGCAGGTGCTCAAGCCCGAAGGGCTTGAAACAGCAGCGAGGACGCACCCGCGGATGCCGGTGCGCGAATCAAGAGCGCGTTAACTCCCGGTCGTCCTGAAGCCCCTTCCAGCCATGCAGCAGCACCGCGACGCACAGCGCGATGATCAGCCCGAAGCCCAGCCAGGTCGAATGGCCATAAAGCCATACGCCGAGCGCGGGCGCGTAGATGTAGCTTGCGCCAGCCAGTGACGCGACAATGCCGCTCGCCTGCCCCTGTTCGGCGCGGGTCACGGCGAGTGAGGTTCCGGCGGTCGTCCCGGGGCGGAACAGGCCGAAGCCGAGCGAGGCGATGGCATAGCCCAGCGCGATAAGGTGCAGATCGCCCGCCACCGCCAGCACCACTGTGCCGAGCGCCGCCGTGGCAATGCCCCACAATGTCGCCGCACGCGGGCCGAGGTCAAAGCGCGGGATCAGCCCCCATTGGGCGAGCAGCGTCGCAATCGCGCCGCTCATCAGCACCAGCCCCACCGGCCCCGCGCCTTCGGCAGGGTTGTCGCGCAGACCCAACCGGTCGAGCACCAGAAAGCCCGAAATCCCCAGCACCATCGCCTGCGCATGGCCGCCGAAGAAGCCGGCAAACACCCACGGGCGCAGCCTTGGATCGCGCCAGCTTAAGCGAGGCGGCTCGCCGTTCTCCTCGGGCTCGTCAGCGCGGGCAGGATCAACCGGCGCGCCCGACCCGCTCGAATAGGCGACCGCCTGTCCGCGTGCGGCATATTGCGGCTCGTCGTTGGGCAGCCGCCAGCGCAGCAGCACCAGCGCCGCCATCCCGATCGCGGCAAAGCAGATGAACGGCCCGGTGAGGCCGAGGCTCAGGAACGGCAACACCATCAAGGGCGCAAGCGCGGGGCCGATCACGGTGCCAAGGCCAAAGCTCGACGCGATCAATGACAGTGCCTGCGTGCGCTCGGCGCGCGGCGTACGCGAGGCGACATAGGCCTGCACGGCAGGCGGCGCGGCGCTGCCGAACCCGCCATAGAGACTGCGCGCGGCGGCAAAGGCGATCAACGCCCACACCGCGGAGAGCCAGCCCGACAGCCCGGCATGAAGCGCCAGCCCGCACAGCAGCATCGAGATGATGAAGCCGGCGAGCCCCAACGCCATCATCGCCTTGCGCCCGCGCTTGTCGGATCGCCGCGCCCAGAACGGCGCGCACACCACCCACAGCAGCGCCGACCAGCTATAGGCCAGGCTGATCCACACATCATTGACCTGCAAGGCCGTGCCGATCGAGGGCATCACCGATTGCATCGCGGTGTTGCCCGCCGCGGTTACCAGCATCACCATGAACAGCAGCGCCATGCGCGACGGCGGGATCCCGCCTATGGGGGCGGTGCGTGCGTCAGGCGTCAGGGCAGGATCGGTCTCGGCCATGCCAGAAACGCGCAGGCGGCTATTCGAAGGTCTCGGCCAGCCGCTCGGGCGCGGAGCCGGCCAGCTGGCGATGGATCGCGGCGAGTACGGCCAGGAAGATCACGCTCATCACGGTGTTGATCAGCGCGCTCACCAGCCCGGTGCCGATGCTCGCCACCGTCCCCCCGATGGCCGAGAGGATCAGCGTCAGAATGCCCTGCACCAGCGCGCCGATGATCACCACAGTGATGAAGAGCAGCACGAAGAAGGCGAAGATGCGCAAGGAATTGCCCTTGGTCAGCCGCCACGAACGGGCGATCGCGGCCAGCGGATTGTGCATCTCCTCGATCGCGATCACCGGTGAGATCAGCGAGAACTTCACGAACAGGTAGATCGCGATCACCACCAGCGCGACCGCCGCGAAGGCCACCACCGGCGGCGGCGCGATCGCCACCATGAGGCCGAGCGGCAGGCCGATCACAACACCCACCGCCAACGCGCTCAGCACCTGCGCAGCGATGTAGGACGGGATCGCCTTGATCCCGGTTCCCAGCGCCTCGCCCACCGTGGGATTGCCGCGATCGGACAAGAGCGCGAGCAGGCTCAGCGAGCCGATGAAGCCAGCGATGCTGACCGCCAGCAGCACCGGCCAGTTATCGGCATAAAGCGCAGTGATCTGGTCGAGCGCGGCCTGCATCGCCACCGCGGGATCCGCGTTACCGCCAGAGGCAGGAGCCGTGGTGGTCGCCTCGGGGATGAACAGCGCGGCGGCAAAAGAGGGCAGGAAGAAAAACAGCCCCGCAATCGCGCTGATGGTGTCCTTGTTGGCCCCGATCAGCCCAGTCGCCGTGGTCCAGGCCACGCCCATGTCGAGTTTGGTGTTTGCCATGTGCTTTGCATCCGATCCGTGGGCAGTCAGGCGAAGTAAAATCACCTCTTGATAAGCGCGCTCAATGCCCTCACCGAAGCGGCATGGCAAGCACTGCTCCCGATGTTGAACTGCCCGTAGCCCCGGAGTGGCGGCGCGAGAGCGCGCCGGTGGCTTACGCGCAGGCGCTCGCGGCAATGGAGGCGCGCAATCAGGCGGTCGCCGCGGGCACGGCGGCAGAGCTCGTCTGGCTGCTCGAACACCCGCCGGTCTATACCGCGGGCACCAGCGCGGACCCTGCCGAACTGGTCGATCCGCGTTTCGAGGTCGTCGAGGCCGGGCGCGGCGGGCGCTATACCTATCACGGGCCGGGCCAGCGGATCGGCTATCTTGTGCTCGACCTGAACCGGCGCGGCAAGGACGTGCGCTGCTTCGTCCATGCGATCGAGGGCTGGGTGATCGCCACGCTGGCGCGCTTCGGGGTTGAAAGCTGGCGCGCGGAAGGCCGGGTCGGCATCTGGACCCGCGATATCGACGGGCGCGAGGCCAAGATCGGCGCGATCGGCGTGCGGGTGCGGCGCTGGGTGACGATGCACGGCTTTTCGGTCAATCTCGATCCGGACCTCTCGCATTTCGGCGGGATCGTGCCTTGCGGCATCGCCGAATATGGCGTCACCAGCATGGCGCGGCTGGGGCTGAGCGTGACGGCCGCGCAATGGGACGAAGCGCTGATCGCCACGAGCGATGATTTTCTTGACGCGCTGGCCGCCGCCGCCGCAAGGGCGTGCCGATGAAGCGCGTCGCTCCCCTGTTCGCCCTCACACTGCTGGCCGCTGCCTGCACCGACGGAGCCTCTGGCCCAGCCGCGCGCGGCGGCGAGGCGGCGGGCGAGGTGGCCGGCGGATCAATCAGCGATGCGATGATCCCGCTCGAACAGCTCGAGTCGGAAGGACCGCTCGCTCCGCGCCAGGAACCCGCGCCGACCGATCTCGATGCCGAACAGCCGGTGGTGACGCCGGTCGAAGGGGTCGAGGGTGCGCCCCCAAGCGAAGGGGCCGAACCAGCCCCCGCTGATCCGGCCCCCGAACCTTCCGAATAGTCGCGCGGCTTATTCGGCTGCTTCGGCCTGTTCCTCGGCCAGCGTCGGGTAATCGACGTAGCCTTCGGGGATCGGGAAGTACCAGCTTTTGGGCACGTCCTTGTTGGGGTTCCAGTGCGCGCCCGCCGCGATCCGCTTTTCGAGATCGGGGTTGGAGATATAAGGGCGGCCAAAGCTCACCGCATCGCACTTGCCGCTGGTGACATCGGCGACGGCTTCCTCGGCGGTGTAATCCGAATTGAGGATCAGCGTGCCGGTGTAGATCTGGCGGATCAGCGGGCTCTGCTTGGGAACATCGGTCTGGCCGAAAGTGCCATTGGGGCCGGGCTCGCGCAGTTCGACGAAGGCAAGGCCGAGTTCTTCGCACACCTTGGCCGCCGCGCCGAAGGTCGCCGCCGGGTTGCTGTCATCGGTGCCCTGCGAATCGCCATTGGGCGAGAGGCGGATGCCGACGCGGTCCGCGCCCCACACGTCGATCAGCGCCTCGAGCACCTCGCGCATGAAGCGGGTGCGGTTCTCGGGCGAGCCGCCATATTCATCGGTTCTGAGGTTGGTCTTGTCGCGCAGGAACTGGTCGACAAGGTAGCCATTGGCGCTGTGCAGCTGCACCCCGTCAAAGCCCGCCCTCTTGGCGTTTTCTGCCGCCCGACGGTAGTCGCCGATGGTGCGCTTGATGTCCTCGTGGGTCATTTCGCGCGCGACCGCATAGGGCTGCTTGCCGGTCGGCGTGTGGGCCTCGCCCGGAGCCTGCGTGGCGCTCGCCGAGAAGGGCGGCTGGCCATCGAGGAACACCGGGTGGACGATGCGGCCCATGTGCCACAGCTGCATGACGATCAGGCCGCCTTCCTCGTGCACCGCCTTGGTGGTGGCCTTCCACGCTTCGGTCTGCTCATCGCTCCAGATGCCGGGCGCCGAGGGCCAGCCGAGACCTTCGCGGCTGATGCCGGTCGCCTCGGTCAGGATCATGCCCGCGCCTGCACGCTGGCGGTAATAGGTCGCCATCAGTTCATTGGGGACAAACATCGGCTCGGCCGCGCGCCCGCGGGTGAGCGGGGCCATGTGAATGCGGTTCTTTGCATGGAGCGCGCCCATCTGGAGCGGCTGGAACAGGGCATCATGCATGTGTGGGAAATCCTCTTGAACCAGTTGCGATTGGCTATCCACTTGGCGACTGCGAGGCTAGGGCGCAAGCATGGAAAATGAGGGTGCCGCCCAAGAGAAGCTTGTGACCAAAGCGGCCCGCCCGCCTGCGTGGCTGCTGCTGCTCGCGCTGTTCGGGGGGAATGTCGCGCTGGCGATCGGCCCGTGGTTTGTGCGCCTGGCGGATACCGGGCCGGTCGCGGCGGGCTTCTGGCGGCTGTTTCTGGCGCTTCCCTTTCTGGTGGTGCTGGCGCGGGTCAATGGCCAGCGGCTGACCGGCATGGGTGCCAAGACCCTCGCGCTGGTGGCGCTGGGCGCTGTCACCTTCGCGCTGGATCTCGCCAGCTGGCATATCGGTATCGGCATGACCCGTCTCGGCAATGCGACCTTGTTCGGCAACGCCGGGTCGATCGTGCTGTTGTTCTCGGGCTTCATCATGGCCCGTACGCTGCCGGGGCGGCTGGAGTGGCTGGCGATCATCTTCGCGCTGGCGGGCGCGGCGATCCTGATGGGGCGCAGTCTGGAAATCTCGGACGAAACCCTGATCGGCGACCTGTTCAGCGTGGCGGCGGGGCTGCTCTATGCGGTCTATCTGCTCACCCTGCAGGGCGCGCGCCAAAAAACCGGGGTGCAGTTCGGATCGTGGAGCCTGCTGGTGTGGGTGAGCCTGTTCGGCGCGCCGGTGCTGCTCGGGATCGCAATGGCGCTGGGCGAGCCGGTCTGGCCGCAGGCGTGGGGGCCTGTCATCGGCCTGTTCATCCTCAGCCAGCTGGTCGGGCAGGGGCTGATGGTCTTCGCGCTCAAATATTTCCCGCCACTGGTGGTGGGCCTCGCCCTGCTGACCCAGCCCGCGGTTGCCTCGATCTACGGCTGGCTGGCATTCGGCGAGGTGCTCTCGCCGCTCGATATTGTCGGCATGGTGCTGGTGGGCGCGGCTTTGGCGGTGTCGCGGGCGCGGGCGACCTAGCCACTCTCGTCAACCCAGCTTTCGCCGGGGTGACGAGGGTTGTTCAATCCCCGCTGAAAGGCACCTTGCCCAAGTCGCCCATGCCCACAGTCCCGCTCGCCATTTCGAGCATCCGGTCGAGGCTGCGCTTGGCTTTCAGGCGCATGCCTTCCTCGATCTCGATCTGCGGCGAGAGGTCGCGCAGGGCGACGTAGAGCTTCTCCATCGTGTTCAGCGCCATGTAGGGGCAGATGTTGCACGAGCAGTTGCCGTCTGCGCCGGGGGCGCCGATGAAATTCTTCTCGGGCAGCGCTTTTTCCATCTGGTGGATGATGTGCGGCTCGGTCGCGACGATCAGCGTGTCGCCTTCGAACTCCTTGGCGAATTTCAGGATGCCGCTGGTCGAGCCCACGTAATCCGCGTGATCAATGATCGTCGGCGGGCATTCGGGGTGCGCGGCGACGGGCGCGCCAGGGTATTGCTCTTTCAGCTTGAGCAGCTCGGTCTCGGAGAAGGCTTCGTGGACGATGCAGACGCCCGGCCATAGCAGCATTTCGCGGTTGAACTTGCGGCTGAGATAACCGCCCAGGTGCCGGTCCGGCCCGAAGATGATCTTCTGCTCGGGCGGAATCTGCGCAAGGATCGTCTCGGCGCTGGAGGAGGTGACGATCACGTCCGAAAGGGCTTTCACCTCGGTCGAGCAATTGATGTAGGTCAGCGCGATGTGATCGGGGTGGGCTTCGCGGAACGCCTTGAACTTGCCCGGCGGGCAGGAATCCTCGAGGCTGCATCCGGCGTCCAAGTCGGGCAGGATCACGGTCTTGTGGGGGCTCAAAATCTTGGCGGTATCGGCCATGAACTTGACCCCGCAGAAGGCGATCACGTCCGCATCGGTCGCCGCAGCCTTGCGCGACAGCTCAAGCGAATCGCCCACGAAGTCGGCAATGTCCTGGATGTCGGGCGTCTGGTAATAATGTGCGAGGATCACCGCGTTCTTCTCCTTACGGAGGCGGTCGATCTCGGCCAGCAGGTCGGTGCCGGTGGGGTTGCGGGTCAGCAGGCTCATCGGTCAGTCCCCGTTGTGAAGTTGGCTGCCGATATAGGGTGAGCGGCGCTATTTTCGAGCGAAAAACCGCGCGCGCCTACATCGTAAAGCCGGGCGGCAGGAACGGGCCCATCGGCCGCTCGGCCCCCGGGGTGCCCGCGATCACCGCCTCGGTGATGGTATAGCCCAGCGGCGAATAGGCGAGCGCCATCGAGGCGAGGAAGACGCCGACATTGATCCCCATGCCCCACCAATAGGCCGGATGCACCCGTCCGTTGGCGCGCCAGTCGGCCAGCATCGCGATCACGCCGAAGGTAAAGCTCGCCGAGACGGCGATCGGCCAGGCATTGGGGATCAGCAGCGGCATCGGCAGCAGCCGCCCAAGCCCGGGGCCGGTCAGCGCGCTCATCGCGACCAGCATCAGCCGCCGGTGCCAGCCGGTGTAGCGGCGCACCCGCAGCGCCCACAGCGCCAGTCCGCCGAACACCAGCAGCCCGGCCATGTTGCTGATCAGAAATTCGTTCTGCGCGAAGAAAAACGGCCCGCCCGATCCGCGCACCGATGTCAGGATGATCATCGCGCCCGCCGCCACCATCGCCGGGATCCAGACATAGGCGAACTTGCCCAGCTGGCGGTGTAACGCGATCTGGCCGCTGGCAATGGTCACCACTTGCGCGAGGAAAAGCCCGAGCCAGCCCATAAAGATCATGCCGTGGACATGATAGGGCCAAGGCGCGGCAAAGCTTGATCGGCCCATCGCCAGATTGAGCGAGAACCCGGCGATTATGACGAGCGCCATGACAAACGCCATGATGACAAAAAAGCGCGTGCCTTCCACGCCTGCGCTACGCAACGTTTGTGCTGCCGTGGCCATCTCGACTTCCCCCCGAAAGCGTCCCTTGGCGGCTATTCACCACGCCGCGGCGATTACCGCAAGCCACGTTTGCTCAGGCAGCGTGCCAAATAGCGCCGTCGCGCCGCGCGGTCCCGCGCTTTTCGAGGTCGATCAGATGCGCGGTGACGCTCATTTCGGCGGCCGGGATCAGGCGCGGGTCGAGGCCCTTGTACATCTCGGGGATGAACCCGCTGACCGGGCGGGGGGCCTCGCCGAGCAGGCGCAGGATCTGCGCTTCGCGCTGGCGGCGGTGGCCGATCATGCCGCGCACCAGCTGGCGCGGCTTCTCGATCGCCGCGCCGTGGGCGGAATGATAGCGCACGTCCTCGCGCGCCATCAGCTTGTCGAGGCTCGCCATGTAATCGCCCATGTCGCCATCGGGCGGGATAACGACGCTGGTCGACCAGCCCATCACATGATCGCCGGTGAATAACGCGCCGCTCTCCTCCAGCGCAAAGCAAAGGTGGTTCGAGGTGTGGCCCGGCGTGGCGACTGCAGTCAGCGTCCAGCCGGTGCCGCGCATGCCTTCGCCGTCGAGCAGTACACGGTCGGGCGCGTAGGTGGGGTCGAAGGCCTCGTCGGCGCGCGGCAGGTCGCTCTTGAGAACGAGCGGCGCACACCCGACAATCTGCGCGCCGGTCTGCGCTGCGAGCGGCGCGGCGGCGGGCGAGTGGTCGCGGTGGGTATGGGTGCACATGATCGCCACGATCTTGCGACCCGCGACGGCTGCGATGATCGCTGCGATATGCGCTGCCTCGTTCGGGCCGGGATCGATCACCGCGCAGTCCGGTCCTTGCGGCTCGCCCACCACGTAGGTCTGGGTGCCGGTGAAGGTATAGGGCGAGGGATTGGGTGCCAGCACGCGGCGCACCAGCGGCTCGACATCTTCGGCAAGGCCCGTGGGCCAGGGTTGGGGAGGGATCGTTACCATGGCCTTGCATATGAAGTCTCGCGTGGCAGAAGTCACGCGAGAGAGAGGATCACCCATGTCCGATACCATCCTAGTGCTCGACGAAGGCACCACCTCGACCCGCGCGATGCTGTTTGCACATGACGGCGTGTTGCTCGCCAGTGCGCAGGAACCGTTGACCCAGCACTATCCGCAAGCCGGCTGGGTCGAGCATGATCCGCGCGAGATCTGGGACAAGACGCTCGCCTGCGCGCAGGGGGTGTTGTCCAAGGCGGGCGGGGCAGCGGCGGTCGCCTGCATCGGCATTACCAACCAGCGCGAGACCGTGGTGGCGTGGGATCGCACCACCGGCGAGCCGCTCACCAACGCCATCGTATGGCAGGACCGCCGCACCGAGCCCTTTTGCGCCGCCCTGCGCGATGCGGGGCACGAGGCCGGGGTGCAGGAGCGCACCGGGCTGCTGCTCGATCCCTATTTCTCCGGCACCAAGATGCGCTGGATGCTCGACAACGTGTCCGAGGTGCGCAGCGCTGCGGAGCAGGGCACGCTGGCCTTCGGGACGGTCGAAAGCTGGCTGACCTTCAAGCTCACCGGCGGAGCGGCGCAAATTAGTGACGCCAGCAACGCCAGCCGCACGCTTTTGATGGGGCTGGAGGATGCGCAGTTCGACGACGGGCTGTGCGAACTTCTCGGCGTGCCGCTGGCGGCGCTTCCGGGGGTGACCGACATGGCCGGGCCGCTGGCGATGACCGATCCGGCGCTGTTCGGGCGGGCGATTCCGATCACGGGCCTTGCCGGTGACCAGCAAGCCGCGACCATCGGGCAGGCGTGCCTCGCGCCGGGGCAGACCAAGGCGACCTATGGCACCGGGGCTTTCGTGCTGACCTGTCAGGGCAGCCGCATCCCGCGCTCGACCCACCGCCTGCTCGGCACGGTTCTGACCCAGATCGAGGGCGCGCGCACCTATGCCATCGAAGGCTCGGTGTTTGTCGCCGGGAGCCTGGTGCAGTGGCTGCGCGATTCCCTCGGGATCGTCAATCTGGCCGAGGATACCGAGGCGCTCGCGCGCTCGATCCCCGATAGCGGCGGGGTTGTGATCGTGCCCGCGCTCGCCGGGCTTGGCGCGCCGCACTGGCGGGCCGAGGCGCGCGGGGTGATCGCGGGGCTTTCGTTTGCGAGCGGCAAGGCCGAGCTGGCGCGCGCAGCGCTGGAGGCGATGGCGCACCAGACCCACGATCTCGCCATCGCCTTCGCCGCTGACGGGGCGGCGTGGCAGAGCTTGCGGATCGACGGCGGGATGTCGGCGAACAACTGGATGGCGCAGGATCTGGCCGACATGCTCGGCATCACGGTCGAACGGCCCGGCTTCGTCGAGACCACGGCGCTCGGCGCAGCGATGCTGGCGGCAACGGGGGCAGGGCTCTATGCGAGCCTCGATGCGGCAGCGCAGGCGATGCGCGGGGAGCTGGCGAAGTTCACGCCGCAACTGGCGGCAGGGCTGCGCGAAGAGCGGCTGACGCGTTGGCGCAAGGCGCTTAGCGCGGCTTGATCTTCGATCGCGCTAACGCGCGATGCAGACCGCCCGCGCCGCCTCCGTCCGAGGGCTACGAAAACGTCCGGGGGACGTTTTCGCCGAGGGCCCGGCCACCAATAGTACCACTATGTTATGGTGGCCGGGCAGGGAGGCAGGGCGGGAGGTCTGCGCCCACGAAGGTGGCCGCCTAACCCAAACGCCCGAATTCGCGCCCGATCCGCTCCTGAAAGGCGCGGGCAGGGGAGGTCATTTCGAAATGCTGGCGCCACGCCTCGTCCAGCCGGGCGATGCGCTGGTGCAGCCGTTCGGTCTCGGCAATCAGCTCGCGGGTTTCCGGTTCGAGCATGGCAAGCTGGCGGTCGTCCGAGCCGCGGTCGGGCGGCAGCGCGCCGTGCAGTCGCACCTGGCTTTCGCTCAACTCGCCCGAGAACAGCGCGCGCTGGTTCAGCAGCCATGCGAGCACATGCATCATCCGGGTGGTGGTCTTGAGCCCCTCGGTCGACAGCGCGAGGCGCACAAAGGCGCCCTCGCCGATCATCGGCTCGCGCGTGCCCGCGGAAAACACCGCACGCACATCATCCGCCAGCACCAGCGCTTCAGTGTAGAGCGCCTCGATGATCGGGCGGGAAAGGTTGGTGGTGCGAGCCATGCGTGGGCAAGAGACTACGCCCCGCCGCCCCGCCCCGCTACTCGGGTATGGTTACTTTCCAAGTAATTTTTGGGTTTGTCCCGACCGGGAACAGTTTGCGGCGCACGTTAAGGATGCTTTGGGCCAAACTGTGCCGTGGCCGCGACAAGCAGCGTTTTCGCGCGATGCAGACCACCTACCCCGCCTCCCCACCCGGCCACCAATGATATCATCAGGCTATGGTGGCCGGCCCCTTGGCGAAAACGTCCCCCGGACGTTTTCGTAGCCCTCGAACGGAGGCGGGGCGGGTGGGCAGCGCCACCGCCGGGGGCCGCAAACAAGCTACGCGATAATATCGGGCAGCAGCATGTCCTCGAGGATCGCGATCTGGTCCTTCAGGCGCAGCTTGCGCTTCTTGAGACGGGCGATCTGGAGCTGGTCACCGGAGGCACTCTGGCGCGCGGCCTCGGTCAGCGCGGCGATTGCAGCATCGAGATCGCGGTGCTCGGTCCTGAGCAATTCGAGCTTTTTCTTGAGCTCCTGCTCGGTCATGCCTCGTATCGTCCCCTGATCTTGCAAGCGATGTTGCCCGTGCGCCCGCTCACGCTGCGCCGCGCTACGCGTTCCTGCGCGATTCGGTAAGATGGCCTGCGCATTTTTCCGCCACCCGCACCCAACTAGCGCGCTAACGGTTCGTCGCGGATGAATGCGTATTGGGCGTTTTACCCTGCAGAACAGCTTTGCATTCCACACTGCTTATGGTTTCACTGAAACCTGCGGCCCGGCCGCGTTTGGTCGGAGTCGCCGTTGCGGGGGCATCCCCCCGCGCAGACAGGAGAACGCATATGGCATCGACCGCAGTGTCTTCCCACATCAACGCCCTCCAGGCCAAGCACGCCGATCTCGACGCACAGCTGCATCAGGAACTGGCGCGGCCTGTGCCTGACACCGCGACGATCCAGGCTCTCAAGAAACAGAAGTTGCGATTGAAGGAAGAAATCGTCGGCTTCTGATAGCGCCGCCTGCCTGCCCTCACGCCGAGTGGGGGCAGGGGAAGGTCGGTTAAGCTATCTGCCCTTTTGCATTTGCCGTGCGCAGGGAATAGACCGGCACGGTCATGAGTGCAGCCGCATCCGCCCGCCAGATTCTCACCCGCCTGACCGAGGTCATGGCTTCGCGCATGCACGCGCAAGCCAAGCTCGATCAGGTGGTCGAGATCATCGGCGAATGCCTGTCGAGCGAAGTGTGCTCGATCTACCTGCTGCGCGAAGGCATGCTCGAGCTGTTCGCCACCCGCGGCCTGAACCAGAGCGCGGTGCACGTCACCCGCATGGCGATTGGCGAAGGGCTGACGGGCGCGATTGCGCAGAAGGTCGAGACCTTGAACCTTGCCGAGGCCAAGGCGCATCCCGACTTCCAGTATCGCCCCGAAACCGGCGAGGAAAAGTTCCACTCCTTTGCGGGCGTCCCGATTGTCTACCGCGAGCGCGCGGTGGGCGTATTGTGCGTCCAGCATGTCGAGCCGCGCCGCTACGAAGAGGTCGAGATCGAGGCCTTGCAGACCACCGCGATGGTCTTGTCCGAACTGATCGCCAATGCCGAACTGGTCGACGAGGAAGAAGCCCGCGTCCTCACCCAGGAGCAGACCGGTCCGCAGACGCTGACCGGCCTCACGCTCGTCAAAGGCTTGGGGGCTGGTCATGCCGTGTTCCACCAGCCACGGGTCGAGATCACGCAGGTCATGGCCGAGGATACCGAGGCCGAGCGCCAGCGGGTCTACCGTGCCTTCGACAAGATGCGCGAGCAGATCGACACGCTCGCCAGCCAGGCCGAATTCGGCGTCGGCGGCGAGCACGAGGAGGTGCTCGAGACCTACAAGATGTTCGCCTATGACGAGGGATGGTCGCGGCGCATCAACGAGGCGATCGATTCCGGCCTGACCGCCGAAGCCGCGATCGAGCGCGTGCAGCAGCACACCCGCATGCGCATGCGCGAGATCGACGATCCGCTGCTGGCGGACCGGATGCACGATCTGGAAGATCTGGCGAACCGTCTGCTGCGGATTGTTGCAGGGCAAGTCGGCACGGCGGCTTCGCAAGGACTGCGGCGCGACGCCATTCTGATTGCCCGCAATCTCGGCCCGGCTGAACTGCTCGAATATGACAAGCGGCGGCTGAAGGGCGTGATCCTCGAAGAAGGCTCGCTTACCGCGCATGTGGTGATTGTTGCGCGGGCGATGAACGTGCCGGTGATCGGCCGCACCAAGGACGTGCGCACCACCATCCGCGAAGGCGACGAGATCCTGCTCGATGCGAGCGCGGGCAACGCCATTATCCGCCCGTTGCAGCAGGTCGCCGATGCCTTCCAGACCCGCTTTGCCAAGAGCCGCGAGAAGCAGGCGGCCTATGCGTCGCTGCGCGATGTCGAGCCCTTCACCCGCTGCGGTACCCGTATCCAGGTGATGATCAACGCCGGCCTGCGCGACGATATGAGCGCGCTGGCGATGACCGGCGCCGACGGGGTCGGCCTGTTCCGCACCGAATTCCAGTTCCTCGTTTCCGCCACCCTGCCGCAGCGCGAGCGCCAGACGCGCCTCTATCGCGATGTGCTCGACGCGGCGGGCGACAAGCCGGTGATCTTCCGCACCGTGGATATCGGCGGCGACAAGTCGGTGCCCTATCTCGCCTCGGAAATCGCCGCGCAGGACGAGAACCCGGCGATGGGCTGGCGCGCGCTGCGTCTCGCGCTCGAACGCGAAGGGCTGATGAAGGTGCAGGCGCGCTCGCTGCTTGAGGCCTCGGCCGGGCGCGCGCTCTATGTCATGTTCCCGATGGTGTCCGAGCCATGGGAGTTTGATGCGGCCAAGGCGGTGTTCGACGAACAGCTCGCCTATCTGCGCGCGCAGAAGAAGCTGCTGCCCGAGCGCATCCATTTCGGCGCGATGCTCGAAGTCCCCGCGCTGGCCGAGGTGCTCGACATGCTGCTGCCGCGCCTCAGCTTCCTGTCGATCGGCACCAATGACCTGACCCAGTTCCTATTCGCCGCCGATCGCGCCAATCCCAAGCTGGCCGAGCGTTATGACTGGCTCAGCCCGTCGATCCTGCGGTTCCTCAAGCGGGTGATTCAATCGACCACCGGATCGGGCGTCGATGTCGGCGTGTGCGGCGAGATGGGCGGGCGTCGGTTGGAAGCGCTGGCCTTGATGGGGATCGGCTATCGCCGCTTGTCGATCACGCCCGCTGCGGTCGGCCCGATCAAGGAGTTGGTGCGCAAGGTCGATCTGGCGGAGCTCTCGGCCGCGATAACCGGGTGGCTGGCCGAACCGCACCAGTCGCTGCGCGGCCAGCTCTCCGCCTGGGCCGATGCGCGCGATATCGAGTATGATTGAGCCGCTAATCGCCGTCTATGCGGCGGCTCCGTGCGCGGCGCGGGCCGGTGCGCCGGTTGCCTGCTTGACAGGACCCGCCAGAGCAGGTTGAATCGCGTTCAAGCACAATTCACGCACTCCTTCATAAACAGCCTCATCAGAAGTCGCGGACTCGGGTCATGGACAGCGAACAAGATATCAGTGCCGAAGCGGCGCAAGGCGTGGCCTATGCCGGGGTTGGCGCTAGGCTACGGGCGGCGCGCGAGGCGCGGCGGATCGAATTGACAAGTATCGCCAGCGAGACGCGCATTCCGCTGCGCCATCTCGAAGTGATCGAGGCCGGCGATTTTGCCGCCCTGCCTTCGCGCACCTATGCGATCGGCTTTTCGCGCACCTTTGCCAAGGCGGTGGGGCTGGACCCTGAGACGATCACCGAAGCCGTCCGGATCGAATTGGCGGACGGCAATGCCCGGCGCTCGGCGGTGGGATCGGGGATGGAACCGGGCGATCCGGCCAAGCTGCCCTCGGCCGGGCTGGCATGGTTCGGCGCCTTTGCCGCGCTGATCCTCGCAGTCGGCCTGATCGCCTTCTTTAGCACGCGTTTCGGCGCCGGCGTGGGGCCTGCCCCGCTCGCCGAGCCGTCCAATCCTGCTGCGAGCGTAGCGGCGGCTCCGGTGGCCACAGCCGTGCCTGCCACCGGCGGACCGGTGGTGTTCACCGCGATCGCCGACGTGTGGGTGCGCATCTACGAGGAAGGCGGCGAGCGCCTGATCGAAAAGCAGATGAAGAAGGACGAGAGCTTCACCCTGCCAGCCGATGCCGCCGATCCGCGGATCAACATCGGGCAGCCCAATCTCATCGCGATAACGATCGGCGGCAAGCCGGTGCCCGCGCTGTCGGCCAAGCCGGCGACGCTTTCGGGCGTGCCGGTTTCGGCTGCGGCGCTGCTGGCCCGCGCGCAAGCGGCACCGGCCGCCTTGGCCAGCGGCGCGGCGACGACGCCTGCCGCTGCCACCCGGCCCGCACCGCGCCGCACGTCGCGTCCGGCGGCGGTGCCGCTGGTCGCCGAGCAAACGCCGGCGCCTGCTGACACGCTCGCGCCGGCACCTGCGCCCGAAGCCCCGGCGCCGGCCAGCGAAGCACCCGCCGAACCGCCGACGCGCTGACCGGCTCTGCCCGCCCTGCGCTCACACCGGCGTGAAGCGAATTCCCGTTGATTAGGGGGTCCTCGCTCTCGACTTGCCCGGCCTGAGCAGGCAGGGATGCGGCCCGTGTTCATATGCCCCGCGCCAAACCGGGGTGGCCAACGCAAGGGAGCCCGCCCAACATGACCACCGCTTTGCCGATCCCCCGTCCCCGCCCGCTCGGCCTGCGGTTTGCCCGCGTGCTGCTGGCCGCTGCCGCCATCGCTGCGGTGTCCGCTCCGGGCTTCGCGCAGGACACAGCGGACGAGGCGCGGCTGCGCAAGATCGAGGCCGAAGTCCGCGCGCTTCAGCGTAAGGTCTTCCCGGGCGGTGACGGCAAGATGTTCGAGCCGCAGATCGCCGCCGGCAGCCCGCAGGGCGCCGCCATCCAGCCGACCATGGGCGTCATCCCTCCGGCGACCACGCCGGTGACCGACATTCTCGTGCGGCTCGATGCGCTCGAAGCGCAGTTGCAGGCGCTGACCGCGCGTTCGGAGGAGCAGGCCAACACGCTCGCCCAGCTCGAACTGCGGCTCGCCGCGCTCGAAGGCGGGACGGCCCCGATCGCCGCTGCGCCGGTCGGCACGCCGGCAGCCGCACGCCGGGCCGCCACCACGACCACGCCGCCGCCCGCCATGAAACCTTCGGCTCCGGCAGCGGTGGCCCCGCGCCCGGCCGCGCCTGCTGCGACCCGTCCGGCTACCGCTACACCGGCCCCAGCGCCGGCCCCCACATCGACCCTCGCCAGCGCGCCCAGTGCCGAGCGGCTCGCCGCCGTGCAGGCGATCGCCAAGCCGCAGACGGCCGATCCCGGGGATGACGAATATTCCTACGGCTTCCGCCTGTGGAGCGCGCAGCTTTACCCCGAGGCGCGCCAGCAGCTGACCAAGTTTGTCGAGCAATATCCCAACCACGCGCGCATCAGTTTCGGGCGCAACTTGCTGGGCCGCGCTTTCCTTGACGACAAAATGCCCAAGGAAGCCGCGACCTGGTTCCTCAAGAACTATCAAGCCGACAAGAACGGCGACCGCGCGCCGGACAGCCTGCTGTATCTCGGCGCCTCGATGATCGCGATGAAGGACACCAAGCGCGCCTGTATTGCGCTCGCCGAATTCGCCGAGACCTATCCGCTGATCGCCTCGGGCCGTCTGGCAAGCGACTATCAGGCCCAGCGCGCCAAGGTGACGTGCAGCTAGGCGTGACGCGCTTCGCTGCCGATCTGGCGGCGCTGTGGCCGGAGGATGACCGCACCGGACCGCTCGGGCTGGCCGTTTCGGGCGGGCCGGACAGCCTCGCGCTGATGCTGCTTGCGCAGGCCGCGCTGCCGGGCCGGATTGCTGTCTGCAGCATTGATCACGGCCTGCGGCCCGAGGCGGCGGGCGAGGTTGCGCTGGTCGAGCGGCTGGCTGCGACACATGGCATTCCCTTCACCGCGATCACGCTCACGCCGCAGCCCGGGAACCTGCAGGCGCAGGCGCGGGCCGGGCGCTATGCGGCGCTGGCGGGCTGGGCGCAGGCCCTGGGGCTCGGCGCGGTTGCCACCGCGCATCATGCCGATGATCAGGCCGAAACGCTGCTGATGCGCCTCAATCGGGCGAGCGGGCTGGCGGGTCTGGCCGGCGTGCGCGCCGCCGCGCGGATCGAAGGCAGCGGCGTGGTGCTCCTGCGCCCGCTGCTCGGTTGGCGCAAATCCGAGCTCGAAGCCGTGGTCGCCGATGCCGGGATCACCGCCGTCATCGACCCTTCCAACGCCAACCCAGATTTCGAGCGGGCGGCGATGCGCGCGCGGCTGGCCGAAGCCGACTGGCTCGATCCGGCGCAGCTGGCGACGAGCGCCGCGCACATCGCCGAAGGCTGGCAGGCTCTGCAATGGTATGCCGAGTGTGACTGGGACGAGATGGTGCTGCGCGATGCGGCCGCGCCCGGCGGGCTGGGCTTCGTCTATTGCGCCAATGTGCCGCGGGTGATCGCGATTGAGACCATCGTGCGGATCATCGCTGAGCTCGGCGGCCACGCCACCCGCGCCGAGGCCGCGCGTGCGTGGGATCGACTATGGCAGGGCGAAAACGCTTCGCTGGGCGGGGTGCTGGCGGTGCCGGGGGTCGAACGGGTCGAGAAGGTGGGCGTGCTGATGCGAGTCTGGCGCTTCCGCCCCGAACCAGCGCGTTCATTGAACTGAACGCGCTGAAGTGCGATGCATAGAGCCCGCCCCACCTTCCCACCCGGCCACCAATAGTATCACTATATTGTGGTGGCGGGGTGGGGAGGTGGGGCGGGCGGTATGCGCCACCGAAGGTGGCACCAAAGTTAAAGAACCTTGTCGCCGACCCCGACCATGCGCCCGCGGGTGATGATCACCTTGTCGCCGCGCCCGGCGGCTGCGAACAGTTTGGCGGCGAAATCGTCCGGCACGCCGATGCAGCCGTGGCTGGCATAGCCGTTCAGCACCGGCGAGCCGTGGATCGCTATCCCCTCCCACGTCAGCCGCAGCGTCCACGGCATCGGCGCATCCTTGTACTTCTCCGAGACGTTGTCGCGCTCCTTGGTCAGGATCGGGAAGGTGCCAACCGGCGTCGGATGCGCGCGGGTGCCGAGCAGCGCGACCGCGGTGCCGATCTCGTGCCCGTCGCGAAAGGCGCTGAAGACGCGCGCGTCGAGATCGACGGTGATGACCAGCTTGCCCGATTTCGG
>JBKDUW010000206.1:0-13160 GCA_046339235.1 Erythrobacteraceae bacterium | reverse complement strand
CCGGAAGGTTATGATTCCAGGGCCGAGGTCTCCCGCAACATCGGCGCACGTCTGCTGAGCAACTTCCCTTGGCTCTATGGCGCGCTTGCCGGAATCCTGCTGGTGACCGTGGCGGCGATCTGGCTTGGGGTGCGCCAGATGCGCCGGCTGCTGCGCCGCCGCCGAGCTGCCTGACTATGTGTTTGGTCCCAGCATGTTATGGCTGGGTTTGACGATAAAGACATCGGGCTTTGATTTCCAGAGTTGGTCGATGGCTTCGTATGGCGTTCGGAACTTCAGCGCCTTGAACTGCTTGGCGAAGTTGTAGGCGATGAGCCAGTGACCGACGTGCCGTCGCAGTTCCTGGATCGACGCGTAGTGGAGGAATTTGACGGTGGGTGAGGGGGGCATTGCCGCGTGCCTTACCTCTTCCCTACCAATTCCAGTCAGATGCGCTATTCCAGCGCCCAGACACCGGGAGGCCCAGTCGGCCCGGCTTAGCCAAGGTCAGCTTTCCCATGTTCGATGAATACGGTTTTCCGGAAGAGGCTGATCCAGACCCGGCTGCGATCATGCTGGAAACCTTCGTCTATTGCAGCCTTGCCTCTGATGGCGTCGACGCGGAGGAAGTCAGCCGCCTTGTTGCCTTTTCTCAACGCCGCAATGCTGCGCGCGGCATAACCGGGGTGCTGGTGTTCGGCAGCGGGGTGTTCTTCCAATGGATCGAAGGGCCACCGGTCGAGGTGCGGACCCTGATCGTAAACCTGCAAGGCGATACACGGCACCATGGTATCGTCACGCTCGACCGCAGCGTCGACAAGCGCGAGCGCCTGTATCCGCATTGGGAAATGGAGCAGGTTGAAGCCGGGGAGCTGCGCGAGGTGCTCGAAAGCGCGCTCGAATCCACCGAGGATGAAGGCAGCCTTGCCGCTCTCCAGCGCATTCTCGGGCACCTTGCCTCGGGGCCGCTGCCCACCGTCGGGCGCGTTTAGGGCCCTATCGTTCTGCGCCGGTCAGGGAGCGGTGCGGCGCGCTTTCGCTAGCGCCGCACCTCAACTCCAACCCCGACCCTAGGGCAGGGGCGAACCCCTCATCCCCAGGGCGTGACCAGATATTTCTCGCCGGTCTTCATCTGGCGGTAGTCGGTGATCGCCGGCTTCTCCAGCATCCCTTCCAGCGTCACCTTGGCCTTGTAATGCGAGGCGAAGGTGGTGGTGAGGTTGGCCTGGACCCGCCCGCGCATCCGCACCACGGTTTCCATGCCCGCGCGCTGGAGGAACGGGGTGAGCAGCCAGCCCGCGATGCTCCATTGCAGGCCATAGGACGGCGTCAGGATCGTCGGTGCGAGATCGAGGCGGCCGTAGATGTACATCTTCTTCTGCTGGTTCGAGCCATAGCGCGAAAACTCGCCCATCTGGCTCGCCGCGACCTGTTCCATCGCCTTCAGGACGCCGTCCGACGCCTGCCCGCCGCCGATTGGATCGAAGCCGAGATAGGCGCCGGTCTCGGCAATCGCGGCGCGCAGATCGGCCATGTAGGTGGGGGCCGAGCTATCGACCACATAGGTCGCGCCTTGGGCCTTAAGCATGGTAACGTGTGCCGGTTTGCGCACGATGTTGACCAGCTTCATCCCGTCCTCGATGCAGATGCGGTTGAGCATCTGGCCGAGATTCGAGGCGGCAGCGAGGTGGATGATCGCCGAGTGGCCTTCCATCTTCGCGGTCTCGACAAAGCCCAGTGCGGTCATCGGATTGACGAAGCTCGACGCACCCACTTCCGAGGAATGATCGCCCAGCGGAATGCACATCATCGCGTCGGCAATCGCATATTGGCTGAAGGCATTGCCCGGGACGCAGGCGACCCGCTGGCCCATCAGTGCCTTGGCCATGTCGCTCTCACCGGTGGCGATCACCGTGCCGGCGCCTTCGTTGCCAGCAGGCAGGCGCTGGCCGTGGCGTCCCTTGTTGCCGGTGAGGAAGGGCTCGGGCATGGTCGCGACAACCTTGCCGGGGGTGTATTGGGCCGTCTCGAAATCGGCGGCGCTGGTGAGGATCGCAAGGTCCGACGGATTGATCGGCGCGGCTTCCATCTTGACCAGCACCTGATTGCCGGTGGGCGCGGGAAACCGGCTTTCCGCCACCTCCAGCGTCAGCGTGCCATTGGCATCAAGGGTGGTGAAGAGCTGCTTGCCGGTGGTGGTCATTGTGATTCCTCTCTCGAATCCGGGTAGGTTGCTGCGACGAAGTAGAGGCCTTGGGCGGGCGCGTTAAGCCCTAATGCGGCGCGGTCGCGCGCGGCGAGGGCTGCGGCGAGGCGGGCGGCGTCCCACGTGCCTGTGCCGACCAGCTTGAGGCAGCCGACCATGGAGCGCACCTGATGATGCAGGAACGAGCGCGCGGCGGCGTGGATATGCACTTCGTCGTCGACCCGCTCGACGCTGAGCTGATCGAGCGTCTTGACCGGATCGGCGGCCTGGCAATGGACCGAGCGGAAGGTGGTGAAATCATGCTGCCCGACCAGCACCTGCGCGGCGTGGTGCATCGCGCCCGTATCGAGCGGGGTCGCTATCTGCCACGCGCGGTCGCGCAGCAGGGCTAGCGGCGCGCGGCGGTTGACGATCCGGTAGAGGTAGCGCCGCCCTGTGCACGAAAAGCGCGCATGCCAATCATCCGCCACCACTTCGCAGGCCGTCACTGCAATCGGATCAGGCCTGAGGTGCGCGTTCAAGGCCTCCATCAGCCGGAATGGGGCCATGTCCTTTTCGAGATCGACATGGCTGCGCATGCCCAAGGCGTGGACGCCGGCATCGGTGCGCCCGGCAGAGTTGAGCGTGACCGTCTCCCCGGTGATCCGCAGCAGCGCGTCTTCCATCGCCTGCTGCACGCTCGGCCCATTGGACTGGCGCTGCAGGCCGTTGAAGGACGTGCCGTCGAATTCGAGGGTGAAGGCAAAGCGGGTCACGTAAGCAAGGTGCCCTGTTTGACGGGCCGCCCGCGCAGAAACTCGGCGCGATCCATGGCCGGCTTGCCTGCGCGCTGGAGTTTCAGCGGCCTGAGCGCGCCGTTGCCGCAAGCGATGGTGAAATCCTCGTCGAGCACCGTCCCGGGGATGCCCGCGCCGTCCACCACCTCGGCGAGCAGCAGCTTCACGCGTTCCGGCTCTTTGGCGTCGTCCAGTTCGAACCATGCGCCGGGGAAGGGAGCGAGGCCGCGTGACTGGCGTTCGATCGCATCGGCGCTCTCGCTCCAGTCGATCTTGGCTTCCGCCTTGTCGATCTTGGGCGCGTAGATCGCGGCGGCATCATCCTGCGCCTCGGGCGGAAACGCCGCGAGATTGGACAGCACCTCGACCATCGCCGCAGCGCCCACCGCACCCAGTTCCTCGAACAAGGCGCCTGTCGTCTTGCGCTCGACCGGCACGGCGACCTTGTGCAGCAGCGGGCCGGTATCGAGCCCGGCTTCCATCTGCATGATCGTCACGCCGGTCTCGGTATCGCCCGCCATCACCGCACGGTGGATCGGCGCCGCCCCGCGCCAGCGCGGGAGCAGGCTCGCGTGGACGTTGAGGCAGCCATGCTTCGGCGCATCGAGCACCGCTTGGGGCAGGATCAAGCCGTAAGCTGCAACCACCGCCACATCGGCGTTCAGCGCGGCGAATTCGGCCTGTGCCTCTGCCCCTTTCAGCGACACGGGCGAGCGCACTGGCAACCCCAAAGCCTCAGCCTCGACCTGCACTGGCGAGGGGCTAAGCTTTTTCCCCCGTCCGGCCGGACGCGGCGGCTGGGTGTAGACGCAGGCGATCGTGTGCCCCGCTGCATGAAGCGCGCGCAGGGCCGGAACCGCGAATTCCGGCGTTCCCATGAAGATGATGCGCATAAGCTTGACCCGCAGCCTTTGTGAAGCGAGCCGCAGCCCCTATCTCTCTCACCATGGCATCGCAAGAGATCGAGGCGCTGAGTTCCGCGCTTGCCCGCCTGCCAGGGCTGGGGCCGCGTTCGGCGCGCCGTGCAGTGCTGTGGCTGGTCAAGCACCGCGAGACCGCGCTGCCGGCGCTGCTCGAGGCGCTGGCGGGGGTGTCCGAAACGCTGGTCGAGTGCCAGACCTGCGGCAATGTCGACACCGCCAATCCCTGCGGCATCTGCACCGACCCGCGCCGCGACGGGCGCGCGCTGTGCGTGGTGGAGGAGGTCTCGGACGTCTGGGCATTGGACCGCGCGCGGCTGTTCCCGGGGCTCTACCACGTGCTGGGCGGCAGGCTCTCGGCGCTCGACGGGATCGGCCCGGAAAACCTGAATATCGCCAGCCTGCTCGGCCGGGTCGAGGGCGGGGCGGTCGACGAGGTGGTGCTCGCCATGAATGCAACGCTCGAAGGCCAGACCACCGCGCATTTCCTCGCCGAGCGGCTCGAGGCGCATCCGGTGCGCGTCACGCAGCTCGCCCATGGATTGCCGGTCGGCGGCGAGCTCGACTATCTCGACGAAGGCACGCTGGCCCAAGCCCTGCGAGCGCGGCGGCCCGTCGGTTAAGCTGCGTTGAAATCTGCACAGTGCTCGCCTAAATACCTCGCCTATGGCTATCCGCGAAATCCTTGAAGTGCCGGACTCCCGGCTGAAAACCATCTCGACTCCGGTTGAACCGGATGAGTTCGGCCCCGAGCTCAAGCAGCTTGTCGAAGACATGTTCGAGACGATGTATGACGCCCCCGGCATCGGCCTTGCCGCGATCCAGGTCGGCGTGCCCAAGCGGGTGCTGGTGATCGATCTCCAGCCCGATGATCCCGACGCGGAACCGGTCGAGTGCTCGCATAACGGCCACAAGCACACGCACCCCGCCACCAAGAACGAGCCGCGCGTCTTCATCAATCCGGTGATCCTCGATCCGGCGGCGGAGCTTTCGACCTATCAGGAAGGCTGCCTCTCGGTCCCCGAGATATATGCCGACGTCGATCGCCCGGCGACCTGCACGGTGCGCTATCAGGATCTGGACGGCAACACCCACGAGGAAGCGCTCGAGGGCCTGCTGGCAACCTGTCTGCAGCACGAGATGGACCACTTGGAAGGCATCCTGTTCATCGACCATCTCTCGCGGCTCAAGAAGGCGATGGCGCTCAAGAAGCTCGAGAAGATCCGCCGGGCGGCGTAGTCTGCTTTTCGAAGGCGCCTCCGCGCCTTCGTCCTCGGGGCTGTTCTTTCGCTTCGCTGCGCTCCGCTACAGGCCCCAGCGGCTCGGGCGCGTGCCCTCGCGGCGCTTTGCGCCGTTACAGCGCCTTATCCCCGCCTCGGGCTTGACCCGCGGTCCCCCCTTTCTTGCGGATATCGGCGCCGCACCCCTAGAGTTCTCCATACGTTCCGATTAGAATTCCGCAATGGATCCTGCGATTCTTCCCCTCCTCACGCTCATCCTCGGTGCCGCTCTCGGCGGCGCAGCTGGGTGGTTCTTTGCCTCGCGTCCGTTCGCCGATCTGCGCGCGCGGCTCGCCCAGGCCGAGCGGGCGGGGGCCGAGCAAGCGGGCGAACTCAAGCGCGTGATTGCCGAACTGGGCGAGGCACGGATCGAGGTCGCCGCGCTGGGCGAACGCGCGGCGCGGGCTGATGGGTTGGCGGCGCAACTCGATGCCACGCGCACCGAAAATGCGCAGTTCCGCGCCGAGCGCGCCGGATTTGAAGAGCAGAAACGGCTGCTCGAAGAATCGCGCTCCAATCTCCTCAAGGAGTTCGAGAACACCGGCGCTGCCGTGCTGGGCAAGGCGCAGGAAGCTTTCCTCAAGCGCGCCGAGGAACGGCTCGGCCATGCCGAAAAGGCGAGCGAGGATAAGCTGAAGGCGCTGCTCGCCCCCGTCGGCGACCGGCTCAAGAGCTACGAGGACCAGGTCAAGGCGCTCGAGGAAAAGCGGGTCGATGCCTTCGGGCAGCTCGCCGGCGTGATCGAGGAAATGCGAAAAGGCCAGGCCGAGGTAAGGCGCGAGGCGCAGCGGCTCGGCAATTCGCTGACCAGTGGCCCGAAGGCGCGCGGGCGCTGGGGCGAGCGGGCCTTGCAGAATGTGCTCGAACAATGCGGGCTCGCCGAACACACCGATTTCCATTTGGAACAGTCGATGGACACCGATGACGGGCGCCAGCGGCCCGATGCGATCGTCAACGTGCCGGGCCAGAAGAAGCTGGTGATTGATTCCAAGGTGTCATTGAATGCCTATCAGGCTGCTTTCGAATCCGATGACGAGGGCGAGCGCAAGCGGAACCTCGATCTCCACGCCAAGTCGATGCGCGGGCACGTGCAGACGCTGGGTTCCAAAAGCTACCAGAGCCAGTTCGACGATGCGCCCGATTATGTGGTGATGTTCGTGCCGGGCGAGCATTTCGTTGCCGCCGCGCTCGAACATGATCCCGAATTGTGGGACTTCGCCTTCCGCAACAAGGTGCTGCTGGCAACGCCCACCAACCTCGTCGCGATTGCGCGCACGGTCGCGCAGGTCTGGCGGCAGGACAAGATGGCCAATGAAGCGGCGGAAATCGGGCGGATGGGCGCGGAGTTGTATGAGCGCCTTAGGAAGTCAGCCGAGCATCTTAAGCGCGTAGGCGGCGGGCTTGAGTCGGCCGTGAAGAACTATAATAACTTTGTCGGCAGCTTTGAGCGAAACGTCCTTTCTTCAGGCAGGAGGCTTGCTGAGAAAGGAATCGAAATCGGTAAAAGCGAAATCGAGGATGTCCCGCTGGTCGAAAGCGCCCCGCGCTACAACGCCGCCGATGCGGACGGGGTGGAGGATGATTACCCCGCGCTAGAGCAGCGCAAGGACGCCGCGGAGTAGCTTAGGCTTCCACCCCCGCCAGCACCTCATAGGCCAGCACCGCGCCCGCCACCGCAGCGTTGAGCGAATCCGCCCGCCCGCGCATCGGCATCGTCACGCGCAGGTCGCAGGCCGCCTCGTAATCTTCCGGCAGCCCTTGCGATTCGTTGCCCACCAGAATGAAGCACGGCGCGGCATAATCCGCACCGCGATAGGGCACCGCATCGCGCAGGGACGCGGCGACCAACTGGCCCGCTCCTGAACGCAGCCACGGTAGGAACTCGTCCCACCGCGCCTGCGCCACCCCGACGGTGAACACCGCGCCCATGCTGGCGCGCACAGCTTCGGCGCTGAACGGATCGGCGCAGTCGTCGATCAGGATCAGCCCGCCTGCGCCCACCGCGTCGCAGGTGCGCAGCATCGTCCCAAGATTGCCCGGGTCGCGCAGGGCTTGGGCCACCAGCCAGATCGGCGCGGCGCTGCGATCAAGCGTCTCCAGCGACGTGTCCCACTCGTCGAACACCCCCGCAACGCTCTGGGCGTTTTCCTTGCCGGTGATCTTGGAGAGAATGTCGGGCGTGGTGGTGATCACCTCGCCGCCCGCCGCTGCCACCACGTACTCGAGCTGGGCCAGCAATTCATGCGGCGCGCGGTTCTCGGCCATCACCAGCATCTGCGGCACGCGGCCCATGCTGCGAGCATCCTCGAGCAGCCGCAGGCCCTCGACCAGAAACTGGCCGGCGCGCTTGCGATGCTTCTTGTCGCGCAGGGACCGCAGATATTTGACGGTCGGATTGGAAAAGCCGGTGATCTGGCGTTGCATCTGCATGACTGCTGGCGGCATCGGCCGCGCGCGTCAATCCCCGCGTTCAGTCTTCGCCGAAGCCGGTTTCGACCAGCGCGGCAAGATCGGCCAGCACGCTGTCGGCCCCGTCGCCTTCGACCAGCACTTCGATCGTATCACCCTTGGCGGCGCCGAGCATCATCCGCCCGCGGATCGAGCCGCCCGCCGCGCTGTTGGGCGCTTTGCTCACAGTCACCTTCACGCCCGCAGGCAGCACGGCGACCATGTTGACGAACTTCGCGCTCGCCCGGGCGTGGAGCCCGCGGCGGTTGACGATCGTGATGGTCTTGCGTGCATCCCCCACGGCGGCCTCCCCTCAGGCCTTGGCCCGTGCGGGGGCTGTGTCCTGACCGAGCAACTCGCTGGCGATGGTAATGTAGTTGCGCCCCGCCATTTGCGCGGCATGGACCGCGGCGGTCACATCCATCGCCTTGCGCGCGCCGGCGAGGCGGATCAGCATCGGTAGGTTGATGCCCGCGATCACTTCGACATGGCCGGCATTCAGCAGCGAGATCGCCAGGTTCGACGGCGTGCCGCCGAACAGATCGGTGAGGATGATGACGCCGCTGCCGATGTCGACCGCGCCAATCGCCGCCGCGATGTCCGCGCGGCGCTGTTCCATGTCGTCATTGGGCCCGATGCAGACGGTGATGATACCATCCTGTGGGCCGACGACGTGTTCCATCGCCTCGACAAATTGGTCGGCGAGGCGACCGTGAGTAACCAGGATCAAGCCGATCATGCGTGAAATTCGGTCCGTTAACTGCCCGCTGCGGCGAGGCCTTACGTGTTTCAACCTGATTGGACAATGCCAGAGGTTCGTTGGCCGCGTCTAGCGTCGATCCCGTTCAATCTCGTCCGCCGCACGCGAGCCGAGATTGCGGTGCCGAACAGTGGGCGAAAATCCGGCGGCGCGCAAGCTCTCAGCCATGCGTTCGGCGGTGTAGACCGAACGGTGTCTCCCGCCGGTACAACCAAACGCGACGTGGACATAGGGCTTGCCCTGGGCGGCGTAGCGCGGAAGCAGCATCACCAAGAGGTCGCGGATGTGCCCAAAGGCATCGGCAAAGGCCGGGTCTTTTTCGACGTGCTCCCCCACCGGCGCATCCTGTCCGGTCAACTCGCGCAATGTGGGCACCCAGTGGGGATTGTCGAGGAAGCGCATGTCGAACACCAGATCGGCGAGCGGCGGCATCCCGCGGGCAAAGCCGAAGCTCGAGAGCGTGAGCGTCATCGCGCCATCCGCGCTGTCCGCAGCGAACAGCTGGCGGATGTGGCCCTGCAGATCGTTGCTGGTCATGGCCGAGGTATCGATCATGATCTCGGCCCAGCGCCGCAAGGGTTCGAGCAAGTCGCGCTCGGCCGCGATGCCTTCGAGCACCGGACGTCCGGCGGCCATCGGGTGACGGCGGCGGGTCTCGTTGAAGCGCCGTTCGAGCTCGCTGCCCGCGCAGTCGATGAACACAAAGCTCAGGAGGAAATCCTCGCGCGCGGCGAGGTCTTTCACCAGCGAGATGATGTCAGCCGGCACGAAACCGCGGGTGCGCGAATCGAAGCCAATCGCGAGCGGTCCGCGCGCTTCATCCGGCATGGCGACCAACCGCTTGAGCAGGCGCACGGGAAAATTGTCGATTGTCTCCCAGCCGAGATCCTCGAGCACGGCGAGCGCGGTGGACTTGCCTGCGCCCGAAAGGCCGGTGACCAGCCGCAGCCGCTGCGGCGGGCGGGGCGGATCGGCAGGCGTCGTCATGACTGCTCTTGTTGCCCCGAAGCGGTGGAAAGGGAAGGCGGATTTTCGCCAAGCCCGTGGAGCGCGAGCGCCTGCTCGGCGCGTTGGGCCGGCGCTATGGTGCCCGGATCGAAGCGCAGCACCGGCACCGCGACGCCGGCGATCATGCGGCAGGGCAGGGGCGTCTCGGGCAGGCGATCAGGCGCCGCGCCGCCCAGTTCCAGCACCAGCGCGATGGGTGCCGGGCTTGCTACATTCACCTGCACCAGCCCGATTCCGCGCACTTCCAGCAGGCCGGCGATATTGGGCGGCGGCGATGCAATCAGCGCCGCGCCCTCGCGCATCAGCGTCACCGCATCATCACCGATCAGCACCGCGCCGCGGTCGATCAGGGCGAGCGTCAGGCTCGACTTGCCGCTGCCGGGCGGGCCCTCGATCAACAGCGCGCGGCCGCCGATGACGACCGCGCTGGCCTGATGGACTGGCCGCGATGGCTCGCTCATGCCGCCGCCGGCAGCCGCAGTCTGAGGCAGGCGCCGTGCTCGCCATCGGCGCGTGCCTCGGCGGTGAGTGTGCCGTCATGCGCTTCGGCAATCGCTCTGGCAATCGCGAGACCGAGGCCGGAGTGGTTGCCGAAATCCTCCTCGTCGGGGCGGACCGAGTGGAACCGCTGGAATACCTTTTCGCGCGATTCCCCGGGAATGCCGGGGCCTTGATCGCAGATCGTCAGCGTCACCCAGCTGCCGTCATTATCAAGGCCGACCTCGATCGGCGCATCGGGCGGCGAGAAGGAGACGGCGTTATCGAGCAGGTTCTCGACCACGCGTTCGAGCCGCGCGCCGACCCCGCGTACGTGGGCAGCAAACCCGCGCCGGTCGATTGCAATCGGGCGGCCGGCGTTCTCGGCGCGGTCCTCGCGCCCGCCGATGATCGCGCGCACCATTTCGCCCAGATCGATGGTCTCGAGCCGCGCGCGGCTCATCTCGGCGTCGATCCGGCTGGCATCGGAGATTTCGGACACCAGCCGGTCGATCCGCCGCACATCATGGGTGGCAATCTGGATCAGCTCGTCCTTGAGCGCCGGGTCTGCTACCCGGGGGAGCGATTCGATTGCGCTGCGCAGGGACGCGAGCGGGTTCTTGATCTCGTGCGCGACATCGGCGGCGAAGCTGTCGACCGCGTCGATCCGTTGGCGCAGCGCGCCGGTCATGTCTGAAACCGCGCGGGCGAGCAGACCGATCTCGTCGCTGCGCTGCGGCAGGCGCGGCACCTCGACTTCGCGCTCGCGCCCCTGCCTCACCCGCACCGCCGCCTTGGCCAGCTGCCGCAAGGGCGTGACGATGGTGCGGGCCAGAAACAGCGAGAGCGCGGCCGAGGCCGCCATCACCAGCAGCATGGCCAGAAACAGGGTGGTGCGCGCGGCGCGCACGCTTTCGGTGATGTCGACCGCGTTGCGCACGGTCAGCAGGGTTGCGCCGTTGAGGCCGACAGGCGCTGCGGCGGTGATCACAGGGGTGCCGTCGCGCCAGTCATAGAGGCGCACCTGACTGAGCCCGAGTTCGCGCGCGCGCGCCAGTTCGGGCCAGGCATTGGCCTGCAGTGCCTCGGGCTCGACATAGTCTTGCACCGCCTCGGCGCTGACGATGGTGTCGACCGTGCGATCGAGCCAGCGGGCGAAGCGCTGTTCCCAGTCGTCGTCGTTGATGTCGTTGAAGCGGAACGAGGGAACGGCGAGTTCGAAACTGTCGGCGGTAAGCTGCCCCTCGGTGTCGAACATGCGCAGGCGCATGCGCTGTTCCTTGCCGATCTGCACCAGCAGCGCCTCCTGCCGTTCGCGGGTGGCCCCGGCGAGCGCTTCGGCGGTGATCTGCGCCTCGATCCGCGCCAGCTTGAAGCGTTCGTTGATCAGCTGGGTGCGGTAGCCGTCGAGATAGAACAGCCCGCCGCCCATCACCACCAGCGGCAGGATGTTGACCACAAGGATGCGGGCGGTGAGCGCGAACCTTCCGGTCGCGGTGAGCTGTTCTCCGCTTGCCCCGTTCCGGCCGGTTTCAGCCATCGGTGAAGCTGTAGCCCGCGCCGTAAAGCGTATCGATCGCCCCGAACTCGTCATCGACCACGCGGAACTTGCGGCGCATCCGCTTGATGTGGCTGTCGACAGTGCGATCATCGACGAACACGTCGTCGGGGTAGGCCGCATCCATCAGCTGGTTGCGGCTCTTGATAACGCCCGGGCGCACCGCGAGCGCTTCGAGGATCAGGAATTCGGTGACGGTAAGGCTGACCGGCTGATCATCCCACGTCACATGGTGACGCGCCGGGTCCATGAACAGCCGGCCGCGCCTCAGACTTGCCTGCGCGGGTTCGGTGACACCGGTCGGGCTCAAACCTTCGCGCAGCGGTTCGGCGCGGCGTAGGATCGCGCGAATCCGGGCGACCAGCAGGCGCAAGGAGAACGGCTTGGCGATGTAATCGTCCGCACCCTGTTCAAGCCCGGCTTCCTCGTCGCTCTCGTCATCCTTGCTGGTGAGGAAGATCACCGGCAGTGGCGAATGTTCGCGCAACCGGCGCAGCAGCTCCATCCCGTCCATCTTGGGCATCTTGATGTCGAACACGGCAAGATCGGGCGGATTGTCGAGCAGCGCCTTCAATGCGGTCTCGCCATCGGAATAAAGCCTTGTGGCGAAGCCCTCGGCCTGCAGCGCGATCGAGACCGTGGTGAGGATGTTGCGATCATCATCGACCAGCGCGATCTGCATCACGCGCTCGCCCTCGGGCGCCGGATCGGGCGCAGGACCCGCCAGTTCGGGGATGCTATCGGACATTGTGCCTATCCCTCTCGCCACCGTCGCATGGCGCAAGCGGTAGCGCCATTGCGCGCCCGAGACAATCGCCCGAGACAATCGGCAGCCGGGCGGCTTGGCGGTGCAGTCCACCGCTTGCGCGAAAATGGCAGGGGCGCAGCGTTTGACGCACCCCGAGTCGCCAATTATGGGCGCGAGACATGGGATTGATGATGCTGCGGAGGTGGCCCCGGCTTGTGGTTGCATACCTATGCGCCAGTGCTAGGGCAGGCCTAGCGGATTCGCCCCCGATTGTTTCGCATTCGTCTTTTGCATTGCTGCCATTCCGATTGGCTCAGGAGATACGACCTTGACCTCGCTCGCCACCCCGCTTGCTGCCCAGAACCTCGTAACCCGGGCCACTATCCACGCCAATCTCGGCACCCCGGCGCTGGTCGAACACGCGCTCGCCAAGGGTGAAGGCAAGCTGACGAAGCATGGCGCGCTGCTGGTCGAGACCGGCAAGTTCACCGGCCGCAGCGTCAAGGACAAGTACATCGTGCGCGATGCCGCGACCGAGACCACCATCAACTGGGGCGCGATCAACCAGCCGATGAGCCCGGAGCATTTCGCCGTGCTCAAGGCCGATTTCCTCGCCCACCTCGAAGACCGCAAAGAGCTCTATGTCGCCGACCTGTTCGGCGGCTCGCAGCCCGAATACCGCGTCAACGTGCGCGTGATCACCCAGATGGCGTGGCACAACCTGTTCATCAAAACGCTGCTGGTGCGCCCCACGGCGGAAGAAGTCGCGAGCTTTGTCCCCGAGTACACCATCATCAACCTGCCCAGCTTCAAGGCCGATCCCGAGCGCCACGGCTGCCGCAGCGACACGGTGATCGCGGTGAGCTTCACCGAAAAGCTGATCCTGATCGGCAACACCGAGTATTCGGGCGAGATGAAGAAGGGCGTGTTCGGCCTCCTCAACTACCTCCTGCCCGCGCAGGGCGTGATGCCGATGCACTGCTCGGCCAATATCGGCGCC
>JBKDUW010000205.1:0-16277 GCA_046339235.1 Erythrobacteraceae bacterium | reverse complement strand
GGCGAATATGCGCCCGGCGGCGGGTGGTATTCGCGCCTGCTCGGGCATTATCTGGGCGGCGAGGGCCAGCTGGTCGGCCTCTACGCCAACCCGCTCACCGCCACCCCCGATCCGGCGCGCCAGCAGCGCATCCGCGACACGGCGGCAGGCTTCGGCAAGGAAGTCGCAGGCTATACCGGGCTGCCGGCCGAGAAGTTTGCCGGCATGACGCTCGAGACCATCCCTGCAGACCAGAAAGGCACCTTCGACCGCATCCTCGTGATGCGCGCGATGCATAACCTGCTGCGCTCCGGCACCGCCGATACCGAGCTGCGCGCGATGCGCGAACTGCTCAAGGATGATGGCCTCCTCGGCATCGAGCAGCACCGCGCCAAAGCGGATGCGCCGTGGTCCTACGCCAATGGCACCAAGGGCTATCTGCGCCAGCAGGACGTGATCGATTTCATGCGCATCAACGGCTTCGAACTGGTCGCCGCGAGCGAGATCCTCGCCAATCCCAAGGACACTGCCGATCACAAGGAAGGCGTGTGGGAAATGCCGCCGGTGCTCGCGACCAAGCGCGAAGACCTGAAGGGTCTGGGCGAAAGCGACCGCATGACTCTGTTGTTCAAGAAGGCGAAGTAATCGGCGCTTTTGTTGGCCGCGATTTCCGAGCCGTTCGGTGTTCCACCGAACTCGAAATCGCTGTAAGGGCGGCGGCATGACCAAGATCACTGTCGCCGCCCTTCAGCTTGCCCTAGGCTCGCATGACGAGGCCGCCAACATCGCCGCAGTCGCTGCGCTGGTGGAAGAGGCCGCCGCCAGGGGCGCGCAGCTGATCCTGCCGCCCGAGCTGTTCTCCGGCCCCTATTTCTGCCGTGAGGAGGACGAGGCGCTGTTCGCAGCTGCCCGCCCGACGCTGGCGCACCCCAGCGTGATCGCGATGCAGGCGCTCGCTGCCCGGCTCAAGGTGACGATCCCGACCAGCTTCTTCGAGCGCGACGCCCACCACTATTACAATACGCTGGCGATGATCGGCCCCGATGGCGCGGTGCAGGGCACCTATCGCAAGAGCCACATTCCTGATGGCCCGGGCTACGAGGAAAAGTACTATTTCCGCCCCGGCAATGACGGCTTCAAGGTGTGGGATGTGCCAGGCGAAGGCGGCGCGATCGTCAAGGTCGGCGTCGGCATCTGCTGGGACCAGTGGTATCCCGAATGCGCGCGGGTAATGGCGCTGATGGGCGCCGAACTGCTGATGTATCCCACCGCGATCGGCTCGGAACCCTATGACGCCGCGCTCGACACCAGCCGGATGTGGCGGCGCGCGATGATCGGTCATGCGGTGTCGAACTGCATGCCGGTGGTGGCCAGCAACCGCATCGGCGCCGAAGGGCCGGCGGGCGCGGAGCAGAATTTCTACGGCCATTCCTTTATCGCCGACGAATGGGGCGATCTGGTGGAAAGCTTTGGCGCAGACCAGACCGGCGTGCTGGTAGTGACCTTCGATCTTGCCCGCGCCGCGACCCACCGCGCCGGCATGGGCTTCTTCCGCGACCGCCGCCCGCAGCTTTACGGCCGGATCGCGCAAGATATCTGATCCGAGCTGCCTCTACCTGATCGCGCTGGGCAGCAACCGGCGGCACGGGATGTATGGGCGTCCCGAGGATGTGGTGCGCGCGGCGATGGAGGAGATGGCGGCGCTCGGCACCGTGCTCGCCCGCGCGCCGGTGATCGCGAGCGCGCCGATGGGTGCGGCGCAGCGGCGCTTTGCCAATGCCGTGCTGGTGCTGGAGAGCGATCTTACCCCGCCCGCCCTGCTCGCCGCCGCCAAGCGGATGGAGCGCGAATTCGGACGGCGGCGCGGCCAGCGCTGGGGTGACCGTGTGCTTGATCTCGATATCGTGCTGTGGAGTGGCGGGCGCTGGATGAGCCCGGGCCTCGCCATCCCCCACCCGCAATTCCGCCGCCGCGCCTTTGTGCTCGGCCCGGCCTGCGCGATTGCCCGCGGCTGGCGCGATCCGGTGAGCGGGTTGACCCTTGCCCAACTCCAAGCCCGCTTGACCCGCCGCCGCCCCCTGCCTAGGGGAGCGCCCTTCGCGTATACGCGCGGCGCCAAAGCCACCGGTGTGGACCCGTAGCTCAGTTGGTAGAGCAACGGACTTTTAATCTGTAGGTCTCGGGTTCGAGCCCCGACGGGTCCACCATTCGGCTTGTCTTGCCGCCTCGCCACTTGTGGCCCGCGCCTGCGTGATTTAGAGGCTTTCCTTATGGATATCGTCGCGCTGCTTTCCGATCCGGCCGCCTGGCTGGCGCTCCTCACCCTGATCGCGCTCGAAGTGGTGCTCGGCGTGGACAACCTCATCTTCATCGCGATCCTGTCGAACAAGCTGCCGCTGCATCAGCAGGAACGCGCGCGCCGGATCGGTTTGATGCTGGCGCTGGGGATGCGGATCGGCTTGCTGATGCTGATCGGTTGGATCGTCACGCTGCAGGCACCGCTGTTCGATCTCGGCATCACCGGCCCGCCGGTAGAGGGCTACTCCAAGCCCAGTTTCGAAACCGCCTTCTCGGGACGGGACCTGATTCTGCTGGCGGGCGGATTGTTCCTGCTGTGGAAGGCGACCAAGGAAATCCACCACTCGATGGAGCCCGAGGATGCCTCGGGCGATTTGCTCGACAAGACCCCGGGGGTAGCCGCCGCCACGGCCAGCTTTGGCGCGGTGATCGCCCAGATCATCGCCATTGATCTTGTTTTCTCGGTCGATTCGATCCTCACTGCCGTGGGCATGACCGACGATATTCCGATCATGGTTGCAGCCGTGCTAATCACGGTGACGATCATGCTGTTTGCCGCGACCCCGCTGGCAAACTTCATCGAGCACAATCCGACGCTGGTGATGCTGGCGCTGGCGTTCCTGGTGATGATCGGGCTGGTGCTGATTGCCGACGGCTTCGGCTTCCATGTGCCCAAGGGCTACATCTACGCCGCGATGGGCTTTTCCGTCGGGGTCGAGCTGCTCAACATCGTCCAGCGCAACCGCCGCCGCAAACGCGCTGCGCGCTAGCGGCGGCCGGCGGGGCCTACATCCGCGGGACGGCCACCTTCTTGCAGGTCATCGTTGCCATCCGGCCGACGGTCCACATCGCCTCGTCACCCTTGCTCCAGAACTGGTGGGTGGGGCTCATGTATTTGGCGACCGAGGCCGATTTGTCGCCGGGGATGGTGACGGGCTGGTTGTCGTTCATCTGCACCATCACCCGGTCGTCCGAGAGATAATCGACCTTGAGCCGCGTGCCATTGCCGCAATCGTAATAGCTGCTCGCGCCCGGTCCGCCGACGTCCGGCGTGTCGCACCCGGCCAGCACCAGCGCGCCAGCAGTCATTGCCAGAATTCCGATTTTCATGATCGCTTCTCCCTCAATCGCTACGCAGGATACTCCAAGCACGCGCTTCGGAAAAGCGTGCAAATCAGCCCGCGCGCGCGTCGAGCCGCTGCGCGGCGCGCACGCCGAAGGTGATCAGGAACGGCACCAGCATCAGCGAAAGCACCACCTTCGCCAGCACCTGCCCGATAATCAGGTCGGTGATGTCGAACTCGCCGTAGAAGGCCAGCGTGATGAAGATCACCGAATCCACCGCCTGGCTGAGCGCCGAGGCGATCGCGCCGCGCACCATGAGGCCAAGTGTTGTCTCCTCGCCCGAACCGCGCAGCCGGTCGAAAATCCAGATGTTGAGCAAGAGCGAGGTGATGTAGGACGCCGGGCCCGCCATCCACACCCGCCAGGTCGACTGGTGCACCCGCTCGAATGCGGCGAGATCAGCCGGCCGGAAGGCGATCATCTCGCCCGAGGCGGGCAGGCCCAGCACCAGCTGCATCAGCAGTGCTGACAACCCGAGCGGGAAGAACCCCCACCACACGATCCGCTTCGCCGCCTCACGCCCGTAAAGCTGCGACAGCGTGCTCGAGATCACCACCAGCAGCAGGACGGGGAAGATCCCGCTCTCGACCGCAAGGTTGGTCGGCCACAGCTGCACCTGCTTGAACGCCAGCACGCCTGCCAGCACTGTCATCCCGCCATAGAGCAGCGTGAAGACGAACATTCCCAAAGGCATGGTCATCACGGCGGCGGAGGGCTCGGCGGCGGGAGCGGCGTCGGGTGCTGTTTGATCCATGGTCGGAGGCTAGCCAGCACGCGCCCAAAAGAAAAGCGGCGCGCGCCGGCCTGTCACCGGTGCTTTTGCGCGGATTACCGCCGTTGTCGGCGCGCGCGCGCCGCTTCCCTGCTTGCAACTCGCGGCGCAAACTGCCACGCCAAGCACTGTTGTGCGGCAGGCGAGCGCCTGGCGGGCACCGGGGTCACACACAAGTTTCCGAACCGATAAAGGGGCATTCGCCGCCGTGAACTCAGGTATCACGCCAATCCTGCTGAGCCTTGTAGGGGTGCTCGCCATTCTGGGCATCGCGGTTGCGCTGTCTTCGGCCAGGAAGCAGATCAATCTGCGGGTGGTCGGCTCGGCCTTTGCACTGCAGGCCTTCACCGCGCTGATCGTGCTGCGCACCGATGTCGGCGTGGCGGTGATCGGCGGGCTTTCGGGCGGGGTGATCGCGCTGCTCGATTTCTCCAAGGTCGGCATCACATCGGTGTTCGGGCCGATGGAGAGCAATCCCTTCGCCAACACCTTCGTGATCGCCGCGCTGCCGGTGATCGTGTTTTTCGCCGCGATCGTCTCGATCCTCTATCACCTCGGCATCATGCAGCGGCTGGTGCGCTGGGTGGGCGGGGCGATTGGTTTCGTCACCGGCATCAACAAGGTCGAGGCCCTCGGCGCGGCAGCCAACATCTTTGTTGGCCAGTCGGAAAGCCCATTGGTGGTGCGCCCCTATCTTGCCGCGCTTTCGCCGGCCGGACTGTTCACTCTGATGACGGTCGGCATGGCGGGCGTGGCCGGCACAATCCTCGCCGCCTACGCCAGCTTCATCGGCGAGGAAGCGGTACCGTTCCTGCTCGCTGCCGCCTTCATGTCGGCCCCGGGTGGAATCCTGATGGCGAAGATCATCATGCCCGACGACGAAACCTTTGTCCCCGCGCTGGGCCGCGATGACGGGATCGCTACCGCCGCTGTGCAGCGCGCGCGCGGCAAGGCCAAGGCGGTGGCCGAGGCCACCTGCGTGGCGATGTATGACGAGAACGGGCAGGAAATCGAATTGCCGCAGGCGCGGATCAGCGCGGTCGGCCCTGCCTCGCTGGTCGAAGGCGGCGGCAAGTTAGGCGAGGTGACCGCGGCAGAAACCTTCGAGGAAGGCCAGCGCCCCGCCAATATCATCGAAGCCGCAGCCCAGGGCACCCAGACCGGCGTGAAACTGGCGGTGGCGGTGGGCGCAATGGTGATGGTGTTTGTCGCGCTGGTGGCGCTGGCGAACGGGATGCTGGCCGGGCTCGGCAGCGGTGTGGCGGGACTTGCCGCCAATATTGGCGCGCCGCTCTCGCCCGAGGCCGCGGCCTGGTTTGCCACCCTCAGCTTCCAGAAACTGCTCGGCTATCTGTTCGCGCCGGTGATGTTCCTGATCGGCATTTCCGACTGGCAACAGGCGCAGATCGCGGGCGGATTGTTCGGCACCAAGATCGTGCTCAACGAATTTGTCGCCTTCATCGATCTGGGGGCGATGAAGCCAGACGCGCTGACCGAACGCAGCCGCGCGATCATCACCTTTGCGCTGTGCGGCTTTGCCAATTTCTCCTCGATCGCGATCCAGATGGCGGTGACCGGCGGACTCGCCCCGAACCAGCGCCCGGTGATCGCCAAGCTGGGGTTGAAGGCGCTTGCTGCCGGGAGCCTTGCCAACTTGTTGAGTGCGGCGCTGGCGAGCCTGTTCTTGCCGCTCTGAAACGCTTGGCCCCCGAAGCTCTTGGCAGATCTGCGGGCGCAGGTGTAAAGCCGCGCGTATGACTGACATCGCTTCCGTTTCGCTCGCCCAGCCGCTCGAGACCATCGCCGACGAGCTGGGCCGATCTTTCGCCGAATACGGCTTTGCCGTGGTGCGCGACCACGGCATTCCGCAAAGCCTGATCGACGAGGCCGAGGCGGTTTCCAAGGCGTTCTTCGCACTGCCCGACAGCGTCAAGCGCGCCTACAAGATCGAAGGCGGCGGCGGCGCGCGCGGCTATACCCCGTTCGGCACCGAAAAGGCCAAGGATGCCGAGGTGTTCGACCTGAAGGAATTCTGGCACGTCGGCCGCACGCTGCCGCCCGGCCATCCGCTCGCCGAATTCATGGCCCCCAACATCTGGCCCGACGAGGTCGAGGGCTTCCGCGCGACGATGAGCGCGCTGTTCTCGGCGTTCGAGACCGCCGGGGCGCGGGTGCTCGAGGCGATTGCGCTGCATCTCGACCGCCCGCGCGAGTTCTTTGCGGCGAGCGTAGAGGACGGCAATTCGGTGATGCGCCTGCTGCATTACCCGCCGCTGGGACCGGGCGCGCCCGAAGGGGCGATCCGCGCTGCCGCGCATGAGGACATCAACACCATCACGCTGCTGCTCGGGGCCGAAGAAGCCGGGCTGGAACTGCTCACCAAAACCGGAGAATGGCTACCGATCCCGGCAGCGGCGGGCGCGCTGGTAATCAATGTCGGCGACATGCTCGATCGCCAGACCAACGGGCGGCTCCGCTCGACCACCCACCGCGTCGTCAACCCGCGCGGCGACGCGGCGCTGCGCTCGCGCTATTCGATGCCGTTCTTCCTGCATTTCCGGCCCGATTTCCTGATCGAAGCCCTGCCCGAATGCATCGACGCCGAAGATGCCGCGCCGCCGCCCGTACCGATCACGGCGCATGATTTCCTGATGCAGCGCCTGCGCGAGATCAATCTCGCCTGAGTCGGACTGCCGGGGTTACCCGCAAGCGATCCACCGCCCCGAGGGCGCGCAATTCGTTGCGCGAATGCAACACGTCCATACGGAAACGGCGGGAACGCTGTGCGATTTGTGCGCTTGAAGCCACGCTTTCCGAGGAAAGGCATTTACCTCGGAGCAACTTTCATCAAATTGTCACAGAACAGTCGCTTTTCCGCAAGCGAACCGGTCTAGGGCCGCGACGTTAGATCCTCTCCAGACTGCTATCAGGGGCCAAACCATGAAGCTTAAGTATCTTCTTGCAGCAAGCGTTGTCAGCCTTGCCGCCACCACCACTTTCGTCGCCACCCCGGCTTTCGCGCAGGAAACCTCCTCGTCGCTGCGCGGCGAAGTCGTCGACCAGAGCGGCGCCGCGATCCCGGGCGCGACCGTGACTGTCACGCACACGCCTTCGGGCACCACCTCGACCCAGACCACCGATGCTTCGGGCGGCTTCAACGCCTCGGGCCTGCGTCTGGGCGGCCCCTACACCGTCAGCGTCACCGCCGACAATTATGAAACCGCCGAGCAGGAAATCGGCTTCCTGACCGCAGGCCAGGCGCAGCGCATCAGCGTCGCGCTGGCCGATGCCGGCCAGACCATCATCGTCTCGGGCGCGCGCCAGAAGTCGGCGATCACGCTCGGCACTGGCGCTGCCACGGTGCTGACCGCACGCGACATCGCGGGCGTTGCGAACGTCAACCGTGACATCCGCAACCTCGCCCTGCGCGATCCGTTGGTGACGCTTGACGCCACCAACGGCAACGCCATCAGCATCGCGGGGCAGAACAACCGCTTCAACCGCTTCACCGTTGACGGTGTGGCCTTCGGCGACCCCTTCGGTCTCGAATCCGGCGGTCTGGTGTCGTCGCGCGGCCCGGTTCCGCTTGATGCGATCGGCGAATTCTCGGTCGAGACCGCTCCGGTCGACATCCAGCAGGGCTTCTTCCAGGGCGGTGCGATCAACACCCAGCTCAGGTCGGGTGGCAACAGCTTCACCTTCCTCGGCGCTGCCTACTACCAGAACGACGATATGCGCGGCGATCGCGCCAACAACCTGACCCGCGTCGGTTCGTTCGATTCGCAAGTCTATGTGGCGCAGGTCACCGGCCCGATCATCAAGGACAAGCTGTTCTTCGCAGTCACCTACGAGCGCACCCGCGACACGGTCCCCGCCGATGTCGATCCGGCCCAGCTCGGCATTACCGATGCGCAGCTGACCCTGATCGATGACATCGCCCAGAATGTCTACAGCTTCGACACGCTCGGCGTTGCCAACGACATCGTCGAAAAGGACGACAAGCTCGTCACCAAGATCGACTGGAACATTGCTGACGGCCACCGTCTGAGCGCGACCTATATCTGGAACGAGGCGGCGCTGCTCGCCGGCCAGACCGGTCTCGGCCAGATCACCGCCAACAATCCGACCTTCAACCTGCTGTCGAACAACTACACGCAGGGTGCAACCAACCACTTCGGGATCATCCAGTCGAACAACCCGTGGTCGGACGAGTTCTCGACCCAGCTCCGCGTGTCCTACGCCGACTACGTCCGCCTGCAGGAGCCTATCGGCGGCAACCGCGACTTCGGTGAATTCACCGTCTGTCTCGACCCGCTCGCGACGCCGCTGCCGTTGGTATGCCCCAGCGGCGTGCGCCGCCTTCGTTTCGGCCCCGACCTCAGCCGTCAGGCAAACGAGCTCGACAGCCAAAGCCTCGCGGTCGAATTCCAGGCTGCGCTGAAGCTCAACAACCACACCGTCAAGGTGATCGCCGAGCGTCGCCAGCAGGATGTCCGCAACCTGTTCGCCCAGCGCGTCTCGGGTGTGTGGCTGTTCGACGGCATCAACGACCTGCAGGGCCGCCGTGCCAACGAAGTCGATATCGCCATTCCGCTGCGCGGCGGCATCGACACCGTGACCGCCGATTTCCAGAACAACAGCTGGACCTTCGGGATCATGGACACGATCGACGTGACCGACACCCTGACCGTGGTGGCCGGCATACGCTACGATCTGTTCGACACGCCTGATCGTCCGTTCTTCAACCAGAACTTCGTCGGACGCTACGGTTTCGCCAACACCGAGACCCTCAACGGGCGTGACCTGTTCCAGCCGCGCTTCGGCTTCAACTGGACGCCGACCGATCGCCTCCAGGTGCGCGGTTCGGCCGGTCTGTTCGGCGGCGGCAACCCGCTGGTGTGGATCTCGAACAACTACTCGAACCCGGGCCCGACGATTGGCCGCGCGCAGGTTCGCCGCGTGCCCGGCGTCGGCGGCGCTGCCGACACCTTCACCGTTTCGGGCGTCACCGGCCTCTCGGCGGCGCAGCAGAATGCGATCGGTGCCGCAACGCTCAACAACGTCTCGGGCGGGACCGGCATTCCGCAGTCGCTGGTCGATGCGGTGCGCACCACCGGCACCGCAGCCTCGCCGACCAACGCGCTCGATCCGAACTTCGAGGCGCCTTCGCAGTGGCGTTTCTCGGGCTCGGTCGATTACGAAGCCAACCTTCCGTTCCTCGGCGACGGCTGGAACTTCGGCATCGACGTGATCTACTCGAAGGTGAATGACGCTCTGGAATGGACCGACCTGCGCTCGGTCACCACCGGCACCACTACGCCGGACGGTCGCCCGCGCTACAACATCCTGGCGGGCCAGACCGGCGTCAACACCGATATTCTGCTGACCAACACCGATGAAGGTGACAGCTGGAACATTGTCGCGCGCTTCAACAAGCGCTGGGATGCAGGCTTCTTCCTGAACGGTGCCTACACCTATCAGAACGTTGATGATCAGAACCCGGGCACCTCGTCGGTGGCGTTCTCGAACTACACCAACACTGCGGTCGGTGACGATCCGAACTTTGCCGCGATCGGCATCTCGAACTACCAGCGCGATCACCAGTTCCGCCTTGGGGCGGGCTATGACGCCGAGATCTTCGGGGACAACAACACTCGCATCGAACTGTTCTACAACGTCCGTTCGGGCCAGCGTTACAGCTACACCTTCGCCGATCAGGCGGCAGGGACCAACCGCTCGAGCGTGTTCGGTGTGACGGGTCGCAACAGCGCGAACCTGCTCTACGTGCCGGACGTCAGCAGCCCGACCGCGGATTCGCGGGTGCTCTACGCGCCGAACTTCGACTTCATCGGCTTCCAGAACTTCATCGAGAACTCGGAACTGGAGGATTATCAGGGCGAAATCGCGCCGAAGAATATCGCCAGAACCCCCTGGGTGCACAAGCTCGACCTGTCGTTCCGTCAGGAAGTGCCGTTCGTGTTCGGCGGCAAGCTGGAACTGCTTGCCGACGTCGAAAACGTGCTCAACCTGATCGACAGCAGCTGGGGCACGATCGAGCAAGTGGGCTTCCCCTACAACGCGCCGGTCGTGAACGTGCGCTGCCTGACCACTCCGGGCAACGCGGCGAGCATCGCCACCTCGGCCGCTCAGCCTTGCGCGCAGTATCCGTTCGAGCACCGCACGCCGCCCTTCGCCCAGCCGATCGAAGCGACCCAGATCAACGGTTCGCTGTGGGGCGTGCGCTTCGGGGTCCGTCTGGCCTTCTGATCGCCAGCGACCAGCGACAACGTGAAAGAGGGCGGCCCGGGAACGGGTCGCCCTTTTTTCGTGGGCGCTTGAGACTGGCTGGGCAGCGGTGGGGGCGGGAGCAAGTGCTCAGCCCGCCGCGCGGTTGACCTTGCGCAGCTCGGCATCCGAGGGACGGTCGGCCAGCGCCAGCAATTCACGCGCCAGCGCTATGCGGGTCTCGGCGTTCTGTTCCATCGCCAGCGCGCGCTCGAGCGCGGCGGCGCTGTCGCCCAGAGCGGCCTCGCCGAACATGGCGGCGGTGCCGGCCAGCTTGTGGAGCAACACCGCCAGCCATTCGGCCGCAGGGTTGCCCGCTCCGGCGGGGTTGTGCGCGCGGGGTGTCGCCAGCGTGCCATCGCGCAAAGCCGCGCGCGCACCACCACCACCACCGCCAGCGCATTGGGGCGCCAGACCGGCGTGACCGTATCGCCGGCGCGGGCGAGCAGCAGGCTGATGCAGGCAAATAGCAGATAGCCCCCGCCGCCGGGCAACGCGGCGATCAGCGCTGCCCTGTCAATCGGGCCGGACGCGATCCGCTGCGCGGCCAGCATGCTGACAAAGACACCGGGGAAGGGTTCGGGCGCCGTCCTTCCGGACGCGGCGGGCCGCTGCGCGTCGCCCCCGACACCGCCTCCTTGCGGCAGACGCGCAGGCGCATCGTCCCGACTGGCGGGATCGTACCACACGTCCGGGCTTGCACCCCCGGCGGCTTCGACACGGTGCAATGCGCGATCGGTTCTTGCGTTCCATCGCCAAAATCCGCGGCGGTGCTATAGGAAGTCGGCGCGGGTTTCCGGCGGAAGCTCGCCCGAAACGGAGGCAATCGTGATTGACAGGCGGTGCGCATGACGGGTTCTGCCGGTTTCCAGCATCAGCGCCGTCGTCCCAGCCTGCCGCTGCTGGTGGTGATTGTGGTGCTGCATATCGCCGCGCTTTACGGGCTTTCCCGTGTGCTGGCGCCCGATCTCACCGCTTCGGTCCAGAAACAGGTGGTCTCGGCCTTCACGGTGACGGTTACCACCCCGCTGCCGCCCCCGCCCGCAAACCAGCCGGAACCTGACGAAGGCGGGCAGGGCGATCCCGGTAAGGAAGCCGTGGCCCAGCCCGTCACCCAGCCCAAACCGCCGCGCACGCTGCGCGAGGAACCCCAGCGTCCGCAGGCCTCATCGACCGGTACGGCCAGCCGCTCGGGCGCGGCCGAGGCGGGGGAGGGCACCGGGGCGGCAGGAAGCGGGCTTGGCACCGGCAGCGGCAATAGCGGCGGCGGGCGCGGCGGGGTGGCGGCGACCAAGCCCATGCATATCTCCGGCAGCATCGATAATGCCCGCGATTATCCCGTCCCCCCCGGCGGGCGTGGCGCGCGGAAGGGCACCGAGGTGATCGTGCGCGTCACGGTCGGCACCGACGGGCGCGCGCGTGGGTGCACGGTCTACCGCCCCAGCCCCGACGCCGAGGCTGACCGGATCACCTGCCAGCTGGTCGAGAGCCGCCTTGGCTTCCGCCCGGCGATGGACGGCGAAGGCAACCCGGTCGCTGCGCCGTTCTACTGGCGCCAGCGGTGGTTCTAACGCCTCTGTTCTGGGGCCAACTGAGGGGGCCGGGAGGGCTTCGGACTGGCATCATCGACCCGGCTGATATAGCTCGTCAAAACAGCAATGAAGGGCGACACCTGTGACGCAAATCCACCCCGTGATCCTGTGCGGCGGCAGCGGCACGCGGCTCTGGCCGCTCAGCCGCAAGGCGGTGCCCAAGCCGTTTCTGCCATTGGTGGGCGCGCAAACCCTGTTCGAACAGGCGGTGCACCGGGTGGCCGGCGATGATCGCTTTGCCGCGCCGATGGTGGTGGCAGGCGCCGCGCATGGCGATCTGACCATGGCCCAGCTGGGCGACACCCCCGGCGCGCGGCTGGTGGTGGAGCCTTGTGCGCGCAACACCGCGCCCGCCATTGCGCTCGCTGCTGCGCTGCTGCCCGACGATGCGGTGATGCTGGTGTGCCCGAGCGATCATCACATTGCCGATCCGGACGCCTTCCGCGCCGCCGCGCTCGCCGCGGCCGCGCTGGCGCGCGCGGACTATCTCGTATCCTTCGGCATCGCGGCTGACCGGCCCGAGACCGGCTATGGCTATCTCGAGCGCGGCGCGCCGCTGGCGGGCGGCTATGCGATCCGGCGGTTCGTCGAAAAGCCCGATGCTGCCACCGCGCAGGCCTATCTCGACAGCGGGAATTTCAGCTGGAACGGCGGGATATTCGCCTTCCTTGCAGGCCATCTGCTGGATGAACTCGCCGCGCACCGGCCCGAAATGGCGGCGCTTGTGCGGCAGGCGGTGGCCGAGGGGCATAGCGCGGGCGCGTGCTTCCACCCCGCGGCTGCGCCCTTCGAAGCGATCACCGGCGATTCGATCGACTTTGCCGTGATGGAGAACACTGCGCGTGCAGCGATGGTGCCCGCCGACATGGGCTGGTCCGACATCGGCAGTTGGGCCGCGCTGGCCGAGGCGTTGGCCGATCAGGCCGATGCGGCGGGCAATGTCACGCGCGGCGCGGCGGACCTTGATCAATGCCGCGGCGTGCTGGCGATCACCGATGGTCCGCGCATTTCGGCGGTGGGCCTCGCGGATCTGTGCATCATCGTTGCGGACGGCGAGGTGCTGGTGACCACGCGCGAGGGCGCGCAGCGGGTTGGCAAGCTGCCAGGCGCGCTCGACCAGTGATGGCGGTCCGCCAGTTGCCGACCCGCATGGTCGCAAAGGTTTGGGGCCGCGATCACCTGCCCGCGCCCTTCCTCGCGCCCGAAGGCCAGCGGATTGGCGAGATCTGGTTCGAACCGCCGCCCGAATTGCCGCAGGTGCTGGTCAAATACCTGTTCACCTCGGACAAGCTCTCGGTGCAGGTCCACCCGAGCGAGGCGCAGGCGCTGCCGGGCGAGGCGGGCAAGGAGGAATGCTGGCTGGTGCTCGACGCCGAGCCCGATGCACGGCTCGCGATCGGCTTTGCGCGGGCGGTGACATCCGAGGAAATCGCCGCCGCCGCGCAGGATGGCACGATCGAGCAGCTGCTCGCCTGGCACACCACGCGCGCGGGCGATCTGTTCTATCTGCCCGCAGGCACGGTCCACGCGATCGGCCCGGGCCTCGCGCTGGTCGAGGTGCAGCAGACCAGCGACACAACTTTCCGCATCTATGACTATGGCCGCCCACGCGAATTGCATCTGACACGCGCCCTCGCGGTGGCGCGCGGCGAGCCCTATGCGCCTGAGCATCGCCGTTCGATTGCGAGCGGGCCGGTGCTGGTCGACGGGCCGCATTTCCGGCTCGACCGGATCGAAGGCGCGCCCGATGCGGCGACTATCGCGGCATTTCCAGGCGCGTTGCTGGCTTTGCCGTTGGCGGGTGAGGTTGTGTCAGGCGACGGAACGGCGCGCGCCGGAGCCGGCGAGTGTCTTTACGCCGACGGTATCGCGAGCCTCGATTTCAGCGGCGCCGAGGTAACCCTGCTGACCCGCTCCGCCTAACCCCCGATCAGCCGCTCGATCTCGCCCTTGCCATAGGGCTTGCGCAGTACCGCTGCCGCGCCCAGCCGCTCGAAGGTGGCCGCGCCGTCGGCATAGCCGGTCGCCAGCACGAAGCGCACGCCGGCCTCGCGCAGGGCGGCAGCGACGGGCTCGGAGGATTCGCCGCCGAGGTTGAAGTCGATCAGCGCGAAATCGGGCGGGGTCTCGGCAATCGCGGCGAGCGCGCCGGCGACGCTGCTTTCCACCTGCACCTCGGCAATCCCGAGCCGTTTGAGGTTCTCTTCGGTGTCGAGCGCGATGATGATGCTGTCCTCGACGACCAGCACGCGGCCGGGGCGCGGGGCGGCGGGGGCAAGGCGCGCGGCCTCAACCGGCGCAGGCACCGGCGCGGGCGCCGCCTTGTCGACATCGGCGAGGTGGCGGCGGGGGATCAGGAAATCGGCCTCGAGCCCTTCGAGCCGGAAGCGCACATCGGCCTCGCCGCCCAGATCATGCGGAATCGAGCGGCTGATGATGGTCGAGCCGAAGCCGTGGCGCGAAGGCGCGCTCACCGGCGGCCCGCCCGCCTCGCGCCAGCCCAGCGCCAGATCGCCGAAGGCGGTGCGCGCCAGCCGCACGTCCAGCATGCCCGCGCGCGCCGAAAGGCAGCCATACTTGGCCGAATTGGTGGCCAGTTCATGCACCACCAGCGCCAGCACCGTGAAGGCCTCGGGGCCGAGCAACACGTCCTCTCCCGCCAACGTCAGCCGCGCGCGATCCGCACCGCAATAGGGCGCCAGTTCGGTCTCCAGCAGGGCAATTAGCGATGCCGGGCCCCAGTTCTTGCGCGTCAGGTTTTCGTGCGCGGCGGCCAGCGCGGCGATCCGCCCGCCGAGGATCGCGGCAAAGCCCGGCACCGACAGCGCCTCGGCCTGCGATTGCGACACCAGCGCGCGGATCAGGCCGAGGATGTTGCGCACCCGGTGGTTGAGCTCGGCGATGACGAGATCCTGCTGCTCGGCCACGCGGACGCGTTCGCGCGCGATGTCCTCGTTCATCCGCAGCACCACTTCGATCAGCGTGCGGCGCAGGCGCGCGGCGATCTCGCATTCCTCTGTGTCCCATTCGGCGCTGCGTCCGCGCACGGTTTCGGTCCATGCGGCAAAGCTGGCGCGCGGCTGGAGCAACTCGCCGGGCGCGGCGCGGGCCTTTTCCGGATCGCCCGCCCAGGTGATCGTGCTTGTCTGCGGGCGGCGCCACAGCACCAGACAATCGCGCCCGGCGCGCGAGAGCGGCAGCACCAGCGCGCCGGTGGCATAATCGGCAAAAGCGCCCGCCTCGGCGATCTGGTCTGCGAGGCGCGTGGAGGCATGGACCGCGCTGCCGAGCGTGTTCCCCAGCAGCGGGGCGATGGCGCGGAAGGCGGCTTCATCGGGCGCGGCGCCGCTGGCGCGATATTCGTCATCGACCAGCAGCGAGAGACCGTCATGCAGGATCGCGCTGCCCAGCACCTCCTCGATCAGCGGCAGGCTGTCCGCCAGCGCGAGGCCTCCCGCCAGCCGCAGAAGCAGCCGGTCCTTGAGAGCGCGCGCGCGCTCGCGCAGGTCTTCGGCGCGCGCCACCAGAATGCGGTCGAGCATCAGCGAGAAGGTCTGGCTGAGCAGTTCGGCTACGGTCCGCAGCGAGAAGGGCGGCAGGCGCGGCGTGCGGTGGTGGCAGGCGATCATGCCCCACAGCCGTTCATGCCGGACAATCGCGATCGCGAGCGAGGCGCCCACCCCCATGTTGTGCATATAGGCCAGGTGCATCGGCGAATGGGCGCGCAGCATGCTCATCGACAGATCGAGCGGCGCTTCCTCGGCCCCGAGCGCCGGGATGATCGGCACTGCGGGCGCATCGATATCGGCGATCATGCGGAACCGGTTGCGGCGGAACAGTTCGCGGGCCTGCTGCGGGATGTCGGCCGCAGGATAGCGCAGGCCGAGATAGGGCTCCATGCCCTCGGCCAGTTCCTCGGCCACCACCTCGCCGCTTTCATCGGGATGGAAGCGGTAGATCATCACCCGGTCATAGCCGAGCATCTGGCGCACCAGCCGCGCCGCGGTGGTGCATAGCGCCTGCGGATCGGTGAGCGCTTCGAGCCGCGCGATCACCGGCACAATCATTGCCACGTGATCGGCAAAGTCGTTGCGGGCGTGGGGCTCGAACTCGATCACCGACAGGCCGCAGCTCCTGTGCACCGCGCAGTCGAACAGAGCGCCAGTGCCGGCCAGATCGAGGCCGAAGCGGCGCTCGGGCAGATCGTCGCTGCCAAGGCTCGCCAG
>JBKDUW010000204.1:0-5320 GCA_046339235.1 Erythrobacteraceae bacterium | reverse complement strand
AAGAAGCTCTTGAGCATCGGCGTGCGTTGCACCGCGGCCATGCCGAGGCGCCGGACGGCCGAGGCGGTCTTGCCCGGCACCCCGAACAGGCGGGTGAGGCCATCGGTGGCCAGCGCCACCATGAAGCTGTCGAGCCCGCGCCAGGTCTCGTAACGCTTGAGCAGCTCCGGATCGCCCGGATCGAGCCCCAGCCGCGCACCGTCGGCCAGCACCTCGACCAGCGCGCCGACATCGCGCAGCCCAAGATTTAACCCTTGCCCCGCAATCGGGTGGATGCCGTGCGCCGAATCGCCGATCAGGGCGAGGCGCTCGGCGGTGATCTTGGCGGTGTGGTGGAAGCCGAGCGGATAGCTTGAACGTTGGCCGATGGTCAGCACCTTGCCCAGCACGCCGCCCACGCGCTTTTCGATTTCGGCGAGGAAGGCGCGGTCGCCCAGCTTCATCACCGCCGCCCCGTCACGCTCGGAGACGGTCCACACCAGCGAGGAGCGGTGGGTGCCGTCAGCATCATCGTTGAGCGGCAGCAGCGCGAAAGGCCCGGCGGGGTAGAAGATTTCCCAAGCGACATTGCCGTGGGGCTTTTCGTGGGTGAGGCCAGCGATGATTGCGCGGTGCTCGTAATCCCACTTGGCGATTGCGATCCCGGCCGAATCGCGGGTCGGCGACTGGCGGCCTTCGGCAGCGATCATCAGCCGGCCTTTGAACTTGCGCCCGTCGGCCAGCACCGCGGCGACGCCATATTCGCTGCGCTGCCGCTCGGTGACGGTCGCGAGGCTGGTCCAGTTGATGAGCGGTTCCTTGGCGGCAGCCTCGAACAGCGCAAGCCGCAAGCGGCGGTTGGGGAACATCCGCCCCAAAGTGCCGCCCCCCTCGCCGGGGACGAAATCGAGCCGCCCGGGCTTGTTCTGGTCGGTCACCGCGATGCTGGCGATATCGCAGGCGAATAGTTCGAGCCCGGCGGCGATGCCGATATTCTCGAACAGGTGCCAGCTGGCGGTCGAGATCGCGGTGGCGCGGTCGTCGAAGCCCTCGGCGGTGAGTTCGGCCGGATCGGCGCGGTCGATCACATGGCTGGAAAAGCCCTTCTTCGCCGCCGCCAGCGCCAGCGTCATGCCCACCAGCCCCCCGCCGAGGATCACCCGATCGCGCGTGTCGTTGGCAGGCTGTGTCACCGAATAGGCTCCGATTGCGAACTAAGTTGCAGCAGCCTAGAGGCCTATCCGTGCACCACGCAAGAACCTTCCCGCTTCCGATCCGACACTTCGCTGCATGGGTGCTTGCGCTCGTCGCAAGTGTGCTGCTCGGCTGGCCGGCCTCCGCCCAGAACGCCGCGCCGCCTGTACCGCCCGCGCTGGGGTTCGGTGACGACAATATCGCGGTCGAGCTTTTTGCCGAGGGCGCGCCTGCCGAGGGCAGGGAATGGATGCTGGCGCTGCGCTTCACCCCCAAGGGACGCGAATGGCACGGCTATTGGTCGAACCCGGGGGACGCAGGCGTGGGGATGCTGCTGGCGCTCGATCTGCCGCCTGACTGGGAAGTGGGCGAGGCGCGCTATCCGGTGCCCGGACGCCTGCTGATCAGCGGGCTGATGAACCACATCTACGAAGGCCCCTATGTGGTGCTGGTGCTGGTGGTGCCGGGGCCGAGCGTCAAGAGTTTTGCAGGGCCGGTTAAAGGCACGGTCGATTATCTTGCCTGCACCGACGAGATCTGCGTGCCGCAGGCCGCGCGACTTTCGGCCAAGGCAGGAGGTGATTTTGCGCGCTGGCGGGCTGAGGTCGCGCCGCTGCTCGATGCCAAGGCGCGCTTCGCGGTCCAGGGCAAAATGCTGCGGCTTGGCATTCCGCTCCCCGCCAGCGTCGCGCTGACCGATCCGCATGTGTGTATCGCCAACAAGCGCCTGGTCGCCTACGCCGATCCGCAGACCTTCCGCCGGGTGGGCGATCTGCTGGTGGCCGACATCCCGCTCGACGAACTGGGCGAGGGCAAGGCGGAAGCGGTGAGCGGCATCCTCGCCTTCGGCAATGGCGGCGGGGTGCGGTTCGAGGCGGTGCTCGGCGTGGTGCCCAAGGAAGGCGACGTGGTGGCGGGGCCGCAGTCGGCGCCGATCCCGCCGCTGTGGACGCTGATCCTCGGCGCGCTGGCGGGCGGCTTGCTGCTCAACATCATGCCTTGCGTCTTCCCGATCCTAAGCATGAAGGCCATCGCGCTCACCCGCGCCAGCGAAAGCGAAGCCAAGGCGCGCGCCGAGGGGTTGGCCTATACGGCAGGCGTAGTGATCGCCTGCGTGGCGCTCGGCGGCTTGCTGCTGGCCTTGCGCGCTGCGGGCGAAGAGGTCGGCTGGGCGTTCCAGCTGCAGGAGCCGGGCGTGGTTGTGGCGCTACTGGTGCTGGCGGCCGCGATCACCGCCAACTTTGCCGGACTGTTCGAACTGCCCTCGCTCTCGTTTACGCGCGGGGGCGAGCCAGCGGGCGCCTTTGCGACCGGGCTGCTGGCCGCTTTCGTCGCCACGCCGTGCACGGGGCCATTCATGGCGGCGGCGCTCGGCGCGGCGCTGCTGCTGCCGACCCCGCAGGCCTTGCTGCTGTTCGCGCTGCTCGGGCTCGGGTTGGCGCTGCCGTTCCTGCTGCTCGGCTTCGTGCCCCCATTGCGGCGGATGCTGCCCAAGCCCGGCGCGTGGATGGAGCGCTTCCGCCGCCTGATGGCGATCCCGATGGGGCTGACCGCGCTCGCGCTGGTGTGGCTCACCGCGCAATTGGGCGGCCGCAATTTCGGCGGAATCGCGCTGGTGCTGGTGGTGGGCGTGCTGATTGCGCTGTTCGTGGTCGGACGGCTCCAGAAAGCGGGCAAGATGGCGTGGCCCGCCTTCGCCCTGATTGTCGCGCCGTTCCTAGCCTTTGCTTTGATCGCGCTGCCCTCGGTCTATGCCGCCAAGGGCGCCGAGGCGAAGGTCAGCATCCATAGCCCGCAAGCCTTCAGCCGCGAGAGCCTCGCCAGGGCGCGCGCTTCAGGCAAGCCGGTTTTCGTGTGGTTCACCGCCGACTGGTGCGTCACCTGCAAGGTCAATGAGAGTACCTCGATCGAGCGCGACAATGTCCGCGAAGCCTTCGAGCAAGCGGGGGTGGTGACGATGGTGGGCGATTGGACGGTGCGCGATCCCGAGATCACAGCCTTCCTGACCGAGCAGGGCGCGGCGGGCGTGCCGCTCTATCTGTGGTATGCGCCGGGCGCTGCAACGCCCGAACGATTGCCGCAGGTGCTTACGCCTGATCTGCTGGCAGCGCAGGCGCGCGGCACGCCTTGAGCAGCTCGCCCGGCAAGGGGCTCGGATTGAGCAGGACCAGCCCGGCGCCGGGCACGGTCACCGTCGCCTCGCGCGGGCCATCAAGGGCGTTCCATCCCTGCGCTGTAGCGGGCGCTTCACCCTGCCATAGCCGCGCTTGGCCGATCGTGGTCGCATCGACCTCGAAGCGCCCGATAGCGCCGTTGCCGATTACCGCCAGCAGCGCGCCTGCACCGGGATCGGCAGGTGCATGGCGGGTGATCCGCAGCCGCGCTTCAAGCGTGCTGGCATCAAGACATTCGAGCGCCACCAGCACCGGCTTGCCGGGGATGCCGTAGACCAGCCGCCCGGGCTTGGCACTCATCGCCCAGATTGCGCCGTCGACATCCGGCGAGGCGAGCGGTTCGGACGGGCTGCGGGGTGCGGGCAGGTTCGCCGCGCGGGCGCTGCCCTCGTCGGTCGGCGGTGGCTTGCAGGCCGGCAGCGCCAGTACCGTCAGCACGGCCAGCATGGCGAGGCGCCGCACCCGCATCAGCGCGCCCGGATGAAAGCGCGCAGATCGGCCGAGAGCTTGGCCCGGTCCTCGTCTCGCACATACATCATGTGGCCCGCATCATAATATTTCCATGTGATCCGGTCCTGCGGGATACCGGTGCGCTTGAGCGAATATTCCGCGCCAAAGAACGGCGTGGCGAAATCGTAGTAGCCCTGCGCGTTGAACAGGCGCAGCTGCGAGTTCTGGCGCATCGCCTGCCCGATCAGCGGGGCGATGTTGAGATAGGCCTGCCGTCCCCAGCCGCTGCCCAACGACCAGTCCCACTGCCCGCCGACAGAGCCGATCGACTGGTATTCGCGATCGGTCTCGTAGCCCAGCGTCTCGCGCGCCCACTGGTTGATCGCAGCGGTGTAGCCGGCATCGATGCCGTAGAAGCTGGGATCATTGTCGGGCGTTTCGCCGGCGTTGTCGTAATCCTTGCCGGTGTAGCGCGCGTCCAGCCGCCCGATGGTCAGCCCGCGGTCGCGCAGCAGCTCCTTGTAGAAGCGCTGATCGGTGACGCGCAGATCGGCCTGTTCGAGATATTCCTCCGACAGGCCAGTGAGCCGCGAAAGCTCCTTGCGCACGCTCGCGCGTTCCTCGGCGGGCAAATCCTGCCCCTTGAGCAAGGCCGAGGCAAACGGCCCGATGGCAAAGCGGCGCGCTTCCTCGACGATGGCTTCCACCGAAGGCGCCTGCACCTTGCCGTGGTAATAGGCCGCCGCCGCCATGTTGGGCAGGGTCACGACATAGGCCATCTCGTTGCCCGGCGTCGGCTCGCGGCCCGCGAAATCGAGGATCGTGGAGATCAGGATCAGCCCGTTGAGGCCGACATCGTTGTAGGTGCTGCCTTCGAGCTCATCGACCACAATCGCGGTGCGGCTGGTGCCGTAGCTTTCGCCGCCGAGATATTTGGGGGAGGACCAGCGGCTATTATGGTTGATCCAGCGCCGGATCACCTCGGCGACCGCGCGGCCGTCCTGCCTGAGGCCATAATATTTCTTGGGATCCGTGCCCTGCGTCAGGTGGCTGAAGCCGGTGCCGGGCGGGTCGATGAAGACGAGGTCGGCGACATCGAGCAGGCTGTCGGGATTGTCGAGCAGCGGATAGGGCGGCGCGCCATCCTCGCGCGCGTCCGAGGGGATCGCCACCCGCTTCGGCCCGAAGGCCCCCATCTGGAGCCACACGGAACCCGAGCCCGGCCCGCCGTTGTAGATGAAGAACACCGGACGCGACGGGTCAGCGGGGGTCTTCACATAGGAGGTGGTGACGATCACAGCTTCGGGCTTGCCGTCGTCGCTGCTGAGGATCGTGTCGGCAATCGTCGCGCGGTAGGCGATACGCTGCCCCCCGAAGGTGCTGGCGAGATCGCGGGTCTTGACCTGCGCGGCCAGTGCCGGAGCAGGCTTGGCGGCGGCCTCAGCCTTGGGCGCTTCCTGCGCGGCCGAGGGCAAGGCAATGGCGGAGATGCTGAGAGCGGCCAGCGCGGCGAGGAATCGTGC
>JBKDUW010000203.1:0-4271 GCA_046339235.1 Erythrobacteraceae bacterium | reverse complement strand
ACGTGGAAGTGCATCTGATCGGCAAAACGCCGGTAGGTCGGGTTGATCTCGCCCCAGGCGCCTGCGCCCTTCGACAGCGCCGTCTTCACGTTGTCGATGCGCATCACCGCGGCCACCCCGCCGAGACGCTGAAAACAGCCGAGATGGCAAGACTGCCACGCCAGCGCATCCTTCGAGCGCGACCACACGATCGCGCGCTTGCGGCTCCACGAAAGGGTCATCACCAGCGCCGACAGATCGACCACTTCCTCACCCAGCACCATGCCTGGAAACTCGGCCCAGTCGACCTGAGCTTGAGCCCCCGCCGGCGTCTCTACGCGTCGTCGTGCCCGGATCGCCGGTGCCGGAAACGTCCGCGCCCAATAGCGCTGCACCGACTTCAGACTGCCGGAATAGCCGTGCTCGCGAACCAGCCAATCATGCAACGCCGCGATGTTGACCGCGCCATCGCCGCAGGCACCGCGCCACTGCGCAATCGCCTCGGCATGCCCGGCCGCCTTGGCAACCTGCCGGCTCCGTCCGTCCACCGCGCCCTCAGCGCGCCGACGGCGGTGGTAGCGAACCGCGCCTTCCGTCACTCCCAGCAGGCGCGCCACCGCGCTCTGCGTCTGTCCTTGCTTCAACAGCACACTCATCGCCGTCAATGCCTCACTATCGAGACAACCCATCGCCCTCTCCCGGAAGACCATCCGCCGGGAAATCGATCAGGCCAAAGCGACACCTCGTAAAGCTGGATGTCGCCTTACAGCTCCTCTGAACTGTCCTTCAACAACGGGATCACTTCCGTCATCGTGGTGCCCGCAGTCGAGCCGATGAACATCGCCTGCTCGGCACCGGGCGCGGTCACGTTGAAATAGGTCGACGGATTGCTGGGAACCAGCTTGACCGTCAGCGTCTGGCCGGCGCGCAGGCCCACCACGAACAGGCGCGACTGCTCGCCCTTGATCGTGCCCTTGATCGTCTTGGAGGACTTGCCCTTGGCGAATTGCACGCGCTCGGGCTTGGCGGTCTGCGCCTCGGCGATGGTGGCGAAGGACAGCGCTGCTGCGGTCACGGGCATCATCGCGGCAGCGAGCGGAAGGAAATAGCGCATCATCGGTCTCCTGCTGGGTGGGCTGATGGTTAAATGCCGTCGTCGCGCCAGCCCGCGCGGACGGTTATTCCTGCACCTCGCCGCGTTCGGTAATGGTGTATTGCAGCACCAGCCGCGAATGATCGGGATCGAACATGTCGGCGGTGTAGCTGATACGCCCCGACGGTTGATCGCCCCGCGACCAGCTCAAGGTGCCGCCCCGGATCGCGCCGGGAAGGGCGAGGCCCTTGCGGATCATCCATGCAATATCGATGCGCCGGGATTCATCGGCGGTTGGCCTGCCATAGCGCTGTCCTGAACCGTATCCGCCCAGACAGGTGTTATAGCATGGCAATACAGATTTTTGAATGTTAAAGCCCTGATTTTTGCTTCAGTCGGCCTTGGGATAGGGCTTTTCGGCAAGGCGTAGGCTTGGCCGTCTATGAACCAAAGAGGTTCATTCAATAACTAAGCACTGGAATCTTGCCAGCCGCCTGAGCGCGCGCCTTAGTTCGGCGCAGAAGTTCTCGTTTTCCAGCTGTGCGGGCCGCGCCCTTATTACGGCGCGCATCAACGCTTGCCGCGCTTTCATCGAACCCGATGGCGGCTTTGCGCGCATCGATTGCGCGCTGGAAGTCGTTGAATGTGATCTCCTTCACGCGGTGTGATCTATACCCAAAAGTCCAACATTTCCACCCTCTTCGCATACGCGACGTTTCAGATAGGCCAAATCCAGCCCATTTGAGAGCGCGAACAAGGCTTTAGCCTGTTCCAGCATTGCCGTGTCGCCAGAGGAAACGGCGAATTGCCCAAGCCGGTCCGCAATCAGGTCTTCGACTGCGGGCAGCACGATAGCGGCATCATCCTTAACGATGAGCTTAACGCACCTTGCGCGATCCGCCTTCCCGTCAAAATAGCCGCCTGAAACCTGCTCGACAGCATAGCGCGGAAAATCGGGATGGTGCCAAGCAACAAGGCCATGAATCGCAGGGGACTCCTCAGCAAACCCATGCGCTTCCATGGCCGCGCTGAATGCTGCATCATTACCGGCTACAACATCGAAATCTTCAGACATGAAGGCACCGCCAGTGCTTATGGCCGTGGCAGAGCCACCAACCAAAATAGCCGCCACACCTGTTTGTGCTTCATAGGTGACAAAGGCCTTCGCAAGAAGGGTCAGCGCTTCGATGTAATCATCGGGCAAGCCGCTCATATATTGGCCTTCAGTAATTCGATTTCGGCTGGGGTGAGGTTGAACAGGGCATAGACCTTGGCGCTTCATCACGCCACCTAAGTCACTGAAAAGGTGGTGCCGCTTACGTGACTCGAACACGTGACCCCATCATTACGAATGATGTGCTCTACCGACTGAGCTAAAGCGGCACTCTGGTTGCCGCCCTAATTCGCGCTGGCGGCACGCGCAATGCAAAGGTGGAGGCCCGAGCCGGAATCGAACCGGCGTGCAAGGATTTGCAGTCCTCTGCGTAACCACTCCGCCATCGGGCCGAGCCATCCGGGGCGCTGTGCTCCGAACAGAGCGCGCGCACTAGCGATTCGCTGGAGCAAAGGCAATCTGTGATTACGGGCCGTGATTGCTGGCGGCACCTTCCGCAACGTCAGTCTGGACGACGCGCACCGCGCGCGGCATGGCTGGAGGCATGACGATCGCCAGCCTGCTCGAACCCATCACCGGCCAGCCCGGCCCGGTCCGCCTCACCCATGCTGCCGACTGGCTGCAGGGCCGCACGCTCTATGGCGGGGCCTCGGCATTGGTCGCCTATACCATGGCCACCCGCGCCTTTCCCGGCCTGCCCCCCTTGCGCGCTGCCCAGGTCGCCTTCGTCGCGCCGGTGGGCGAGGACATCACATTGAGCGCCGAGATGATCCGGCAGGGCCGTAGCGTGACTCAGGTGCGCAGCGAGATCCGGGTCGACGACAAGCTCGCCCTCTCGGCCTTCTGGCTGTTCGCCGAACGGCGCGAGGCCAACGCGTTCCACCCTTCGGTGCCGCCCGAGGACTGGCCCGGCCAGCCCGAAGACAACGCGCAAGTCACCCACAGCTTCGCGCCGAGCTTCGTCGCCAAGAACTTCGAACTGCGCCACGGCCAGACCAAGGGCGAGGATCGCGGCGCGACCGTGCGGCGCTGGGCGCGGCTGACCGAGGAGCACAGCCTCGATCCCGCCGCCAAGCTGGTGCTGATGGGCGACGTCATGCCGCCGGGCGCGATGCGGGCGATGCGGCGGCAAGGCCCGATCAGCTCGATCAACTGGTCGTTCAACGTGCTCAATCCGGAGAGCCAGTCCCGCGATGGCTGGTATCTCGCCGAGAACGCCAGCCAGCACGCCGACTGCGGCTATTCGTCGGAGCGCCTGCGGCTGTGGGATGCCGACGGCCGCCAAGTCCTCGACGGGATGCAGAGCGTGGCTGTGTTCGGGTAAGCGGACAAAGCGGACACCCTGTTCGCTTTGTCCTCAGGCAGTTATCTTAGCTTTATCAGTGCAATAAGCGAAAGCCCCTGCCACGGACGGACAGGGGGATAAGGGCCTTGTCACACGCACAGCGGACGTCAGGGGGGCGATCACGATGCGAAAGAGCGCGATGGGAGTAGTCCCTCAATCGCCTGCATGAAATGTCCGCAATCGCCTATGGCTGGCGAAGACCTGCCATTCGGCTTGCGTTTAGAGTTTCGGACGCCGAGAGGCGTCGGAAAGTCGACGGTGCCCGAACCCGCGGGCCGCATGCGCTGAGCTATGGGGTTTTCGCTTCTGGGTTGGTCCGGGCGTCTGCTGACGGTGCCGATAAGCGGACGGGTGTGAGAGCAGCGCGTCTGATTTTGCGGTGACGAAGCAGCCGTGGGGCGCCGGCTCGTCTGGATTCGGCGCAGCCGCGACTGCTCCTGGACGGATGATATGCGGACGTCCTCGTCCCCGGCAGCGCGGTTGCGGTGAGGTCTGGCGGTGTCGGGCCGTGCCGGGTCACGACGCAAGGTTCCCGGATGGTGCGCTCGGACATGGCTGGCCGCGCGGCAGATAGCGGCGGTCGATGATCTCGATGATGATCATGGTCCCGCCGCAGCAGGGGCATGGCGGGCGCGGATCGGGGGGTTCGCTGGGCGTCTCGTCGGCGGCGGGCGGCGCGAGGGCGAGCAGCTGGCGGGCGCGCTCGAGGTGGGCCTTGCGGGTGCCGCTGGCGAGCAGGC
>JBKDUW010000202.1:0-5459 GCA_046339235.1 Erythrobacteraceae bacterium | reverse complement strand
AAGTAGAACTCCGCATCCCCGCTCGCCGAATCCGCGCCGAAGCTGTTCACGCCGAGCACCCGCCCGCAGGGATCGAGCAGCGGCCCGCCCGAATTGCCGCGCGCGATCGGGGCGGTGTGGAGCAGCGTATCGAACTGGCGGCTGGGGCGCTGGCCCGACAGGAAGCCGCGCGATTTGACCGGCGGCTGGGCGCGGAATATATCCGCAATATCAAGACCCTGAGCCAGATCGACATTCATCGGATAGCCGACCGCAGTCACCTCTCCTGCATCCGCGCTGACCCCGCCCGCCAGCGTCAGCGGCGGCAGGCGTAGGGCACCCTTGGTGATCTCGATCAGCGCCAGATCATTGCGCGGAGAGATCGCGATGATGCGCGCAAAGGTGCCGCGCTCGCCCTCGGACGGCACCACGCCGATGCGCAAGGTATCGTCCTGCAGGGCCTCCTGGATGACATGGGCATTGGTGACGATATGGGTCGGCGAGACAGTAAAGCCGCTGCCGTGCGAGACTGGCGTAACCTCGCCTGCGCGCTCGGCGATCAGCACCACCCGCACCACGCCGCGCGCGGCGGCATCGATATCGGCGGGATCGGCGGCGGCCGGGGCGGCGAGCGCCAGCAACAGCAGGACAAGGGAACGGAGGAGGATGCGCATGGAGCGGTGTATAGCGGCTTTTTTCCCTTTCGCGACATTGAACGCAATCTCCGGGGGTGCGGGATCGGGTCGGCTGTGGCAGAGTGTTTTACGTGAAACATTTAAAGAACATCACCGACGAAGATCGCTGGCAGATCGCGCTCGCCAAGGACCGGCGGTTCGACGGCGCCTTTGTCACCGGCGTCCATTCGACCGGCATCTATTGCCGCCCCTCCTGCCCGGCGCGCGCGCCTTTGCGCAAGAATGTGCGCTTCTATGCGACCCCGGCGGATGCTGGAAAGGCGGGACTAAAACCCTGTAAACGCTGCTCTCCTGACACCCAAAGCGTCGAGGAGGCCTGCGTGCTCGCCGCCATCGCCGCGATCAGCGCGCAGGGGACGATGACGCTCGATCAGCTGGCCGATCTGACCGGCTATGCCCCGACGCACTTCCAGCGGCTGTTCAAACGCACTGTCGGAATGTCACCCGCCGCTTTTGCCCGGGCCGTGCGGCAAGAACGCGTGCGTGATGCGTTAATGACCGGGCAACGGGTGGCCGACGCCATGACAACGGCCGGCTATTCCGGGCCAAAGCAGTTCTACGCTGAGACGAAAGGCAGGCTGGGAATGAACCCGAGCGACTGGAGCAAGGGCGGCGCGGGCCGCGTGGTCAACTGGGCGGTGTTGCCGACCTCGCTTGGGGACATGCTGGTCGCCGCGACCGAGAAAGGCGTGTGCTGTCTGGCGTTCGGCGAGAGCGAGCCGGAATTGCAGGCGAGGTTCCCCAAGGCCCAGCTGGTGTCGGCGGGCGACGACTTTCGCGAATTGTTCGCGCAGGTCGTCGAGGCGGTCGAGCAACCGGGGCCGGGCTCGGCCGCAATCCCGCTCGATGTAAAGGGCACCGCCTTCCAGCAGCGCGTCTGGGAAGAACTGCGCCGAATCCCTTCGGGCGAGACGCGGAGCTACGGCGAGCTGGCGGCGGCCCTTGGCAACCCCAAAGCCAGCCGCGCGGTCGGCGGGGCGAACGGGGCGAACAATGTCGCGGTGCTGATCCCTTGCCACCGCGTGATCGCGGCCGACGGGACGCTGGGGGGCTATGCCTATGGGCTGCCGATCAAGGCGGAGTTGCTGCGGCGGGAGGGGCGGTAGGGCAGCGGGACCCAGGCGCGGGGGCCGGGGCGACAAAGTGGGGTGGCAGGAAGAGATTCCGCCCGATATTCGTGATTGCGAGCCGAAGGCGAAGCAATCCATGGCCTGACGTTTCTGTACGCGCAGCGGTTGGTTCATGGATTGCTTCGTCGCTGCGCTCCTCGCAATGCCGAGGGAATCAATCCAGCTTCGGCGGCATACCCGGTTCGCACTTCGCCATCGCGGCCTGATAGGCCGGACGCTCGCCAATGCGCGCAAGATAGGCCTTGAGGTTGGGCAGGTGATCAATGCTCATCCCGCTCATCGCGCGGCTGGTGGTGAGCTGGAAGCCCATCATGATGTCGGCGGTGGTCAGCTGCTTGCCGCCGAAATAGTCCGCCTCGCCCAGCCGCTTCTCGACGATGGCCCAGCCCTTTGCGACGCGGTCGGCGACGAAGGGGGGCAGCTCGCTCGCGCCCATGAACTGCGCCACCAGCGCCATCATGCCGTTGGTCATGAAGGTCGCATTGGCCCAGTGATAGTAGAACAGGTGGTCGGCGAAATCGGGGTGATCCACGCCTGGCACCAGCCCAAGGGCCTTCGACGTTGCGGGGGCATACTTCGCCAGGATGTAGTCGATGATCGCGCCGCTTTCGCCCAGCACCAGGTCGCCGTCGGTGATCACCGGCGCGATGCCCATCGGGTGCAGCGCCTTGTATTCATCGGGCGCCAAGCGGTTGTCGGTGCGGCGGTTGTAGAGCGTGAGATCGTATTCCAGCCCCAGCTCCTCGGCCAGCCAGACGATACGTTCGGATTGCGACAGGCGCAGATGATGGATGGTCAGCATGGTGGGCTCCCTTATGCGTTTCGCGCCCAGCCTTTGCGCGCAGGCTCTAGGCTGTCGAGAAATTTTTCGGCGCTTCCCAGATATTCGCGCTGCTTGGCCGCGCCCATCCGGTCCCAGGTGGCAAAGATGCGGCCGATGCGGTGGTTGCTCTCCAGCCGCGCGCGGTTGCGGTCCATGAAGTGCCAGTAGAGCGGATTGAACGGGCAGGCGCCCGGCCCGGTCTTCTCGCTGACCTTGTAGCGGCAGGTTTTGCAGTAGTCGGACATTGTGTTGATGTAATTGCCGCTCGCCGCATAGGGCTTGGTCGCGAGCCTGCCGCCATCGGCATAGAGCACCATGCCGGCCACATTGGGCAGCTCGACCCACTCGAAGGCATCGGCATAGACCGCGAGATACCAGTCCTGCACCGCGCGCGGCGAAATCCCGGCGATCAGACAGAAATTGCCGAGCACCATCAGCCGCTGGATGTGGTGCGCATGGGCGTCCTCGCGGGTGGTGCGGATGCAGTCTGCGAGGCAGCGCATGTCGGTCTCGCCCGTCCAGAAGAACTCGGGGAGCGGGCGGTGGGCGTTCAGCTCATTCGCCTCGGCGAGGCCCGGCATGGTGTACCAGTAGAACCCGCGCACATATTCGCGCCAGCCGATGATCTGGCGGATGAAGCCCTCGACCGAATTCAATGGCGCGCGGCCCTTGCGGTATTCGGCCTCGGCGGCCTCGCACAGTTCGAGAGGGTCGAGCAGACCGATGTTCAGACTGGTCGAGAGCATCGAGTGATAGAGATCGTCCGACCCGTGGACCATCGCATCCTGATAGGGGCCGAACAGCGCGAGGCGCTGGGCGAAGAAGGCCTCGGCGGCTTGCAGCGCCTCGGCGCGGGTAACGGGCCAGCCGAAGGGTTCCAGATCGCCGAAGTGATCGGGGAAGCGCGCGCGCACCAGTTCGATCACCTCTTGCGTGACGACATCGGGGACGAATTTGGGCGCTGGCGGCGCTTTCATCTCCGCGCTCCCGTTCTTTGGCGGCGGCTCGCGGTTGTCGGCATCGAGGTTCCAGACGCCGCCGGTGGGCTTGTCGCCCTCCATCAAGAGGCCGGTCTTGCGGCGCATTGCGCGGTAGAAATACTCCATGGTGAGGTGCTTGCGGTCGTCCGCGAAGGCGCGGAAATCGGCGTGGCTGGCGATCAAGCGGGTGTCTGGGAGGAGGCGCACGGGGCAGGGGAGGCGGTCTTCCCATTCGAGCAGCGCCTGTTGCACCCTCCATTCGCTGGCCTCGGTGATGCGCACTTCGCGCGGGGCATGGCGTTCGCAGGCGCGCGCAGCCTCGCCGGTGAAGCTGCCGGTGTTGGCGGGATCATCGAGGCGCACGTAATCGACCTCAAACCCCGCCCCGCGCAATTCCTCGGCAAAGTGGCGCATCGCCGAGAAGATCAGCACGATCTTCTGCTTGTGGTGACGCACATAGGTCGCCTCGTCCCACACCTCCATCATCAGGATCGTGGCTTGACCGGGGGAGAGGCCTTCGAGACTGGAGAGAGTGAGGGAAAGCTGGTCGCCGAGGATCGGCACAAGAACGGGGCGGGTCATGCGGAGGTTACGCTAGAGCCCCCGATTGGTTTCGTTAGACGAAGCTGTAGGGATCAATATCCACGCCCACCCGCACGCCCGGCGCGAAGTTCACGCCCGCGATCCAGTCACGCAGCACCGCCTGCAGGTTTGCGCTGCGCTTGGCGTTAACCAGAAAGCGGTAGCGATAGCGCCCGCGCAAGAGCGCCAGCGGGGCAGGAGCAGGGCCGAGGATCTGGACGTCTGCGAGGCGTGGGCGGACATCACCCAGCCGGACGGCAGCTTCGCGCGCCTCGCGTTCGTCTTCGGAGGACAGGATGATCGCCGCCCAGCGCCCGAACGGCGGGGCGCCGGCTTCGCGGCGCGCGGCGGTTTCGGCGGCGTAGAAGGCGTCGCGGTTCCCCTCGGCCAGCGCGGCGATCACGGGCGCATCGGGGTGGCGGGTCTGGATCAGCACCTCGCCCGGCTTCGCCCCGCGCCCGGCCCGGCCCGCGACCTGCGCGACCTGGCTATAGGTGCGTTCCGCCGCGCGCAGATCGCCGCCTTCGAGGCCCAAGTCCGCATCGACCACGCCCACCAAGGTAAGCTCGGGGAAGTGGAAGCCCTTGGTGACAAGCTGCGTGCCGATGATGATGTCGATCGCCTTGCCTTCCGCCATGGCGATGAACTCCGCCGCGCGCTCGGGGGTGTTCAAGGTGTCCGAGGTGGCGACCGCGATGCGTGCCTGGGGGAAGAGCTCGCGCACCTCGTCGGCGATCCGCTCGACCCCCGGGCCGCAGGCGACGAGGCAATCGCTCTCGCCGCATTCGGGGCAGGCCTCGGGCACCCGCGTCTCGAACCCGCAATGGTGGCAGGCGAGCCGCGCCGAGAGCCGGTGCTCGACCAGCCAAGCGCTGCAACTCGGGCATTTGAAGCGGTGTCCGCAATTGCGGCACAGCGTGAGCGGGGCATAGCCGCGGCGGTTGAGGAAGAGGAGCGACTGTTCGCCCTTGTCCAGCCGTTCGCGCAGGCCCTCGACCAATGGCCCGGCCAGCCAGCGCCCGCTGCCCGGCTTTTCCTCGGTGAGATTGACGAGCTTCACGGCAGGCAGGCTCGCCCCGCCGAAGCGGCTGGGCAGATCGAGTTTCTCGTATATCCGCTGGCTCGCCATGTGCAGGCTTTCCAGCGCCGGCGTGGCGCTGGCGAGGATCACCGGCACGCCCTCGAACCGCGCGCGCATCACCGAGACGTCGCGGCCGTAGTAGCGCACCCCGACAGCCTGCTTGAAGCTGATCTAGGGCGCTACATCGAC
>JBKDUW010000201.1:0-5758 GCA_046339235.1 Erythrobacteraceae bacterium | reverse complement strand
CTGCTGTTCACCGCCGCGCGCCTGCTCGCGCCAGCGGTGGCTTGTATCCACCGTCAGCCGGGTATCCTTGTCGAGATCGCCTGTCAGGAACACGACGTGCCAGAATTGCGTATCTTCATCGGCAGCATGCGCTTTCGATGGTTGCCAAGCCGCGAGTCCGGCGGCAAGCAGCATCGCATATTGCATCGGCAGTCTTGTCATGCACATCCTCATGGGCGTGCCTCCGCGCGCTGGCTACCTGAAAAAATCTGGAGTGATACATGAAATTCTTCGTCGACACCGCCGAGATCGAGCCGATCCGCGACCTTGCCGCCACCGGCCTGCTCGACGGGGTGACGACCAATCCCTCGCTGATCGCCAAGTCGGGGCGGGACTTCATGGAAGTGACCAAGGAAATCTGCGGGATCGTCGATGGCCCGGTTAGCGCCGAAGTGGTGGCGCTCGATCACGCCACCATGATGAAAGAGGCCGAAATCCTCCGCAAGATTGCCGACAATGTCTGCATCAAGGTGCCGCTCACCGTCGATGGACTCAAGACCTGCAAGGCGCTCACCGGCGAGCGCACGATGGTGAATGTCACCTTGTGCTTCTCGGCCAATCAGGCGCTGCTGGCGGCGAAGGCTGGCGCGACCTTCATCTCGCCCTTCGTCGGCCGCCATGATGACAACGGCTTTGACGGGATGGACCTGATCGAGGACATCCGCCTGATTTACGACAATTACGCCTTCGAAACCGAAATCCTCGTCGCCTCGGTGCGCCACACGGTGCATGTGCTCCAGGCGGCCAAGATCGGCGCCGACGTCATGACTGCGCCGCCCGCCGTTATCCACGCGCTGTTCAAGCACGTGCTGACCGACAAGGGCATCGAGGGCTTCATGGCCGACTGGGCCAAGACGGGCCAATCGATTCTCTAAACGATGGCTGACCAGTCCCCGCTCGATCTGTTCAAGCAGGCGCTGACCGGCGCGAGCCGCGCGATTGCGCGCGATCCGGAGGTCGAGGTCGCGTGGAGCGCCGATGTGCCCGGCGCTGCGGGCAACCGCTTCCGCGTGCCGCTGCCGGGGCGCGATCTGCCCGCCGATCAGGTCACCGAAGCACGCGGTTTCGCCGACTCGTTTGCCTTGAAGCTGCGCCACCACAACGCCGCGCTCCACGCCAGGTCCGCGCCGCCCGAGCCGATCGCACGCGCCTGCTATGATGCGATCGAGCAGGTGCGTTACGAGGCCTTGGGCGCCAACCGCTTCGGCGGCATCCGCGCCAATCTCGACGCCGCGACCGAGATGCGCACCGCATCCGACAAGATCGTGCGCGCGCAGAATTCCTCCGAGGTTCCCTTACAGACCGCGCTGGCGCTGCTGGTGCGCGAGGCGCTGACCGGTGAGGCGGTGCCGGCCAAGGCGGCGGGCGGAATCGAGCTGGTGCGCGACTTCCTCGAAGAGAAGGTCGGCAAGGATTTCGGCGCGCTGGCGGAGAAGCTGGGCGACCAGGAAGCCTTCCAGAAACTCGCGCTCGATATGCTGCGCGAACTCGATCTCACCCGGCAAACCGACGCGCCCGACGAGAGCGACAGCGATTCGCCCGATGATGACGATGCGCCCAGCGACGACGAGCAGGGCGATGACGAGAACCAGGGCGAGGGCGATCCGCAGGCTGCCGAAATGGCCGGCGACATGGCCGAGGGCGAGGGTGAGGGCGAGCAGTCCTCCGACACCCCGTCCGATAGCGAGATGTCCGAAGGCGAACCGGGCGAGGACGGCGATGCCTCCAACGCCCCCGTCCGCCCCAACCGCCCGCAGGCCGAAGTCCCCGCGAGCATCGACTACAAGGCCTTCTCCACCCGCTTCGACGAGGAAGTCGCCGCGCCCGATCTGTGCGACGCCGAGGAACTCGACCGGCTGCGCGCCTATCTCGATAGCCAGCTGACGGGCCTTCAGGGTGTGGTGACGCGCCTCGCCAACCGGCTCCAGCGCCGCCTGATGGCGCAGCAGAACCGCAGCTGGGATTTCGATCAGGAAGAAGGCGTCTTGGATGCCGCGCGCCTCGCCCGCGTGATCATCTCGCCCGGCACGGCCTTGAGCTACAAGGTCGAGCGCGATGTCGAGTTCAAGGACACCATCGTCACCCTGCTGATCGACAATTCGGGCTCGATGCGTGGCCGTCCGAGTTCCAGCGCCGCCATCAGCGCCGATATTCTGGCGCGCACGCTCGAACGCTGCGGGGTCATGACCGAGATCTTGGGCTTCACCACCCGCGCGTGGAAGGGCGGGCAGAGCCGTGAGGCCTGGCTCGCTGACGGCAAGCCGCAGAACCCGGGCCGCCTCAACGACCTGCGGCACATCATCTACAAGCAGGCCGACGAGCCGTGGCGCCGCGCGCGCCGCAATCTCGGGCTGATGATGCGCGAGGGGCTGCTCAAGGAAAACATCGACGGCGAGGCGCTGATCTGGGCGCACAGCCGCCTGCTCTATCGCCCCGAGGAACGCCGCATCCTGATGGTGATCTCGGACGGCGCTCCGGTGGACGATTCGACGCTGTCGGTGAACTCTGCAGGCTATCTCGAAGCGCACCTGCGCGGTGTGATCGAGTGGATCGAGAAGGTCTCGCCGGTGCAGCTGGTCGCGATCGGCATCGGCCACGATGTGACGCGCTACTATCGCCGCGCGGTAACGATCATGGATGTCGAGCAACTCGGCGGCACAATTATGGAGCAGCTCGCGGAGCTGTTCGAGGATGAGAAGGGCACAAAAAGAAAATGAGCATCGCCACCACTGTCACCGAAGCCGTCACCAGCCGCCGCTCGATCCGCAATTTTCTCGACACGCCGGTCGATCTCGAAACCCTCACCCGCGTGATGGACAAGGCACGCTGGGCGGCTTCGGGGTGCAACTACCAGCCGTGGGAGGCGAGCATTGTCACCGGCCAGCCGCTCAAGGCTTTGCAGGCGAAGATGATCGCCGAGGGGCCGAAAGCCGCCGAGTATGACTGGGCTGCACCCGGCACCGAGGAAGCCTACAAGAAGCGCCTCGATGCGGTCTCTGCGGGCATGTTCGGCGCGATGGGCATCGCCCGCGATGACGGCGCGGGGCGCATGGCCGCGATGGGCCGCAACACCACCAGCTTCGATGCCCCCGCCGTCCTGTTCGTTTATTTCCCGCGCCTGATGAAGGAGCCGCAGTGGTCGGATGTCGGCATGTGGCTGCAAACCGTCGCCCTGCTGCTGCGCGAGGAGGGGCTCGACTCCTGCTTCCAGGAGTACATGGCGATCTTCGCCAATACGATCCGCGACTTCCTCGGCCTTGATCACGAACGCTACATGTTCTTCTGCGGCATGGCGATCGGCTATCGCGATCCCGAAGCGCCGCTCAACAATTTCGAGCGCGAGCGCGTGCCGCTGGCGGAGCAGGTCAAGTTCATCGGGTTCTAGTTTCGTCATTGCGAGCCGACGGTGAGGTAATCCATGAACCGATCGCTCAATGCGCAGCTTGGGCCATGGATTGCCGCGTCGCTACGCTCCTCGCAATGACGAGGGAATTGACGTTGTGACTGCCGCTGGCCAAAGCACCGCCCATGACTGACGTTGCCCTCAAGCTGTTCAACTCGCTCACCCGCTCGCTCGGGGTGTTCGAGCCCGTCCATCCGGGCGAGGCGCGCGTCTATACCTGCGGGCCGACGGTCTATAACTACCCGCATATCGGCAATATGCGCGCCTATGTGTTTGCCGATGTGTTGGGGCGCACGCTCTCGTGGAAGGGCTACAAGCTCACCCACGTGATCAACATCACCGATGTCGGCCATCTCACCGATGATGCCGACGCGGGCGAGGACAAGATGGAGAAGATGGCGGCCGAACGCGCGCAGTCGATCTGGGACATCGCCGAGCATTACAAAGAGGCCTATTGGGCCGATGTGCGCGCCCTCAATATCCGCCAGCCGGCGCAGTGGACGGTCGCGACTGACTACGTTCCGCAGATGATCGAATTTGCGAAGGGCATCGCGGAGAAGCACTGCTACGAACTCGACAGCGGGCTCTATTTCGATGTTGCGACCGTGTCCGATTATGGACGGCTGGCGCGCGCGCAGACCGAGGAGGGCGCCAATGGTTTGGGGGCACGGATCGAGGCCGTCGAGGGCAAGCGCAACGCCGCCGATTTCGCGATCTGGCGCAAGACCCCGGCAGGTGAGACGCGGCAGATGGAATGGGATTCGCCGTGGGGCAAGGGCGCTCCCGGCTGGCATCTCGAATGCTCGGTGATGAGCGGCGAAGTGCTCGGCTTTCCCTTCGACATCCACACCGGCGGGATCGACCACCGCGAGATCCACCAACCCATCGAGATCGCGCAGAATCAGGCGCATTGCTGCACGAATGGTCTCGACGATCCGAAGAATTCGGGCGCGCGGATCTGGATGCACAACAACTTCCTCGTCGAACGTTCGGGGAAGATGTCGAAGTCCTCGGGCGGGTTCCTGCGGCTACAACTGCTGATCGACAAGGGCTATCACCCGCTGGCGTACCGGCTGATGTGCTTGCAGGCACATTATCGCTCCGAGCTGGAGTTCTCGTGGGAGGGCTTGGCCGCGGCGCTGACGCGGTTGAAGCGGATGGTGATGGCGGTGGAGCGGCTCAAACTCGGCCTTGGTTCTGATTGGACTCCAACGTCGTTGGAGTGGATTTTGTCCGATCATTCTACTTCGTTCACCGGTGCGATGAGCGAAGACTTGAATACACCGAGAGCAATAACTGCTTTCGAAGATTTGCTTTTCGATAAGAAGATTAAGCCTGATGAGAAGGCTCAGACCTTGGCCGATATGGACGCCGTCCTTGGGCTTGGCCTGTTCACGCTCACCCGCACCGACCTACGCATGCGGCCTGTCACCGCGACCATCACCGAAGCCGAAATCGACACCGCGCTTACCCGCCGCAAGGAGGCCCGCGCCGCCAAGGACTTCGCCGCCTCGGATGCGATCCGCGATGAGCTAGCCGCCCAAGGCGTCGAGGTCATGGACGGCGATCCGCTTGGCTGGGAGTGGAAACTCGGCTGAGGCGTCATTGCGAGCGGCGAAGCCGCGCGGCAATCCATGGACGGAGTTGGCCGCACGTCCGGTCCATGGATTGCTTCGCTACGCTCTCAATGACGAGAAACACGAAGGGTTGTGCACCTCGCGCCGCGTCGATAAACCAGTTGCATGATGCAACTGATTCTCTGGCTGATCCTCGCCGCGATCCACGCCATGCCGGCGCTGGCCTTGTTCCGGCCCGCGACACTCACCACCCTCTACCGTCTCCAGCCGGACAATCCGCTGTTCCTGCTGATGCATCACCGCGCGGGGCTGTTCGTCGCGGTGTTTGTCGCCTGCGTCTTTGCCGCCTTCGTGCCCGAGGGGCGGCGGCTGGCGGTGCTGGTGGTGGGGATCAGCATGGTGAGCTTTCTCGTGCTCTATTGGAAGGCCGGATCGCCCGCACCTTTGCGCAAGATCGCGCAAGTCGACCTTCTGGGGTTACCTGTTCTAGCAGGGGTGGTGTGGCTCGCTTTCCGACAGTAACCCTGCGCCTATGACCACACGCCCGACGACTTTGGCCATCTCCGGCCTGATCCGCCCGATGCTCGAACCGCACCTGCCCGCGGGCCTCGATGTGCGCTGGTTCATGTCTGCCGAGGAAGCCCGCACGGCTGTCGCCGATGCCGAAATCGGCTGGTTCGATATGAATGACCAGCAGGCGATGGTCGAGACCCTGCGCGCGGCCAAAAAGCTCAAATGG
>JBKDUW010000200.1:0-9139 GCA_046339235.1 Erythrobacteraceae bacterium | reverse complement strand
CAATTGCGCCGGCGGCAATTGCGTCACCGCGCAGATCGAGCGCGCGCACCGGATGCTTGCCGATGAAAGCCTGCCCGATCCGATCCGGCTGGAGGCGCTCGCCTTCATGGTGCATTTCGCGGGCGATGTGCACATGCCGCTCCATTCGGGCGACAACGAGGACCGCGGCGGCAATGATCGCGAGGCTGATTATGGCATCCGGCACGGTTACAACCTGCACGCGATCTGGGACGGGCCGCTGGCCGAACGCGCGATCAGCGATCCGGCCGATCGGGTTGTGCGCCGCTACTCCAGCGCCGAGCGCGCCGAACTCGGCGGCGGCGCTCCGGCCGACTGGGGCCGCGAAAGCTGGGAGATCGCCCGCAGCTTTGTCTACCCGACCGCGTTTGACACCGAAACGCCCTGCGCAGGCGAACTGCCGAAGCAGGCGGCGCTGACGCAGGAGGACATCGCGCGCGGGTTGCCGCTGGCCAAGCGGCGGGTGCAGCAATCGGGCATCCGTATCGCCGATCTGCTGGAAAGCGCCTTTGCGCCCGGCCCGCTGGTGGTGCCGGACGAGCGGCGGCGCTAGGCCATGATCCTAGGGTAGGCGCACGGCGGGGTAGCGGGTGCCATCCTTGTGGGCATAGCCCTCGGCATCGAACACCCTGTCGATATCGGAATAGACCCCGCTGTCAGCCGCGCCCGCGCCCGCGCTGATCGCGACGAAGACGCAAGGCTCGCCCGAGCGGTTGTGCATGTGGTGGCCATTGGCCTCGCCCGCAGGAAAGGCCAGCACATCGCCCGCGCGCACCAGCGTCTCGCCGAGATCGTCGATCAGCACAGCCTCGCCTGCGATCATCACCACCAGCTCGTCCTGCCCGCGGTGCCAGTGGCGCTGCGAGGAATAGCCGCCCGGCGCCAGCGTCACGTGGCTCGCGCCCATCAGCGTCAGGCCCGCGACCGGCGCGAGGCGGCGATACCAGCGCCCTTCGACCATGGCATCGAACGGCGCGGGATAGCCGGTCGCATTGGTCTGGGGAAGCGCGTCAAGTTCAAGCTTGGGCATTCTCGGCAACTCCTGCTAGGCGCAAGAGGATGAGCGACGTTCTCGACCTTGCCAAGCGCCTGATTGCTGCGCCATCCGTGACGCCTGCAACCGGCGCGGTGTTTGATGAACTCGAAGCGATGCTGGCGCCGCTGGGCTTTGCCGTCCACCGCTTTACCCGCGGGGACGGGCCGGAGGGCAGCGAGGAGGCACAGGTCGAGAACCTGTTCGCGGTGCGCGCTGGCCCTCAAGGCACGAAGCACTTCGCCTTTGCAGGACACCTCGATGTCGTCCCGCCGGGAGATGGTTGGGCCTCCGATCCGTTCACGCCGCAGGTGCGCGGGGAACTGCTCCACGGGCGCGGCGCGGTCGACATGAAGGGGGCAATCGCGGCGATGGTTGCTGCTGTCGCCGACGTTCCGCAGGAAGCGGGCACGATCAGCTTCATCATCACCGGTGACGAGGAAGGCCCCGCGCTCCACGGCACGCGCGCGCTGATCGATTACATGAGCGCGGCAGGCCACCAGCCTGATCTGTGCCTGGTGGGCGAGCCGACCTCGGTGCACAGCCTCGGCGACATGGTGAAGATCGGGCGGCGCGGGTCGGTGAACATCTTCATTACGGTCGAGGGCACGCAAGGCCACGTCGCCTATCCGCATCTTGCTGATAACCCGTTGCCCAAACTGGTGGCGATTTTAACCGAATTGGACGCATTGGCGCTTGATACCGGGACGAAGTGGTTCCAGCCTTCGAACCTCGAAATCACCGATATCATGGTCGGGAACAAGGCGCATAATGTCATCCCCGCCAAGGGCGAGGCGCGGATCTCGATCCGCTTCAACGATCTCCACACCGGACACAGCCTGTCCGAGCGCGTCATGGCGATTGCCGAAAAGCACGGCGGGCGCGCGCGGCCGGTAATCTCGGGCGAGCCTTTCCTGACCGAACCGGGTGCGTTCTCGGCGCTGGTCGGCGCCGCGGTCGAGGCCGAGACCGGCATCGCGCCCGAACTTTCGACCACCGGCGGCACGTCCGATGCGCGGTTCCTGCGCGCTGTTTGCCCGGTGATCGAATTCGGCCTTTGCAACGCCACCATGCACAAGCGCGATGAGGCTGCGGCGATCCCCGATCTAGCGGTGCTCACCCGCATCTATGCCCGCGTCGCGCGCGCCGCGCTGGCGCTGAACCACACAGACACCTAGCGCCGCACCAACGGCGGGGAGAACACGGGATATGGATCGCAAGCTCACCCTCTACATCCTGCTCGGCATGGTGCTGGGCGTGGTCGTCGGCCAAGCGCTCAACCAGCTGGTGCCGGCCGAGGTGATCAAGGCCGATATCGCGCCGTGGTTCAAGCTGCTGAGCGACATTTTCCTGAACCTCATCAAGATGCTGGTCGCCCCGCTGGTGCTATCCACCATCGTCGTCGGCATCGCGCATATGGGCGACAGCGCAGCGCTCGGGCGCATCGGTGCGCGCGCGCTCACATGGTTCATTACTGCCAGCCTCGTGTCGATCGGCCTTGGCCTCGTGATGGTCAATCTGTTCCAGCCCGGTGTCGGCGCGCCGATCCCCGATGTCGCCGAAGCCGCCGCCGCGGTGGGCGAGGTGAAGGAATTGAAAGCGACCGAATTCGTCCTCTCGATCTTCCCCAAGAACGCGGTCGAAGCGCTGGCGACCAACAATATCCTGCAGATTTTGGTGTTCTCGATCTTTGCTGGCGTGGCGCTGTCAGCGATTGGCGAGCGCGGCAAGGCACTGGTCAAGGGCGCCGATGCGCTCGCCGAGATGATGCTGCAGATCACCGGCTATGTGATGCGCTTTGCGCCGGTGGCGGTGTTCGGCGCGCTTGCCAATGTGGTCTCGGCCAGCGGGCTGGCGATCCTCGGAACCTATCTTGAACTGCTGCTCGAATTCTACTTCTCGCTGGTGCTGCTCTGGATCATCCTGCTCAGCGCGGGCGCGCTCTTCCTCGGGCGGCGCATCTGGACGCTGATCCGCTACATCCGCCAGCCGCTGATGATCGCGTTTTCGACCGCGTCGTCAGAGGCCGCGCTGCCCAAGCTGTTCGAACAGCTCGATCGGTTCGGTGTGCCGCGGCGGATTTCGGGCTTCATGCTGCCGCTGGGCTATTCCTTCAATCTCGATGGCTCGATGATGTATATGAGCTTTGCGACGATCTTCATCGCGCAGGCTTACGGCATCGACCTGAGCATCGGCACGCAGATCATGATCCTTCTGACGCTGATGATCTCGTCCAAGGGTATCGCGGCGGTGCCGCGCGCCAGCCTGGTGGTCATCACCGGGACGCTGGCAATGTTCGGCCTGCCGGTCGAAGGCGTGGCGATCATCCTTGCGATCGACCAGTTCCTCGACATGGGCCGGACTGCCACCAATGTGGTCGGCAACGCCGTGGCGACCGCGGTGATCACCAAGTGGGAAGGGATGCTCGAAGTCGAGGAGCCCGCTTACGTGGAGCACCCCCACGCTCCCGCCCACACCGCCGCCGATGGCCGCGCGGGGCTGGAGCTGGACGAGAGCAATTTCGAGGACGGGAAGGGCTGAGGGAGAGCCCTTCTCCGCGGGGCTTGGGCCTTAGTCCTCGGACTTCTCTCCACCGCGATCATACTTGACCGGCACGAACTTGCCCAGCGAACAACCCGCGCCGCGCTGCGGGCGGCCGCCGAAGTTCTGCAGCACATAGACGATCTGCGGCGAACACAGCTGGTCGACCGAGGTCTCGTAGGTGATCGCGCGGTCCATGCCGAGGCCGGGGCAGTTTTGCGTCAAAGTGTTGCGGAAGACCTTGCCGCCGTTCATCTCGAAATCGATCACCCGGTCGCTGCGCACCACCGTCTGGCGGATCTGGCTGCGATTGACGCAGCTCTGCGCCTCGCCGAGCACGGTGACCGGGGGCGCCCCGGCGGCGGGATTGGCCTCGGTCGGGCGTTCCTTGTCCGAGGTGCAGCCCGCTGCCAGCAGCGGCACGGCAAGAAGAGCGAGAGCAGGCGCGAGTGTCCGGATGGTCATGATACGTGTCTCCACCAATGATACTGCGTCGATCCGCGCGGCCGCTTGAACCCGGCCTTAGTCCGCCGCCGCCTCTGTTGGCGCTGCGGCGCGGCGGGATGGCGGCGCCAGCACCTTATTCCTGAAACTGCACAGATCGGCAACCTTGCAGCGCCAGCACTCCGGCTGGCGTGCCTTGCAGACATAGCGACCGTGCAGGATCATCCAGTGGTGCGAATCGCGGCGGAACGGCTGGGGCACGCGCTTTTCGAGCCTGGCCTCGACTTGTTCCGGCGTCTTGCCCTTGGCCATGCCGGTGCGGTTGCCGAGCCGGAAGATGTGGGTGTCGACCGCGAAGGTCTCCTGTCCGAACCAGCAATTCAAGACTACGTTGGCTGTCTTGCGCCCGACGCCGGGCAGGCGGGTCAGGGCATCGCGGGTATCGGGCACCTCGCCGCCATATTCGTCCACCAGAAGCTGGGAGAGCGCGATCACGTTCTTGGCCTTGGAATTGAACAGCCCGATCGTCTTGATGTGCGCCTTCAGCCCCTCCTCGCCCAGATCAAGCATCTGCTGCGGGGTGGTGACCTTGGCGAACAGCGCGCGGGTCGCCTTGTTGACGCCCACATCCGTGGCCTGCGCCGAGAGCGCCACGGCGACCACCAGCTGATAGGCGTTGCCATATTCCAGCTCGGTCTCCGGCGAGGGGTTATCCTCGGCAAGGCGGCGGAAGAATTCGAAGATCTGGTCTTTCGTCATTTGTTCGCTGGTGTTTTGGCCTTCCACTCCATCCCCATCAGCACCCGCTTCTCGACTGAAGGGTGGGTGTAGAACAATGCCTCTTCCAGCGCCGAAGGGCGCGGGTAGCGATATTCGGCGGTTTTCACCAAGGCAGAAGCGAGCGCGTCGGGCTCGTTCACGGTCTGGAGCGAGTAGATGTCAGCCTCGGTCTCGCCGATGCGGGTGATGGAGTTTGTGAGCGGCGTTGCCAGCAGCCCGAGCACCGATCCTACCACCGCGAACACCGGCAACCCGCGCGCCTCGTCCAGCCGCGCATCGCTCCCCAGCAGCCGTGCGGTGGGCGCGAACAGGCGATTGAGCAGGAAAAAGAACAGCATCGCCAGGGCCGGCAGGATCACGACATAGCGCCAAATGTGGCCGAGCTTGTAATGCCCTGCCTCGTGGCCCGTCACCGCGCGCACCTCGTCAATCGAAGCCTGTTTCAATGCCACATCGGAAATCGCGATCCGCGCCGTCGGGCCGAGACCAGAGACATTGGCGGTGAAGCGTTCCGACTGGCGCGAGCCGTCGTACATGAAGATCCGGTCGTGCGGGATGCCGACATCATCGGCGATCTCTTCCAATGCGCTGCGCACTTCGCCTTGCGGGACCGGCTTGTAGTCGTTGAAGAGCGGCTCAATCAGGCTTGGCCCGGCGAGCAGCATCACCAAGGTGGCGAATGCCGCGAGCCCGCCGCTCCAAAGCCACCAGCGCTGGCCCGTGCGGCGGATCAGGGCATAGACCCCAGCAAGGAACAACCCGCCCGCAAGCGCCGTGATCACCTCGCTGATGGCGAGCTGGCCGAGGAAGTCGAACGGGTCCTGGCTCGATAGATCATAGGCGCGCTGGCGATACCAGTCGGTGTACATCACCCATGGCAGCGAAATCACCGCCGAGATCAGGAAGAAGGCGGCGCTGATGCTGTAGGTGGCAAGGAAGCCTTGCTGGTTGCCGAAGCGCGCAGCGATCCGGTCGAGCAGACGCAGGCGGACCATGATGAAGGCCACCAGCAGCGACACCCCGACACCGGTAAACAGCACCCAGTGATTGCCCGTGGTATAGGCCTGCGCCTTTGCCAGCGCCTCCGGACCGAGGCTGTCGACCAGCTGCGCGGCTTGCTGCGCGGGTGTCAGGTTAGGCGACATGGTGATGATCCCTCTTGTGTATTAGGCGGGCAATACACTTAGGAAGCGCCTGGTCAAGCGCCGAGCCCCAGCACGTCGTTCATGGTGTAGCGCCCGGCGGGCTGGCCAATGAGCCATTGCGCTGCCCGCACCGCCCCGCGCGCGAAAATCATGCGGTTTTCGGCCGAATGCGACAGGGTCAGCCGCTCCTCGATGCCGGCGAAGATCACAGAATGCTCGCCGGCCACGGTGCCGCCGCGCAGGGTGGCAAAGCCGATTGCGCCTTCAGCCCGTGCGCCGGTCATCCCGTGTCGGCCGCTTTCCATGTTGTCCGAAAGGCTGATGCCGCGCCCAGCAGCTGCGGCCTCGCCCAGCAGCTTGGCGGTGCCCGACGGGGCATCGACCTTCATGCGGTGGTGCATCTCGAGCACCTCGATATCCCACTCCGGCCCCAACCGCGCCGCGGCCTCGCACACCAGATGGGCCATCAGCGTAACGCCCAAGGAGAAGTTCCCCGATTGCAGCACCGGCACCGCGCGCGCGGCCTCGGCGAGGATGACGAAATGCGGCTCTTCCAGCCCCGTGGTGCCAACCACGATCGGCTTGCCCGCCACTTTGGCTGCGCCGAGATTGGCGGCGAGCGCGTCGGGCGCGGAGAAGTCGATCAGCACATCGCATTGCGCGGCGTAGGGCCCGATGCTGCCACCGGCATCGACGCCCGCGAACAGCGCATGGCCCGCATCCGCAATCGCCGCTTCGAGCGCCTGCCCCATGCGGCCCTTGTGGCCGATCACTCCGAATTGCAGCTGTGCCATTGCCTCGCCTCTGCCGATCATGTTTGAAGGCCTCATGGCAGAGATTGAACGCATCGTCATCCTCACCGGCGCAGGGATTTCGGCCGAGAGCGGGATCGACACCTTCCGCTCGGCGGGCGGCCTGTGGGAACAGCATCGGGTCGAGGACGTCGCGACGGCCGAGGGCTTTGCCCGCAACCCCGATCTGGTGCTCGGCTTCTACGACATGCGCCGCGCTGCGCTCGCCAAGGTCGCGCCAAATCCGGCGCATCAGTCGCTCGCGCGGCTGGAGCGCGCCTTTTCGGGCGAGTTGCTTCTGGTCACCCAGAACGTCGATGATCTGCACGAACGCGGCGGGTCGGCGCGGGTGCTGCACATGCACGGCGAGCTGAAGTCGGCGCTGTGCAGCTCGTGCGAGACGCGCGCGCCGTGGCTGGATGCGATGCTGCACCGCCCGCCATGCCCGGTTTGCCAAGCGCCCACTTTGCGCCCCGATGTCGTGTGGTTCGGCGAGATGCCCTACCAGATGGGCCGGATCTACCGCGCGCTCGAAAGCTGCGACCTGTTCGTCAGCATCGGCACTTCGGGCGCGGTCTATCCGGCCGCAGGGTTTGTGCAGGAGGCGCGGGCGGCGGGCGCGCGGACGCTCGAACTCAATCTCGAGCCGAGCGAAGGTTCGCGGCTATTTCACGAATCGCGGCTTGGGCCTGCAAGCCAGCTGGTGCCGGCGTGGGTGGATGAGGTGTTAGGCGGTTGAACCGCAGGTGCGACAGGTCGGGTCTTTGCTAATCCGGATCGTGCGCATTCCCGGTTCAAGCCCATCGAGAATGTGCAGCCGGCTGAAGCCGGGCTCGCCTAATGCGCTCACGCCTGCCAGCAGCACCTTGACCGCCTGAAGCGCTGCGAAGGTTCCGGCCCACCCGGCCATTGCGCCAAGCATGCCGTCGTCGGCGCAGGTGTCGCAATCCTCGGCGTCGAAGGCGTCGCCGACGAAGCAGCGGTAGCAGGCCTCGTCCGGCAGGTGACCGGCAAAGGCCGCGACTTGGCCCTGGAACCGGCCAACCGCCGCCGAGAGCAGCGGGATTTTCGCCGCCACACAGGCGTCCGAGACGGCGAGGCGGGTGGCGAAGTTGTCGGTGCCGTCAAGCACCAAGTCGGCGCCTGCGACGAGGCTGGCGGCGTTCTCGGGCGTGATCCGCGCATCTGACACTTCGATGGCCAGCGAATCGTCGAAATTGGCGAGCCAGCGCCGCGCCGAAACCGCCTTGCCATAGCCGATATCGCGGGTGGTGAAGATCGTCTGGCGCTGAAGGTTCGACACATCGACCACGTCGTCATCAACCAATGTCAGCCGCCCGATCCCGCTCGCTGCGAGGTATTGCAGCGCCGGCGAGCCGATCCCGCCCAATCCGATCACCGCAACGCGGGCTTCCGCCAGCTTCACCTGACCCGCACCGCCGACTTCGGGCAGCACGATGTGGCGGGCGAACCGATCAAGCCGGGCAGGAGAAAGCGTCACTCCTTCGGTTCCTCCGACGCGCGCCGTTCCTGCCGGAAGGCGCCGATCCCGTGCCACCACAGGAAGCCGATCACCGCGCCCTTGGTCGGCTGGAGCATGGCCAGCAGCATCATCACCGCCACCGGCAGGATGATCGCGAGCGTGAGCCACGCTGACATTCCGAAGGTGCCGATCATCGTGATCACGACAGGCGCGAGCAGGTGGCCGACCACGAAGATGCCGATGTAGGCCGGAAAATCATCGGCCTGCTGCACCGACCAGTCCTGCCAGCAATGCGGGCAGCGCTCGACCGGCTTCAACCATTTGCAAAACAGTGCTGCCTCGCCGCAGCGCGGGCACTGGCCTTTCGCGCCGCGCAGCAGGGCGGCGAGCCAGCCTGCGGGCAGGTCGACCAGGTCGGGAGAGAGGCGCTGAGAAGGCATGGACAGGCTGTTTACAGCCTGTGCACCGCCTGTCGACAGGGCTGTGGATCAGCCTGTCGATAGGGAAGTGCATAGCTTGCGCAGATCCTGTGCGAATTAACCTTCGCCCCGCTCAGCTTTCAAGCTGGCGCAGCAGGCTCCTCACATCACCGTCCATGTCAGCATCACGCTGGCGCAGATCCTCGATCAGGCGGACGGCGTGGATCACGGTCGAGTGATCGCGGCCCCCAAACTTGCGCCCGATTTCGGGATAAGAACGCGGGGTGAGCACCTTTGAGAGATACATCGCCACCTGCCGCGGCCGGACGACTGCCCGCGCGCGACGCTTGGAGCTCATCTCCGCGCGGTCGATGCGGTAGAATTGGCACACCGTGCGCTGGATCTCGTCGATCGTGATCCGGCGGCGGTTGGCCGAAAGGATGTCGGTGAGCTGTTCTTCGGCCAGCTGGAGCGAGACTTCCTGC
>JBKDUW010000199.1:0-4466 GCA_046339235.1 Erythrobacteraceae bacterium | reverse complement strand
AGCGCGGCGGCTGGAGCAGATTGTCGTGGCGCTTCCAGTAACGGCTCAGCGTGCGCGCCAGCGCCATGTTGCCGGACAATTCGGCGTCCATCAGCGCTTCGATCACGCTATCCTCGGCCGCGGTCAGCGCGCCCCCCAGCTCGCCCGCGCCCAGCATCGGCAGGAACAGCGCCCCGCTGATCGGTGTGCCCTTGGCGGTGTAATCCTCCAGCGCGGCTTCCATCGCGGCCGCATCCTTGCGATTGAAGCGTAGGATCGAGAGCCCCTCGCCGATCCCGAGCGCCTTGCAACGCTTCTCGGCGATGGCGACGTCGGCCTGACGCGGCAGACCGAGCGCGACTTCGGCCCCGCAAGCCAGCTGCACCTGCGCGATTTCGAGCGCTTCTTCCCAATCGTCGCCCGCCGCGATCAGCACGGCAAGGCCGGTGCCGTCCATCGAGCGCATGGTCGGGCGCGCCAGATAGGTCGCGCGCTCTTCCTTGCGCACGGTCATGCCGTGGGTGACCTCGAAATCGTGGCCGTTGTAAGCCGCACTCTCGTCACTGCCGAGGAACACGCAGGTGGTGGCGATGTCGGTCGGCGTGGGGAAGGTCTTGGCCTTGGCGTTGCCGCTGGTGGCGCGTTCCAGGCTCATCATGTCGAAGAACTGGTTCGCGGTGGTGCCGCCCGCATCGCCGCGCGCTGCATCCATCGTGGCAAACACCGTGCGGATGCGCTCGCTTTCGATCGGGCCGGGATAGACGAGGTTGACGCGGATGCCCTTGGGTCCAAGTTCAAGGCTGAGCTCGCGGCTCCATGCGTTCATCGCCGCTTTGGGGACGACATAGGCGGCGCGCGCATAGTAGGGCGTGCGGCTGAAGATCGTCGAGACATTGATGATCGACCCGCCTTCGGGAATGTGCGCAGCGGCCGCGCGCGCGACGTTGAACGCGACGCCGAAGATATTGCGCAGCGCATCGCCCACAGTCTCGCTGTCGGTGCTGCCCTTCTTTTGCAGCGCGGCGAGTTCCTCGGCGGAAAGCGGGAGGTTCTCGATCGGCTGCTTGGGCCCGGCGCTCCCGGCATTGTTGACGAGGATGTCGATCCGGCCGAACTTCTTCACGACCTCGGCAATCGCGGCGCGGACCGAGGCGATATCGCCGCCGTCCAATGCCACCGTGGCGAGGCGCGAAGGGTCAGCGCCGGTGGCCTTGAGCAGCGCATCGGCAGCAGCCTTGGTGCGATCGGGCGTGCGGCCCGTCATCACCACGGTCGCCCCTTCGGCGAGGTAATGCGTGACGATATGTCCGCCCAGATTGCCTGCCGCGCCGGTGACGACAGCAATCTTTCCGGCAAGCCGGCCAGTGGCGGAAACGGCAGGTGCAGCTTTGGATTTGGCCACGGGCACTCTCCTCATAAAGTTATAACGCAAGTCCATCAGACTTGCCGGATCGTTCAAACCCTGGGGAGGAGAGCTAAGAACGTTTCAAAAAGCGCAACGCCTGACTTACGGCTCCGGTTCCCCGGATGCTTGCGCGGCTCCCAGAGCAGCCCAGGCTTCGAGCAGGGCATCGCGGCTTCTGAGACCCATTTCGGGGAGCGCATGATTGACGACATAGGTCGATCCGGTGTGCCGGTTCTCCCACATCGCCTGATGCGCTTCGGGCAGCCCATCCCACGCCACGACCTCGGGTTCGGTCACTTCGAGCAAGCCAGCGGCGATCATGTCGTTCATCCGCGCGACCTCGTAGGCGTTGCACAGGTGGGTGCCGAGGATGCTCGCGGTCGGCATCAGGATCTGGCGCTGGCGGGTCCAGACCTGCGGGGCGTAGAAGGTGAAACGGCAGCCGGTGAGGTCTTCGGCGAAGATCACCCGCCCGGTAAAGGGCTTCACCAGCGAAGTCGAAATGCCGAGCGTGTCCTGGCCTGCGCGTTCGAACACCAGATCGGGGCTGCCGCGCGGATTGTCGGGCGAGCGCAGGATCTTGCCCACCGCCGAACCGAACGGCTTCATCACCCGGTCCTGATAGTCGCGCACCGCCGCCTTGAAGACCTCGATATCCACCTTGGCATCGGGCAGGCGCGGCATGGTGTCGGGCCAGTAGAAGTTCGCGCCCTCGCGCCGGCGGATGGATTCGAGGCTGACGATGCCCTCGATCGCGTCCTCAAGGCCGAGCGATTGCAGGAATTCGCGCTGGCCATCGGTGGTCGTGGCGATCACCGAGCGTGCGTTGAAGCGGCGCGCGGCCTCGATCATTTCGAGCCCGGTTTCGTCGAGCAATTCGGACGAGCCCGGTCCGTAGAAGATCAGCACAGCCTCGCCGCCGCGCAACGCCGCGCGGCGGAGCATTTCTTCGGGCGAAGCCGTCCCCGGCTTGCCCATGAAGCTGAAGTGATAGCCTGACGAAGCGCCGTAGAACGCCAGCGTGCCATGTTCGGCGAGCAGCTGGAACGAGCGCGGGAACGCCGTCTCACCTGCGTGGCTCACGACGTAATCGGCCAGCTTGCCGCCGTTGAGTGCCTTGTATTCGGCGACCAGCGCCGCGCCTGCGGCTTCCCATGTGATAGCTTCGGCTTTGTCCTCCGGGACCACCGAATAGAGATCGGCAAAGCGCGTATCCTTGCGGTTGATCGCCCCGACCGCGCCCTGCACGCCGGTGATAAAGCCTGCGCGCTCCTCCGAGGAGACAAGCCCTGTCACCTGCAAGCCCGTCCGCACCGAGGAACGCAGCGCATCCAACCCCGTCCCCGTCGCCGCACCCTCCACGAACAGCGTCCGCCCCGGTGCGATTTGCAAGGTGGTGAACAGGCAGCGCGCAATCGTGCCGAGGTTGAGCACATAGCTCCCTGCCTGCTCCAGCGTGAGGTCAGGCGGCAGCTTGTGCATTTGCGGCGCCTGCACCGTCAGGAACTGCGCATGACTGCCCGTCTCGGTCTCGTAGCCCTGAATGCTAAAATCGGCATACATCGGATCATTGCCGACCAGCGGGCTGAGCAGGTCATTGGTGCCCGAATAGACCGTCACCAGATCGCCGACCTTGATCCGGCCTTGCGCGCGCGTCTCTGACCCAAGCGCCGCGACCAGCGCGATCCCGCCCGATCCGGTGATCTGGACGTCTTCCTCGTGGCTATCGAAGGGCGAGACCGGGATGCCGGTCAGCGCCCAGATGTCGTTGAAGTTGACCTCGCTAGTCAGCATGTAGAGCAGCGCCTCGTTGGGCGCAGGCTCGGGCACCTTGACGATCAGCTCCTTCTCGTGGCTCGCAGGCGGGCCGAACCGCGGGGCGCCGGTATCGGGATCGCGGGCGATGCCGAAGGCGTATTGGTGACCCGGGATCGGGGTGACGCCGGGATAGAACGGTGCGCCCACGGGCAGCAGATCGCCCGCCGCCTCCAAGGCTTGGCCGCGCATTTCATGCTCGGCATCGATCCACACGCCATCGCGCCGGACGGGCAGCGGCGGAGCGACCTTGTCCATGAACTGGCGGATGCCGGTCTTGCCGCCTTCGGGATCGACGATCGCTTCGGAGAACAGCTTGGCCTCGCACGCCAGCCCGGCAGTGATGCCTTGTTCGAGGCCCACGCGCACGGCTTCGAGCGCCCGCGCGCCCGCTGGTCCGCGCCCGGCCCAATCGAGCTGCCGCAGGATGCGCTGGAGGAAATCATCCGCCATCACGCTGTCGAGACTCACGTTCGCGGCAGTATCCCAACGCTCTGCCGCCGCATGACGCTCGGCAAATGCGGCGCCCAAGGGGCTGTCCTCGCCGTGCTTCACATAGTCGCGAACTGCCGCATGCGCCGCTGCCAGCGCGTCCGCCGATCCGCCTACCAGCTCATCGACAAAGCCAATCGCTTCTGCCGCTTCGGCATCAATGCTGCGCCCGCCAAGGATCAGGTCCATCGCATCGCGCAGGCCTTCATCCCCGCGCCGGTCCAGCAACAAGCGCGGCAGGCGCTGGGTGCCACCATAGCCGGGCATCAACCGCAGGCGGATCTCGGGCTGGCCGAAGCGCGCCACCGGTTCGGCGATGCGGTAATGGCAGGCGAGCGCGAACTCCATCCCCCCGCCCAGCGCCACGCCCTGCACCGCCGCGACGCAGGCCTTGCCCATCTGCTCGAACGTGCGGAAGGCGAGGTGCTCATTGTTGGGCAGCACCATCGCCTCTTCGACCGTGTGGATTTCCTCGAGCATCTGGCGGATATCCGCGCCCGCGACGAAGGAGGATGTGCCCTCGCCGGTGAACACCACCGCCACGACATTATCGTCGCGCGCCAAAGTCGAGGTAACCATCACCAGCTCGTCAATCGCGCGTTCGTTGAGTGCATTGACCGGCGGGTTGGTGACGGTGACGGTCGCGACCTGCTTGCCGGGGGCGACGCTGTTATACTGCACGAGGAAATAGCGGTGGCGATCGAACAGAGCCTGCTCGTCGCTCATCCGCTGCTTGCGCTGCCAGTCAGCGATGACGGTGCGCAATTCGTCCAGC
>JBKDUW010000198.1:0-14052 GCA_046339235.1 Erythrobacteraceae bacterium | reverse complement strand
CGATATCGCCGGACGATTCCTCGATCAGGCCATGCAACACGCGGCCTTCGACGTCACTTAAACCAATTTTCATACCGACAGTGCCCCAGCGGTCTAACGAAATATTCGCCAACTCGCCATTATTCATATTTAATTGGTAATAAAAGAAATTCATTCAGGAGGAACGTTTCCCCTGTACTTCTCGAATAAAATTGGTTGCGGTGTAAACTCTGTAAATTTACTAGACTAAAAAACGAATCATCTCCGGATTTCATTTACCATAATTTTCGTATGGCCAGTCCATTCCATACGTCATGCTTGCATTAAGTATCGACTCTGGTTGCGGGAGCCTTTTGGAAATTACAGTTCGAGCATGATCCGCACGGCGCCCGGGCTGGTGCCGCAGGCCTGGGCGATGCGCGATCGGCAGTCGTCGAGCAGCGCTGCTATATCGGTCTCGTGCCCCGCTGCCTCGGTCAGATCATCGGGCGCTGCGCCAAGCGCCTGGGCAATCGCGGCCATGCGTTCGGGAAGCGGCCGGGCCTTGCCCTTCTCCCACGCCCACACTGTCGGCTTACTGACCCCGAGCCGGTTTGCCACGTCGGCCAGCGTCAATCCCGCCTCGCGCCGCAAACGGTTGAGCCGCACGCCCAGCAATTCGCTTGCACCGGTGCGCGGCGGAGCAGCAGTGACCGGGATGGATGCAGCGGCGGTCTCGGTCACCGGGAGGCCAGCCAACTGCGCAGCGGCGAGGGCGGCGAGGGAGAGCGGGGCGCTGAACGCGCAGCCATAAAGCTGCCCGCTGCGCCAGATGATCGCCGCCTCCACGATGCCGGCCTCGGGCAGAGCGAGGCTGAAAGCTTCGCCGCTGGCAAGATCAACGCCGGTTTCCAGCAGCAAGCCCGTCACCGAAATGTTGTGGACCGTGACATTCGCGTCCTGCCCGCCTGGCAGCATCCCGCTGGCTTCCAGCCGCAAGGCGCGGCGCATTCCGGCGCGCTGGCCAGAGCCAGTTGCAGGCTGATCGATGAGGGCCTTGATGGCCATGAGGTGCCACTCCGATATTCCGCTGGAAAGACAGCGGCCAGAGTGCGGCTCAAAAGGTTGAACAGGTGTAACCTAACAGAGTTAACAATGATAAAGCGGGCTACCTGTCAGCTAACCGCATCCAGGCCGTAAGCCGTGTGCAGCACGCGCACCGCAAGTTCGGTCTCGTCCTCGTCGATCATCACGCTGATCTTGATTTCGCTGGTGGAGATCGCCTGGATGTTGATGCCGCGTTCCGAAAGCGCGCGGAACATCGTGCTGGCGACGCCCGCATGGCTCTTCATGCCCACGCCGACAACGCTGATCTTGGCGATCTTGCTGTCGGTGATGATACGGTTGAAACCGATTGCGGAGCGGCGATCCTCGAGCAGCGCCTGCGCGCGGGCGAGATCGGATTGCGGCACAGTAAAGGTCACGTCGGTCTCGCCCTTGTCGCGGCCGACGTTCTGAATGATCATGTCGACATTGATGCTGGCCGCGGCGAGCGGCTCGAAGATGTTCGCCACCGCGCCCGGCCGGTCGGGCACGCGGGTGAGGATTACCTTGGCCTCGTTCTTGTCATGCGCGATGCCGGTTACAAGCTGGCGTTCCATCAGGCCCTTCTCCACCAATTCGTCCATTTCCTCGTCCGAGACGATCATTGTCCCGGGCAGATCATCGGCAGGCGGGGCGCCTTCGCCGATAAAGCTCGACAAGACCTGCACCCGCACGCCCTCCTTCATAGCGAGGCCGACCGAGCGGGTTTGCAGCACCTTCGCTCCGACCGATGCAAGTTCGAGCATTTCCTCGTAAGTCACCGCCTTCTGCTTGCGCGCCTTGGCGACGATGCGCGGATCGGTGGTATAGACCCCGTCGACATCGGTGTAGATGTCGCAGCGATCCGCCTTGATCGCGGCCGCGACCGCGACTGCCGAGGTATCCGAACCCCCGCGCCCCAGCGTGGTCATGCGATTGTCCTGCGAAAGCCCCTGGAAGCCGGGGATCACCGCGATCTCGCCGGCTTCGAGCGAGGCGATCAGCGCGTCGGAATCGATCGATTCGACCCGCGCCTTGGCGTGCGCCTCGATCGTGTGAATCGGCAGCTGCCAGCCGAGCCAGCTGCGCGCCTTGCAGCCGAGCGCCTGCAAGGTCAGCGCGAGGAGCCCGCTGGTGACCTGTTCGCCGCTCGCCACCACCACGTCATATTCGGCCGGATCGTACAGCGGGTTGGCTTCGCGGCAGAAATTGACCAGCCGGTCGGTCTCGCCCGCCATAGCGCTCACCACCACCGCGACCTGATCGCCGCGCGCGGCCTGCGCGCGCACGATGTTGGCGACCCGGCGGATACGCTCGGTTCCGGCCATCGAGGTGCCGCCGAATTTCATCACGATACGAGCCAAGGGGCCGCTCCTGCTGGCTGGTGACTGGATGCGCGCGCTGTTAAGGGGGCTTCATGGGAAACGCAAACGTATCAAATGTTACCATTCGCCCCGAAGAAGCGGATTTTTTCGCAAAGCTGGCGCGCGACTGGTGGAACCCCAAGGGGCCTATGGCCTCGCTCCACCAAGTCAATCCGGTGCGGCTGGGGTTTATCCGTCAGGCAATTGACGCGCATTGGCCGGGCGCGGATGGCCAAGCCAGGCCGCTGGCGGGTAAGGGCGCGCTGGATATCGGCTGCGGGGCCGGGCTGGTGTGCGAACCGCTGGCGCGGCTCGGCGCGGCGGTGACGGGGGTTGATGCGGCGGCAGAGAATGTCGCCGCGGCCAGCGCCCATGCCGAAGCCATGGGACTCGACATCCGCTACATGGCGGGCGAGGTCGCGGGGCTCGATATCGGCACCTTCGATCTCGTCACCTGTGTCGAGGTGATCGAGCACGTGGCCGATAAGCCCGCGTTCCTGCGCGATGTCGCGGCGCGGCTTTCGCCTGATGGCTTGCTGGTGATGTCGACGCCGAACCGTACCGCGGCGTCGCGCGTGCTGCTGGTTGGCGCGGCCGAAGCGGTCGGCTATGTCCCCAAGGGCACGCACCATTGGGAGGATTTCATCACGCCGGACGAGTTCGAAGCACTGCTAACCGAGGCAGGGCTGACGGTCACGGCGAAGCGCGGGATCGCTTGGCGGCCCGGCAAGGGGCTGCACCTGTCGGACGACATGGCGCTGAACTATATCCTGAGCGCGCGGCGGACCTAGGGACATCTGCGGCGCTTCAGCGGACCGTCGCTGAACACGCCTGCCACCCCAGCCTTGGCGAGCATCTGCGCCAGCGTCACATCGCCGCAGCCCTTCGCCTTGGGATCCGTGCCCGATTGCAGCATGGGCGGCAGAAACGTGTTTTCCGGCCGCACCGCCCAGGCGTGGACCGCCAAGCCTGCCGACTTGGCATCTGCCACCAGCGCGGTCGGGCTGCCATCGGGATTGAGGACCATGGCAATATTCGCGCCCACCGCGTCGGCATATTTGGCGATTTCGGCAAGGCCCGTGGGCGTCACCATCTCGGCATAGCGCATCGCGGGTTCATCCGCCGGGCCTTCGCCGGGAGCGACCAGTTGCACCAGCTTGAAGTCGCTGCGCTGTTTCAGGCGCTGTAGCGGGCCAACCTCGAAGCTTTGCACAAACACCGGATCGGCCGCCGTAATGCCAAGCTCGCGCAGATCGCGCAGCAGCAGATCGACCATGTCGATGCCCGCTTCCTGCAACAGGAATTCGGGGTGCTTGAGTTCGGGGTAGAGCCCGATCCGGCGCCCCGCCGCCGCCTCCTTGGCGCGCACCAGCTTCACGATCTCGGCCAGCGTCGGTACCTGATAGAGCCCGTCAAACCGCGCATTGGCGGGCCTCAAGCTGGGGATACGCTCCTTGGTGCGCAGGGTGCGCAGCTCGGCCAGGGTGAAGTCCTCGGCAAACCAGCCCGCCATCTTCTGTCCGTCGATCGTCTTGTCGCGGCGGCGATCCTCGAATTCCTCGCGGCTCGCCACATCGGTCGTGCCCGACAGCTCGTTCTCGTGGCGCGAGACCAGCACCAGATCCTTGGTCACGACCAGATCGGGCTCGATATAATCCGCGCCCTGATCGATCGCGAGCTCATAGGCGGCGAGCGTGTGCTCGGGCCGCTCGGCGCTTGCGCCGCGGTGGGCGATGATCAGCATGTCCTGCGCCGCCACAGGCGCGGCTACAGCCAGCAAGGCAGCAAGGACAAGGCGGGGCTTAATCATGTAACGCTCCTATCGCGGCGCGCGCGGCGGCGAGCCTTTCGTGTCCCTGCCCGGCAATCCGCACAAACGGCACGCCTGCATCCTCCAGCACCTGCGCCACGATCCTTGCAAATCTGTGACGGTCTGCCGGGTCGCTGAAAAAGCGTGTGCCGTCATCGACCCACGGCAGATCGGACTCGAGCAGCAGATAGAGGTCTGCCTTGGGGGCCTGCATGAGTTCCGCGGGCCGTTCGCCGAGCAGCATTTCGCACCAGGCAGCGGTCATCAGCGCATCGGTATCGACGAGCAGCAGCGGCCCGGCCCATTCGCTTGCGGCGGCGATCATCGCCTGCTGCGCGCGACCGATCAGGAGGAGATCATCGCGGGTGAGCGGCTGCTTGTGCACCTCGCAATGGCTGCGGCCATATTCGCTGACCGTGATCGCCCCGGTCTCGGCCACGAGCTGCGCTGCAAGTGTGGTCTTGCCGGTGCTTTCCGCGCCATGGAGGCAGATGGCGCGGCGGTAATGGGTTTGCACGGGCCGCGGCAGCAGTGCCCAATGCGCCGCCGGATCGGCGCGGACCGCGCTGCCCGAAAGGCCCGAGAGCGGATCATCCACCAGCCCGAGCACCCGTCCGCCAAGCGGCACAAACAGTCCGCCGACCTGCTGCGCCAACGCCGCGCCGTAATCCTCGCCCGCAAAGAGATAGTCGATTGGTTCAGGATGGGCCGCGGCGACGATGCCGCGCCACACGGGCCAGAAATCGGGGCTATCCCGGGGCGCTTGCGGAACGCTGTCGCCATGCCCCAGAACCCGGCAATCGGGCAGGAGTTCGCGCATCCACGCCAGCCGCGCCTCGCCTGCAATCGGATCATCGGGCAGCCAGCACACCAGCACGGTCAGTTCATCGACCAGCGTCCGCGCCGCGCGGATCAGCGCCATGTGGCCTGCGTGGAGCGGCATGAACTTGCCGAGCAGGAAGCCGCGTTTCGTCATGCTTCCACTGTTTCGCCGTCGCGGGCGGCCTTGGCCCAGACGACCAGACCTGCCGTCGCCAGCACCAGAAACGCCACATACAGCCCGGCGGTAAGGTATAGCTCGCGGTTGATGTAGACCGCCACCGACAGCACATCGATCGCGATCCACAGCGCCCAGTTCTCCACGCGCCGCATCGCCAGCAGGATCTGCGCCACCACGCTCGCACCGGCAATCGCGGCATCGGCATAGGGCAGCGCGGCATCGGTGAAACGCGCCATGCCCCAGCCGATCCCGATCGTTGCCGCCGCCACCAGCGCCAGTGAGACCGCCCGTGCGCGCCAGCCCATCCACTCCACGCTGACCATCTGCGCCAGCCCTCCGGCGCGCGCCCACAGCCACCAGCCCCAGCCCTGCACCGCAAAGAAGAACACCTGCAACGCCGCCTCGCCATAGAGCCGCGCGTCGCGGAAGATGATGAAGTAAAGCGCCACCATCGCCATCCCGAACGGATAGTTCCAGATGCTGCGCCGCACGAGCAGGCCGATATTGGCGAGGCCGAGCGCTACGGCGATGATCTCCAGCGGGTTCATGGCGGGGAGGGCGCCTGGGCCTAGCCGAGCGCGGCGGCCCATTCCTCCGCCTTGAAGCCGACCAGCAACCCGCCCGCGTGCTCCACAATCGGGCGCTTGATGATCGAGGGGTTGGCAGCCAGCAGCGCGGGCGCAGTATCGGCGCTGGCGGCGAGCGCCTTGTCACCCTCGCTGAGCGCACGGAAGGTCGTGCCCTTGCGGTTGACCACCACGTCAAGTCCCGCCGCAGCGATCCAGCCTGCGATCCGCTCGGGGTCAGCGCCTTCCTTCTTGTAGTCGTGGAAGGTGGTGGCGCGGCCCTGCGCTTCGAGCCAGACGCGGGCCTTCTTGACCGTGTCGCAATTGGGGATGCCGTAGAGGTGGATCATGGGGGTCTCCTTTAGCTGCGCGGGCCAAGGTGCGCATCGGCTATCGCCACCGCTAGCGCGTCAGCCGCATCGCTTCCCGCCAGCGCAACGCCGGGCAGCAGCACCTTCACCATTGTGACAACCTGCGCCTTTTCCGCCGCGCCCGTGCCGGTGACCGCCTTCTTGACCAGCCGCGCTGCGTGTTCGTTGACGACAAGGCCCGCCGCGCCGCACGCCGCCAGCACGCAGCCGCGAGCCTGCGCCAGCTTCAATGTCGATTTCGGGTTCTTGTTGACGAAGATTTCCTCCGCCGCTGCGCGGCCCGGCTGGTGCTCGGCGATCACCGCCGCCAGCCCAGCCTGCAAGGCGGCGAGCCGCGCGGCCATCGGCGCGCTCGCATCGGTTGTGATCTGCCCGTTGGCGACATGCGCAATCCGCGCGCCTTCGGAGCGGATCACGCCCCAGCCGGTGGAGGACAATGACGGATCAAGGCCGAGGATGATCAGCCCAGCTTCTCCATCACCTCGTCGGAGATTTCGTAATTGCCCCACACGGTCTGCACGTCGTCATCATCGTCGAGCGTGTCGATCAGCTTCATCAGCGTGGTCGCGGTGGCTTCATCGACGTCGACGCTGAGCGAGGGCTTCCACGCCAGCTTGACATTCTCCGCCGCGCCCAAGGCCTTTTCGAGCTCGCCCGCTACGCCGTGCAGTGCATCGGCAGCGGTCCAAATCGTGTGGCCGTCCTCGGAGCTCTCAACGTCATCCGCGCCCGCTTCGATCGCGGCTTCGAGCAAGGTCTCCTCGTCGCCGGCGCTTACCGGATATTCGATCAGCCCGCGCCGTTCGAACCCGTGGCTCACCGAGCCTTCCGAGCCCAGATTGCCGCCATTCTTGCTAAATGCCGTGCGGACATTGGTGGCGGTGCGGTTGCGGTTGTCGGTCAGCGCCTCGACGATCAGCGCGACGCCGCCCGGGCCATAGCCTTCGTAGCGGATCTCGACATAATCCTCGCCGCCCGCCTGCGCCGCCTTGTCGATCGCGCGCTGGATATTGTCCTTGGGCATCGACTGCGCCTTGGCCGCGTTGATCGCGAGGCGCAGGCGCGGGTTCATGTCGGGATCGGGCAGACCCATCTTGGCCGCCACGGTAATCTCGCGGCTCAGCTTCGAGAACATAGCCGAGCGTTTCTTGTCCTGCGCACCCTTGCGGTGCATGATGTTCTTGAACTTGGAATGGCCTGCCATTGGACGAACTTCACCGGGATGATGGAAAACTAGGGGGCGGCCTTACTCCGAGCGCGAAGCCGGATGCAAGGCCGCTCGTTGCGACAGCCAAGGCGATCCGTACGCGGGTGGTGGATGCGGCGCGGTTCATGGCCTGTCCGGCCCCACATGGCGCGCCTCTGCCGTGGGGAACCGCGCTGCTGCTGGCGCTGGGGGCGGTGTTCGCGCTCGACCTTGCGCTCGATGGGCTGGCGGCCTGGCTGACGGCGCTGGCGGACAGTTATGCGCCCTTCCTTCCGGCCGAGCGCGCGGAGGATACCACGCTGGCCGAGGACCTGTTCGGCTACCTCCTGCTCGCGCCGTTGCTCGAGGAGTTGGTCTATCGCGGCTGGCTGACCGGGCGCGTCGCAGCGTTGCGCTTTGCGGTCTATGGCTTTGCTGCCGAGGCGCTGTTTTTCGCAGCGTTGTTCATGGACGAGGGGCGCGCCGAGTTGGTCGCACTCGCGGGAGTGGGGGTGGTGCTGGGGGGTCTGTTGCACTGGCTGATGACGCGCGAGCGCGATACGGCGGTGCCGGCGTGGTTCACCCGCCACTTTCACTGGTTCGTATGGGGATCAAGCCTGCTGTTCGGCCTGATGCATCTGGGCAATTACGAGGCACTTTCGAGCCCGTGGGGCGTGCTGGCGGTGCTGCCGCAGACCATCGGGGGGCTGCTGCTCGCCTACACCCGCACCCGGCTGGGCCTGCGCGCGGCGATGCTGCACCACGCAGCCTACAACGCTCTCTATCTCGCCAGTCACTACGGCTGGTTATGAGGCCGCCTCAGATCTTCACCGCCGTGCCACTGGCGCTCACCATCAGCATCGAGCCGGTGTCGCCGATCACCTCGTAATCGAGGTCGATCCCCACCACCGCATTGGCGCCGCGCGCCGCGGCTTCGGACTGGAGCTCCTCGATCGCCTGATTGCGGGCATCGGCAAGGATGCGCTCATAGGAGCCCGAGCGCCCGCCGACGATGTCGCGCACGCTGGCGAACAGATCACGGAACAGGTTTGCGCCGACAATCACCTCGCCGGTGACGATGCCGCAATATTCCTGGATCGGGTGGCCCTCGATCGTGGGGGTGGTGGTGACGATAATGCCGCGCGCGTCTTTCCAGGGGGATGCCATGCTGAAACTCCTCTTGCTGTGTTAGAGAGATAACACAGGCCTGCGAAATTTCAATGACTGGCGGGGCGGGCGGTCTGCAACGCAGGGCCTCACGCCATGCCGAGCGCGGCCTTGTAGGTTTCGAGCAGCATATCCTGCTCGCTGCGATCATCGGGCTTCATTTTGCGCAGGCGCACGATCTGGCGCATGACCTTGGCATCATAGCCGACCGCCTTGGCTTCGGAATAGACGTCGCGGATGTCGTCGGCGATGCCCTTCTTTTCTTCCTCGAGGCGCTCGATGCGTTCGATCAGCAGGCGCAGGCGGTCGTCGGATGCATTGGCGTCATCGGCCATCGGGGGTCTCCATCAAAAACGAGAATCGGATGGCGAGGGCGATAGCCAGACCCCCGCGCCGATTGAACCGCCCGAAGAAATTATTCCTGTGCGTTCTTCGCCACGCTTGCCGCCATACGTGCCATTTGTTCCTCGGTGGCGGGGGATTGGCGCGTCGCCTTCCACTCGCCGCTCGGCATTCCGTGGATGAGTTCGCGCGCGGCTTCCTTGTCGCCCGGATAGCCTGCCTCGCGGATCCAGTCGGCCAGACAGTTGCGGCAGAAGCCTGCCAGCCCCATCAAATCAATGTTCTGCGCGTCGTGGCGATGGCGCAGATGGCGCACCAGCCGGCGGAAGGCGGCGGCGGCCTGCGCATCATCGAGCGCGTCGAGCGGATCGGCATTGCTATTCATCACGGCTTTTCCTTGAGTTGCAAAACGGCTGTGCCATAGGCCAGCCACAAGAGGGATAGCCAAGCCATGACACGACGCGAGCACCCAAGGATCGACCCGCGCGGGCGCAAGGTCAAGATTCTCGCCACGATCGGCCCGGCGAGCCGTTCGCCCGAGATGCTCGACCGGCTGGTGCGCGCAGGCGCGGACGCTTTCCGCCTCAACATGAGCCACGGCGCGCATGCCGATCACGAAGCGGCAATCATCGCGATCCGTGCGCTCGAAAAGCAATATGCCAAGCCGATCGCGATCCTGGCCGACCTGCAGGGGCCGAAACTGCGGGTCGGCACCTTCAAGGATGGCCAGGCGATAATCCGCCATTCGGGCCACTTCGTGCTCGACCGGGACGAGACGCCGGGCGATGAAAGCCGCGTCTGCCTGCCGCATCCCGAACTGTTCGGGATCATGACGCGCGGCCAGCGGCTGCTGATCAATGACGGCAAGATCCGCCTCAAGGTGCTCGAAGCCGACGACAATCGCATCCTGTGCAGCGCCGAAGTTGGCGGGGTTATCTCGGACCGCAAGGGCGTCAACGTCCCCGATGCCGAAGTGCCGATCCCGGCGCTGACCGAGAAGGACCGCCGTGATCTCGCCTTCGCCACCGAACACGGGGCGGACTGGATCGCCTTGAGCTTCGTGCAGCGTCCCGAGGACATTGCCGAGGCGCGTAAGCTGATCGGCACCCACGGCACTGCGATCTGCGCCAAGATCGAGAAGCCCAAGGCGGTCGACCGGCTCGATTCGATCATCGAACTGGCCGATGGCATCATGGTCGCGCGCGGCGATTTGGGCGTCGAGCTTGAGCCCTACGAAGTGCCGCCGCTGCAGAAGAAGATCGTCAGCATGGCGCGCCGCGCAGGCAAGCCTGTGATCGTCGCGACGCAGATGCTCGAAAGCATGATCGAAAGCCCCTCGCCGACCCGCGCCGAAGTCTCCGACGTCGCCAACGCGGTCTATGACGGAGCCGACGCGGTGATGCTCTCGGCCGAAAGCGCGGCGGGTGCATGGCCCGAGGAATCGGTCGCGATGATGGACCGGATCGCGGTGCAGGTCGAAAACGATGAAGGCTACAAGGAGCGTGTGCGCTTCCTCGATACCCCGCCCGACGCGACCACCTCGGACGCGCTGGCGCATGCCTGCATGACCATTGCCGACACTGTCCCGATCAGCGCGATCACGGTGTTCACCTCCTCGGGTTCAACCGCAAGGCGGGTGGCGCGTGAACGGCCCGCGACCCCGGTGCTGGTGCTCACTCCCTCGATCCGCACCGCGCGCCGCGTTGCCCTGCTGTGGGGCGCGCATGCGGTGGCGACCAAGGATATCGGCAGCTTTGAAGAGATGATCGGCAAGGGCAAGCGCATGGCGCTGCGCCACGGCTTCAGCGAGGCGGGTGCCAGGCTGATCGTGCTTGCAGGCGTGCCGTTCGGAACGCCGGGCGCGACCAATCTGCTGCACGTGGTGACGGTGTCGGGCGACGAACTCGATAAGCACAAGGGCTGACCCCAAAATTGCGCGCCTTGCCGCTTCAAATGTGCCGCGCAGGCTGATAGCCTTGCGGTCGCAGGAGTACATTTGGCGACCCACAAGACAAAAGGGGAGATGGTGATGAAGCGCGAAGGCCTGATGGGGATCGTAGCACTGGCGCTGGCCGGATGCGTGGTGAATGTCGGCGATTCGGCTCCCGACCGCGCCGAGGCGGTCCCGCCGCCGTCCGTCCCGATGGTCTGCAACGCTGCGCCTGCCCAATATCACATCGGCCATGATGCAACCCAGTCGATGGGCGAGGCGATCCTCAAGGATGCCAGCGCGCGCACCCTGCGCTGGGGGCCGCCCAATGCGGCCTGGACAATGGACATGCGTCAGGACCGCGTGAATGTGCGCTATGACGACAAGATGAAGATCGTCGAAATCACCTGCGGATGAGCAGTGCGAACACGGGGCGGAGCCGGACGACCTCGGGCTCTCCCTTCGAAGCCACCTTCGGCTTTTCGCGTGCGGTGCGCGAGGGCAACCGGATCATCGTTGCTGGCACGGGGCCGGTCGAGCCTGATGGCTCCACCACCCCGGGCGGCGCGGCCGAGCAGGCTGCGCGGTGCTGCGCCATCATCCTCGCCGCGATCGCGGAGCTGGGCGGCAGTCCGGCCGATGTGGTGCGCACCCGGATGCTCTTGACCCACCCCGAGGATCAGGACGCGGTTGGCGCAGTTCACGCGCTGTATTTCGGCACGGCGAGCCCCGCGGCGACCATGGCCGGCGTGGCGTGGTTGTGCCGCCCGGAATGGAAGGTCGAGATCGAGGCCGAAGCAGTGGTGCCGGACTGATGTGGCGGTTTCTGGCCTATCTGCTGGCGGCGGGGGCCGGCAGCGCTATCGGGCTTGGGAGCGCGCTGTGGATGGCGGGTCTGATGCCCGGCGCGAACACAATGGCGTTCGGCAATGTCGATGTGCGCGGCTGGCGGAGCGACTTTGCGATCGGATCCGAGGCCGCCGATCCCTACACCCGCGCGCGGGTTGCCCGCTATGGCTTGCTGGCACTGGCCAAGAGCGAGGCGGTCTATTTCACCCGCGCTACCGATGAAGATGGCGAACCCTTGCGCGAGGCCTGCACCTATCGCCTTTCGGGCGGCGCGATGCCGGCGGGGTGGTGGTCCGTGACGCTTTATGATGGCGCGAGCATGCTGCCTGCCAACAGCGATGGCGCGCTCAGCATCGATGCGAGCCGTGCAGGGGCCGGGGCGTGGGAGGCGGTGATCGCAGCGCAGCGGCCCGAAGGTGCAGACCATTGGATTTCGAGCCGTAACGCCGCGACCTTCGATCTCACGCTGCGGCTCTATATGCCCGAACCCGCAGTGATCGAGACCCCCACGACTGCGCTCGTCCCGCCCCGGATCGAGCGACTGACCTGCGGAGATGCGCCATGAAGCGCTGGCTCGGCCCCATTTTGGTTGCGGTGCTTTGCGCGGCAGGGATGCACATGGCCGCGCTCCATTTCGCGCCCACCGTAATCATGGGGCAGGCAATGAGCACACTGGCGCAGCGCGGCGTGGCGCTCCACCGCTTCACCAATCCCGAGCGCGTTACCCCGCAGACCCAGCAAGTGGTGCGCTCCTCGCCCGATCTCTATTATGCTCTGTGCCGCTATGATCTCAGCAATCCGGGGATGCAGCTGTTGGTCGAGATGGGGGATTGGCCGGATTACCAGTCGCTGTCGTTCTTTGCCGCGCAGACCGACAATTTCGCGACACTCAGAGGGACCGGAGAGGTGGCGGCGGTGCGCTTGCTGCCGCCCGGCAGCCCGGCCGGGGAGGGCGCGCTTGTCAGCCCGAGCGCGAAGGGCATCATCCTGATCCGCCGCCTTGCGCCGAGCGCCGAGCGGTACGCTGCCGCAGCCGCAGCGGGCAAGGCCGATCGCTGCCGGCTGGTCTGGAAAGACCGGATCGCCGCGCCCGCTCAGGAGTGAGGCGGGGCCAGCCGCGCCGCAACCAGCGCGATCAGCGCATCGCAATCGGGCATGGCATCGAGCTCCGCCGCGCTCACCAGAACCTGCGGCTCGCCCCCCGACTCGGCCAGCAGGATCGCGGGCAGGGCCAACTGCAAGCCGGGGAAGGCGATCGCAAAGTCATCGCGGTGGTGGAACACCTTGGTCTGCGGCAATTGTCCAAGGAACCGCCGCCAGCGCCCGTGCATGCTCACCCAGCCATAAGTCAGCGCGCAAAGCGAGCACGGATAGGTCGCCGGCCGCACCACCTTCCACACCGCATCCTTCACCGCATTAGGCAGCCCGCTATCGGCGTTGTAGACGAGGATCAGGCTTGCGGCGGAGCGGCTCATGCTGCCAGATACGCGCGCGCAGCCCAGTTGGGTTCCGAAAATCTCAGCCCGCCTAGCAAAAACCGCAAGCCTTCTTGGCGCGCCAGCCTTTTCCAACCCTGCAAACCCCGTTAGAGCACTGGCCCATGCACGGACAATTCCAGCTCACCGATGATCAGCTTGCGATCCGCGAGGTCGCCCAGCGATTCACCGCCGACCAGATCACACCCCACGCCGCCGAATGGGATGAGAAGCACATCTTCCCGCGTGAGACGATCCAGCGAAGCGCCGAACTGGGCTTTGGCGCTATCTATGTGTCTGAGGCTTCGGGCGGGATCGGGCTGGGGCGGCTCGAGGCGGCGCTGATCATGGAGGCGATGGCCTATGGCTGCCCCTCTACATCCGCCTTCATCTCGATCCACAACATGGCCGCCTGGATGATCGACCGCTTCGGGGGGGAGGCGGTCAAGGCGAAGTATCTTCCCGATCTCGTCACCATGGAAAAGATCGCCAGCTATTGCCTGACCGAACCTTCAAGCGGATCGGATGCGAGCGCGCTGCGCACAACCGCGCGGCGGGATGGCGATGTCTACGTCCTCAACGGCACCAAGCAGTTCATCTCGGGCGCGGGCGCGAACGAGATCTACGTCGTGATGGTGCGCACCGGTGAGGATGGGCCCAAGGGTATTTCCTGCGTGGTGATCGACAAGGACATGCCCGGCGTCAGCTTCGGCGCGCAGGAAAAGAAGCTCGGCTGGCACTCGCAGCCGACCGCGCAGCTGATCCTCGAGGACGTGCGCGTGCCGGTGGAGAACCTCGTGGGCGGCGAAGGCGAAGGCTTCCGCATCGCGATGATGGGGCTGGATGGCGGGCGGTTGAACATCGGCGCCTGTTCGCTCGGCGGCGCGCAAAGGTGCCTCGACGAAGCGATCAAATACACCAAGGAACGCACCCAGTTCGGCCAGCCCGTGG
>JBKDUW010000197.1:0-4079 GCA_046339235.1 Erythrobacteraceae bacterium | reverse complement strand
GGCGGTGATCGCTTCGGCGGCGGCCCGCGCAGCCCTGGCGGCGGCGGTCCGCGTGGCCCCGGTGGCCCGGGCGGCGGCGCTGGCGGCGGCGGCGGTTTCAGCCGCATGCCCGCGCAGGTTGTCGGCACCGGCAAGGGCATCGTCAAGTTCTTCAACGCCCAGAAAGGCTTCGGCTTTATCCAGCAGGAAGCTGGCGGCGAAGACGTCTTCGTCCACATCAGCGCGGTAGAGCGTGCCGGACTTGAAGGTCTCGCCGAAGGGCAGGAGCTTCAGTACAATCTGGTGGATCGCGGCGGCAAGGTGTCGGCACAGGACCTACAGGTCGTTGGTGACGTGATCGCTGCCCCGCAGAAGCCTGCGGCCCCGCAGCGCGAGCTGACCGGCGAGCGGACCAAGGGCACGGTCAAGTTCTTCAACGCGATGAAGGGCTTCGGTTTCCTCGTCCGTGATGACGGCCAGCCCGATGCGTTCGTGCACATCAGTGCGGTGGAACGTTCAGGTCTGTCCACCATCAACGAAGGTGAGCGGTTCGAGTTCGATCTCGAAGTCGATCGGCGCGGGAAGCATTCCGCCGTCAACCTCACTCCGGCGGCGGACTGACAGCACGTTTCCGGCCTTTCGCGATTTGACGCGGGAAGCCGGCAAGATTAATGGATTGCAGGTGGCGGCTCTGTTGCGGGGCCGCCATTTGCGTTTCGCCAAACCCTTTCACGAATCAGGAAAATGCCGATGTCGATCACCCCGCTCATGCCCGTCTATCCGCGTTGCGGTGTGCGGCCGGTGCGCGGCGAGCACTGCCACCTGATCGACGAGGACGGCACCCGCTATCTCGATTTCGCCAGCGGCATCGCGGTCAATCTGCTGGGCCATTCGCATGAAGGCCTGATCGGAGCGATCCAGGCCCAAGCGGCGACTCTGATGCACGTGTCAAACCTCTACGGCAGCCCGCATGGTGAGAAGCTCGCACAGAAGCTGGTCGACTCCACCTTCGGCGATACGGTGTTCTTCACCAATTCGGGCGCCGAAGCGGTGGAGTGCGCAATCAAGGCTGCGCGCGCCTATCACCAGAATGCGGGCGAGGCGGGCGATGCCAGCCGGTTCGAGATCATCACCTTCCACAACGCCTTCCACGGCCTCACGATGGCGACGATCAGCGCCTCGAACCAGACCAAGATGCACCACGGCTTTTCGCCGCTGCTCGAGGGGTTCAAGTATTCGCCGTTCGACGATCTTGAGGCCGCCAAGGCGCTGATCGGGCCGCACACCGCTGGCTTCCTCGTCGAGCCTATACAGGGCGAGGGCGGGATCCGTCCCGCCTCTCAGGAATTCATAGCTGGCCTGCGCGCGCTCGCGGATGAGCATGGTCTGATGCTGATCCTCGACGAAGTACAGTGCGGGGTCGCGCGCACCGGCGAGCTTTACGCCTATGAACACTACGGGATCACACCCGACATCATGGCAACTGCCAAGGGCATCGGCGGCGGTTTTCCGCTCGGTGCCTGCATCGCCACCGAAAAGGCCGCGCGCGGCATGACCATCGGCGCCCACGGATCGACCTATGGCGGCAACCCGCTGGCCATGGCGGCCGGCACCGCGGTCATGGAAGCCGTTGCCAACAAGGAATTCCTCGCGTCGGTGCGTGAGAAGGGCGAGCGACTGCGCAAGGGTCTTGAACAGTTCATCGGGAATTATCCCGAGCTGTTCGAGCTGGTGCGCGGTAAGGGCCTGATGCTCGGCCTCAAGATGAAGATGGAAAGCCGCCCGTTCTACGTCCACCTGCGCGATCATCACCAACTGCTGACGGTGGCGGCGGGCGACAACACCATCCGGATCATCCCGCCACTGGTGATCGGCGACGCCGAGATCGACGAGTTCTTCGACAAGCTGTCGGCTGGCGCGGCGAGCTTCAAAGTGCCTGAACCGGCATGACTGCTGCCGAGGGGGGCTATCGTCACTTCATCGATCTCGCGGATGCCGGGGGTGATGACGTCGCGGCGATGATCAACGACGCGATCGATCGCAAGGCGGCGCGCGCGGGTCTACCCAAAGGCGCGGTGGATGCCGATGCGCCGCTCGCGGGCCGGGTGCTGGCGCTGGTGTTCGAGAAGAACTCGACCCGCACCCGCGTCAGTTTCGACATCGCCATGCGCCAGCTTGGCGGATCGGTGCTGATCCTTGAGGCGGGCTCGAGCCAGCTGGGGCGGGGGGAGACCATTGCCGATACCGCACGGGTGCTGAGCCGGATGATCGACGGCATCATGCTGCGTACTGACGATCACGCCAAGATCGCAGAAATGGCGCGCCATGCCACGGTGCCGGTGATCAACGGGCTGACCGACAAGTCGCACCCGTGCCAGATCGTCGCTGACCTGCTCACCGTGATCGAGCACGGCAAGGCGCTGCCCGGCCTCGAGGTTGCTTGGTTCGGGGACGGGAACAACGTCCTGCACTCGATCCTCGAGGCGGCCGGGCTGTTCAAGTTCAATGTGCGGGTGGCAACGCCTGCGGGGTATGAGCCTGATCCAGCCTTCGTGGAACTGGCGCGCGCTGGTGGGGCGATGGTGACGCTGACGCAGGATGCGCAGGCGGCCGCACGCGGGGCCGATGTGCTTGTGACCGACACCTGGGTTTCGATGGGGCAGGAGCACGCCCAGAACAAGCTGGCGGCGATGGCGCCCTATCAGGTCAACGCTGCGCTGATCGCCTTGGCCAAGGCCGATGCCTTGTTTCTGCATTGCCTGCCCGCGCATGTCGGCGAAGAAGTCAGCGAGGATGTGTTCGAAGGTCCGCGATCGGTGGTGTTCGACGAGGCGGAAAACCGCATCCACGCGCAGAAATCGGTGCTGCTGTGGAGTTTTGGCCTGCTTGGCACCTGAGCTGATCGCGGGCTGTGCGCGCGGGGGGGCTTTCGCCCGCCTCGAACAATCCCCATATGGCCCCGCATGGCTGACATGACTGAAACCTTCTCCGACCAGATCATGGGATTCACTCTGCCCGGACGCAACGCGCGTGGGCGTGTTGTCCGGTTGGAGGGCGTGCTTGAACAGGTGCTCTCGGCGCATGATTATCCCGCCCCGATCACACACTTGCTCGGCGAGGCGCTGGTGCTGGGCGCGCTGATGGGCGGGTTGCTCAAGGGCGAGCAAGCGCAAATGACCCTGCAGGCACAGACCAATGACGGGATCGTCAGCCTGCTGGTGTGCGATTACCGCGCCGGCGCGGTGCGCGGCTACTGCGATTTCAATGGCGAGCGGCTGGCGCGGCTTGGCGCCAATCCGACACTCTCGGCGCTTTTCGGGGAGGGGTACATCACGATCACCTTCGAGACCGAAGGGCGCCAGCGCTATCAGGGCATCGTGCCGCTCGAAGGCGACAGTCTGGCCGAGGCTTGCGAGGCCTATTTCAGTCAGTCGGAGCAGATTCCGACGCTCATCCGCGTCGCCAGCCGCGCGGGCGCGGGCGGGCGGATGGCGGCGGGACTGCTGGTGCAGCATCTTGCCGATGGCGAGGAGGGGCGCGAGCGGCTGCATGTCCGTCTCGACCATCCCGATTGGGAGCATGTCGCGGTGCTGGCGGGCACCATCAGCCACGAGGAACTGCTCGATTCCGCGCTGTCGCTTGAAGGGATTGTCTGGCGCTTGTTCCACGAGGAGGACGAGGTGCGGGTGCTGGCCGGGGCGGGGTTATCGCGCGGCTGCCGTTGCAGTAACGAGCACTACGCGACGATCATCGCCCGCTTCCCTCCCGAGGAGCAGCAAGCGATGCGCAATGAGGACGGTGTTGTTGTGGTCGATTGCGCCTTCTGCTCGCGCTTGTTCGAGCTGGCGCTCTAGTACTACAGTTGCATATGAGTTGAAAATTTGGTTCACTCTGCCGCGAATGGCGGAGGTTGAGATCATGCTGGTCGGGGATTGGGCAGGTACGGTTGTTGAATGGAAGGACGCACTGGACGGTTTGCAGGTGCAGATTGGCCCTGCGCTGGGTCGGCTGGAAACGCGCATATCGGCAGGACATTTCATCAAGGGCCTGCTTTCTGGTGCGGAGCGAAAGACGGGCTGGATGCTGGCGGAAGAGGCAGG
>JBKDUW010000196.1:0-6472 GCA_046339235.1 Erythrobacteraceae bacterium | reverse complement strand
CCCTGGACGCGCTCGCCCGCGCGCCGATGCCGCCCAAGGTGACGGTGGATGCGGCAGTGCGGGTGGATACCGAGATCAAGTGGAAAGCGGTGCCCGGTGCCTCGCTCTACGAAGTCGCCGCCCGCGCGACCGATGCGCCCGAATGGGGCAAGGACACAGCGCTCGTCACTATCGACGGACCGCAGGCCGCCAACATTGCCGCAGCAGCCGAGGCGCGCGAGTTGAGCCACGTCAAGAAGCTGCGCGGCGATGACTGGCTGTTCGGCGTGTCGGCTTGCGCGGGCGCTTACTGCTCGCCTGTCGCCAGCGCGGTTCCGGGCGGGGCGTTCGAGCCGGTGGCGAAGGAATAGGCCTTTGTCATTGCGAGGCCCGTATGGGCCGCGGCAATCCATGATCCGACCTCGCGCCTGCGGACCACACCTGTCCATGGATTGGTTGGCCTTTGGCCAGTTTCGCTTCCACCTGCGGCTCGCAATGACGAAACACTTGGTTTAGGGCTTTCCTATGCCCAAACCTCCCCAACTCCCGCAAGGTATGCCGAGCGCGCAACAGGTCCTCGACTTCATCCAGTCCTCCGACATTCCCGCCGGCAAGCGTGAGATCGCCAAGGCCTTCGGGCTAAAGGGGCAGGAGAAGATTAAATTGAAGTCGCTGCTCAAGGACATGGCCGAGGAAGGCCTCATCGACGGCAAGAAGAGCGCCTTCCACCGCATGGGCGGGGTGCCCAAGGTCACGACGCTCACGATTGTTGGGGTGGACGAGGGCGACCTTATCGCCGAGCCCGACAATTGGGATCCCGAAGCGCCCGGCAAGCCGCCGCGCATCACCATCCGCGAACCGCGCCCGCGCCCCGGGGTAAAGCGCCAGCCTGCCTTGAAGCGCGGCGACCGTATCCTCGCCCGCACCGAGGAGACGCCCACGGGCTGGATTGCGCACCCCATGAAAAAGCTGCCCTCGCGCACCGAAGGCCTGCTGGGCGTGGTCGAGATCGACAAGACCGGCAAGGCGTGGCTCGCCCCGGTCGACAAGCGCGTGCGCCAATCCGCGCCCATCGCAGATCGCGGCGAGGCCGAGGCGGGACAGCTTGTGATTGCCGAGCGGGTCGGCCGTTCCGAGCGTGCGGGCGTCAAGGTGATCGAAGTGATCGGCGATCCGCTCGCGCCGCGCAGCTTCAGCCTGATCGCGATTGCCAAACACGGCATCCCGAACGTTTTTCCCGAAGAAACGCTTGAGGAAGCCCCGCGCTCGGCCAAATTGAAGCTCTCCGAAAAGACCCGCGAAGACCTGCGCCACCTACCAATCGTCGCGATCGATCCGGCTGACGCGCGTGATCACGATGACGCGATCTGGGCCGAGCTCGACGGGCAGGGCGGGTTCAACGCGGTGGTCGCGATTGCCGATGTCAGCTTCTACGTCCGCCCCGGTAGCCATCTCGACCGCGAGGCGAGGAAGCGCGGCAACTCAGTCTATTTCCCCGACCGCGTGGTGCCGATGCTGCCCGAGGTGCTCTCGGCCGATGTCTGCTCGCTGAAAGAGGGCGTCGACCGCGCCGCTTTGGCCTGTCACCTGCACATCAACGGCGACGGCAAGGTTTCGAGCTTCCGCTTCACCCGCGCCTTGGTGCGGATTGCACACAACATCGCTTACGAGGATGCGCAGACGGCCGTCGATAGCGGCAGCCCGCCCGAATATCTCGCGCACCTCTGGGAGGCATGGAAGGCGCTGTCCGCCGCGCGCCATACCCGCGATCCCCTCGAACTCGAACTGCCCGAGCGCCGCGTGGTGCTCAATGAAAAGGGCCAGATCGCCGAAATCGCGATCCGCGAAAGGCTCGATGCGCACCGCGTGGTCGAGGATTTCATGATCGCCGCCAATGTCGCGGCGGCCAAGGCACTGGAGGCGAAGACTGCGCCGGTCGTCTACCGTGTCCACGAACCGCCGAGCCGCGAGAAGCTGATCGCGCTGCGCGATTATCTCGCCACGATGGGCAAGAAGCTGGCACTGGGGCAGGTGGTAACGCCGGGCCTGTTCAACCGGATGCTCAAGGACGTCACCGACGAGGCCGAAAAGGCGCTGGTGATGGAGGCGGTGCTGCGCAGCCAGACGCAGGCCTATTATGGCCCCGCCAATGCCGGGCATTTCGGGCTTTCGCTTGGTTCCTACGCGCACTTCACCTCGCCGATCCGTCGCTATGCCGACTTGTTGGTCCACCGCGCGTTGGTGGATGCCTACAAGCTCGAACAGCCCGCACCGCCGGGATCGCTGCCGCCCACCACCGGCCTGTCAGACCGCGACCGGGCGAGCCTGCAACAGGTCAGCGACGCGATCAGCCAGACCGAACGGCGCGCGATGGAGGCCGAGCGCGACACCATCGATCGCTATGTCGCGGCATGGCTCTCGGCCCGCGTCGGCGAGGTGTTCGACACGCGCATCACCGGGGTGCAGAGCTTCGGCTTCTTTGCCACCATCGTTGGCCTTGGTGGGGACGGCCTTGTTCCGATCTCGACGCTCGGCAACGAGTATTTCCGCTATGACGAAGCAGCCCAAGCGCTGGTGGGGAGCGACAGCGGCACCACCTATGCCAGCGGCGACCGTTTGAAGCTGCGTTTGGCAGAGTCCAATCCGCTCACCGGTGCGCTCAAATTTGCCTTGCCCGATGTCAAGCCCGGCGTGATCGAACCGCGCGGGGTGCGCCCTGACGGCAAACACCGCGGCGCGGGCGGGCCGCCCAAGAAGGCCGGTAAGTTCATGGTCGGCCAGCGCGGGCGTCCGGGCAATATCCGGCATCAGGGTCGCAAGAAGTAGCACATCAGGTGTGGAGCGCGTGCCCGGTCTCGTCGTAATCGGCGGGGATGATGTAGAGCGGGCAGGGCAGGGTGCCCGCCGCAGCCGAGAAGTGCGTCACCAGCGGGCCGGGGGCCGCGCCCTTGGCCGCGCCCAGCACCAGCGCGGCGACCTCTTCGTGTTCGGCGAGGAATTCGCTGACGATCTTCTGGCCGTTGCCGATCTTGACCGAGATGGTCGGCATGATCCCGCTTTCCGCGAGCAGATTGCCCGCGACGCCGTGCGCGAGCATTTCCGCACGGTCACGCGCTTCGGCCTCGATTGTTGCCTGCACCGCACCAAATGCACTGAAGTTCTGCTGGGCGACCAGTGCCAGCAAATGCACTGCGCCGCCCACCGCCGCCGCCCGGCGCGCGGCATAGCGCAGCGCTGACAGCGCCTCTTCGCTTTCGTCGATAATGACCAGGAATGTACGCATTGTCTCAGCCCCGTTACACGGCGGGGTATCAATGCATTCGTATGGATTGGCAAGTCCGGCCGCCCATCAGGCATTCTGGGCCTTGCCCGAGCAAAGGGAATTGGCCAGAGAAAGCAGCAAGGGATCGTTTACGGGAGGTTCGCGGATCATGGCCTTGGAAATCAGGATGCCGGCTTTGTCGCCCACCATGGAGGAAGGCACGCTTGCGCGCTGGCTGGTCAAGGTCGGCGACACGGTGGCCTCGGGCGATATCATGGCCGAGATCGAAAGCGACAAGGCGACGATGGAATTCGAGGCAGTCGACGAAGGCGTGATTGTCGAGATTCTGGTGCCCGAGGGCAGCGAGAACGTGAAGGTTGGCGCGGTCATCGCGCGGCTTACGGTGGAAGGCGAGGAAGCGGCGCCTGCGCCTGATGCAGCGCCCGCTGCGGCTGCTCCGGCCCCTGCCGCCGATGGCCCCGCTGCGACGCCGAGCGCCAAGAAGCTCGCCGAGGTGAATGGGATCGATCTGGCGAGTGTCACCGGCACCGGCCCCAAGGGCAAGATCACCAAGGAAGACGTCGAGGCCGCGATTGTGGCGGGCGGCGGTTCGGTCGCTGCGGCTCCCGCACAAGCTGCGGCTCCCGCACCGGCACCTGCGCCCGCTCCCGTGGTGGCTTCGGGCGCGCGTGTGATCGCCTCGCCGCTGGCCAAGCGGATTGCGGCGGACAAGGGGATCGATCTGGCGCTGGTCCAAGGCACTGGCCCCAATGGCCGGATCGTAAAGGTGGATGTCGAGGGCTTCACTCCTGGTGTCGCGGCAGCGCCGGCTCCGGCAGCAACGGCAGCAGCGACTCCCGCTCCCGCTCCGACACCCGCTCCCGCCATCGAAGGCGGCGCGCCCTTTGCCGAGGAAAAGCTCTCAGGCGTCCGCAAGGTCATCGCCCGCCGCCTCACCGAGAGCAAGCAGACGGTCCCGCACTTCTACCTCACGATCGACATCCGGCTCGATCCGCTGCTCGAACTGCGCGCGCAATTGAACAAGTCGCTTGAGCCCGACGGCGTGAAGCTCTCGGTCAACGACCTGCTCATCAAGGCGCTTGCCCGCGCGCTGATCCGCGTGCCGCAGTGCAATGTCAGCTACCACGGCGACACTTTGCGCCGTTATAGCCGCGCCGATATCTCGGTGGCGGTGGCCGCGCCCTCGGGCCTGATCACGCCGGTGATCACCCATGCCGACACCAAGGGCTTGGCCGCGATCTCGACCGAGATGAAGACCCTCGCGGGCAAGGCGCGTAATGGCAAGCTGGTGCCGCACGAATACCAAGGCGGCACCGCGAGTCTTTCGAACCTCGGCATGTTCGGGATCAAGCAGTTCGACGCGGTGATCAACCCGCCGCAGGGCATGATCCTCGCGGTCGGGGCAGGGCAGCAGTCGCCCTATGTGGTCGATGGCGAGATCAAGGTCGCAACCGTGCTCCACGCTTCGGGAAGCTTCGACCACCGCGCCATCGACGGCGCTGACGGCGCGCAGCTGATGGAGGCGATCAAGCAGCTGTGCGAGAACCCGATGGGGCTGGTGGTGTAATCGACGCTACTTTCGGGAGACTGCCGATGAAAAAGGCTTTTGCATCTCTGCTTATCGCAAGCCTCGCGGCATGTTCGCAGCCTGCCAGCGACAATCCTGCTGAGGCACCCAGCCACCCGGCTGCTGAAAATGCATCGACCATGAGTCCTTCGGGTGACATCGCGGGCGGAGCCGAGGTGGTCTACGATGGCCCGATCCCCAAACCGATCATGGTCGGTAGCGATGGCCCCGAAATCGATGTTTGCGGCTCCTTTGCCAAGGTTGCGAAGCTCGACGGACAGGATGTGGGCTTTCTCTCGGTCCGCGATGCTCCGAGCGGATTGACCAAGGAGCGCGACCGGCTCGAACCGGGTCAGGGCGTATACGTCTGCGAGAGCGATGGCGAGTGGAGCGGCGTGGTCTATGCCAAGCCCGGTGACGAAGCGCAAGATTGCGGCGTCGGATCGCCGGTCGAGACGGCGCAACCCTACCGCGGATCGTGCCGTCAGGGGTGGGTCGTGACGCAATACCTGGAAATGGTCGCGGGATAGGCAATTGATCGAAAGACAGCCCCAAATCCGCGTCACCGCGATGCCGGCCGACACCAACCCCTATGGCGGGGTGTTTGGCGGGTGGTTGATGGCGCAGATGGCGCTGGGCGCGGGGTCGCTGGCGAGCCGCCTGGGACAGAGCAAGGCGGTGGTGGTCTCCGCGACCGACTTCACCTTTCCTGGCGCGATGGCGGTGGGCGACGAACTCAGCGTCTATTGCGACTGTGTCGCCACCGGGACCACCTCGCTCACCATCGCCGCCGAAGCCGTCGCGCGCGAGCGTAATAGCGAGGCGACCATCATGGTCGCCAAGGGCACCTTCAAATTCGTGCTGATCGGCGAGGACGGCCGCCCGCGGGCGCTCGCTGGCAAGCCGACACTGCTCCTTCCCTAGGATAATACCAATGGCAAATGACTATGACGTGATCGTATTGGGCTCCGGCCCCGGCGGCTATGTTGCGGCGATCCGCTGCTCGCAGCTCGGGCTGAAAACCGCCATCGTTGAGCGCGAGAACCTCGGCGGAATCTGCCTCAACTGGGGCTGGATCCCGACCAAGGCGATGCTGCGCTCGGCCGAGATTTTTTATTGTATGCAACACGCGGGCGATTACGGCCTTGTCGCGCAGGGGATCGAGGCGGATTTGGCCGCGATCGTCAAGCGCAGCCGCGGGGTCGCCAAGCAGCTCAATCAGGGCATCGGCCACCTGATGAAGAAGAACAAGATCGTCGTTCACATGGGCGAAGGGCGGCTGACCGGCGCGACGTCGCTCACGGTAAAAGGCGAGAAGGGCGAGGAGCAACTCACCGCGAAGTACGTCATCGTCGCCACTGGTGCGCGCGCCCGCGATCTGCCCTTCGCACCTGCTGACGGAAAGCGCATGTGGACCTATCGCCATGCCATGACCCCCGCCGAACTCCCGGCCAAGCTGCTGGTGATCGGATCGGGCGCAATCGGCATCGAGTTTGCCAGCTTCTACAATGATCTCGGCTCCGAAGTGACCGTGGTCGAAATGCTCGACCGGATCGTGCCGGTGGAGGACGCCGACGTTTCGACCTTCCTCGAAAAATCGCTGCGCAAGCAGGGCATCAACATCATGACCGGCGCGGGTGTGG
>JBKDUW010000195.1:0-3146 GCA_046339235.1 Erythrobacteraceae bacterium | reverse complement strand
GGGCATTGCCCGTCGCCGCCGTTATGCGCGAGCCCGGGGCCCGTTAGAACTTGACGCCGAACTCCAGCCCGAGCCGCTGACGAAGAATTCGAAGAACTGCATGTCCTCGATGGTGGTGGAGTAGCCGGCCAGATCATAGGTGATGCGGCCATCGAGCAGGCTGCCCTTGATCCCCGCTTCGAAGGCGCTCGAGACTTCCTTGCGGTACTGGTCGTTGATCAGCACGTTGGTGCCGATAAACTGGTTGAACGCCTGATCGACGATCGCTGCCGAACCCTGGTTGTTGAACCCGCCCGATTTGAAGCCGATCCCCCAGTTGGCATAGAGGTTGGCGCTGTCGGCCAGTTCGTAGCGCAGCGAGATCTTGGGCTGGAACTGCTTGAAGGTCTGCGACTGGTCGGGGATCGCTTGGACCACCCCGTTCACGACCTGCTGGCCGGGGTTGATCGGCCCGCCGGTGAAGGGATCGCGCACCGTCGGCACGAGGCTGCTGACGCTGCGATCCTCGATGTCGTAACGGCCCGCAACGGAGATGTTGAAGCGGTCGCTGACGTCGAAGTCGGCCGCCGCGAACAGCGCGTAGACATCGGTTGTGAAGGAGTCGTTGTAGAGCTGGGTGGTCGGGTTGGACGAGCCCGGCGCGTTGTAGAGCTGGCGGGTCACGCCCTGCCCGAGATCCGCGCCGAGACTGACGCCGACTTCACGGTCGATGTGCAGGTAGTAGGCGCCGACCTGCCAGTTGAACGGCCCGTCGCCGTTCGAGGCGAGGCGGATTTCGGCGCTGATGTCGCTCTGCTCGCGGATCTGGAACTGGGTGCCGTCGCAGGTGGTCGGGCTGTAGGGGCCGAAGGTCGAGCCGTTGGCGGGCGCGAAGATGAACGGCACCGGGATCTGGCCGATGAAGGTCGGCGCGTTGAGTGGGTAGCCGGTCAGCGCCGCGGTCGAGGCGAAACAGGCGTTCGACGCGGCGACCGAGGCCGGGGTTGCGCCCGGGAAGGTGAAGCGCGCGAAGTCGGCCGAGGTGCCGTCGGCGGTCAGCGACTGGTCGACATCGCTGTAGAGCGCCCAGGCCGTCAGCGTGACGCTGTCGAAGTCATGCTCGATCTTGGCCGAGGCTTCGAAGGTGGTCTGGTCGTTGGTCGGACGGATGTTCGAATAGAAGCCGAACGGGTGGGTGTTGACGTCCTCGAAGAAGGCCGGGTCCACGCCCGCGAAGTTGGGCAGGTGGAAGCTGGCGTTGAAGTTGATCGAGGCGCCAGTGAGGTCGGCATAGCGGGCCTTCACATCGAGCTCGGTATTGGGGCCGAGTTCGGCCACGAAGCGCCCGTCGACCGACCAGATTTCCTGATCGTCGATGGTCTTGGAATTGTCGAGGAAGCGGTTGCGGAAGAAGCCGTCGGTGGTCGCATAGTTGCCCGACAGCACGAAGCCGGCGCTCTCGCCCACCGGCACGGAGACATAGCCGGTGGCAAGGTAGGTGCTGTCCTGCGCAGCGCGCAGCGTGACCCCGCCTTCGAGCGTGTCGCCCGGCTTGACGGTCTGGATCACGATCGCGCCGGCGGCCGCGTTGCGGCCATAGAGCGCGCCCTGCGGGCCCTTCAGGATTTCCACCTGCCGCATCGTGCCCTGGTTCTGGTTGAGCTGGGCGGTGTTGGTCTTGAGGATGCCGTCGACCACCAGCGCGACCGAGCTTTCCGCATCGCGCGCACCGTTGATGCCGCGGATATTGATCTGGGTGTCGCCCGCTTCGGCGGTGCCGGTGACGATCGTCACGCCCGGGGTCAACTGGATAAAGTCGTCGGCGCGCTGCACGCCGGTCTTGGCGAGCGCCTCGGCCCCGAACACGGTGATCGCGGCGGGCACATCGGCGACGCTTTCCGACTGGCGGCGGGCGGTGACGATGATGGCGTTGTCTTCTTCGGCAGCCGGATCGGCGGCCGGGGCATTCTGGGCGATCGCGGGCGCGGACAGGGCGATGGCGCCAAGAGCCGCGCCAGAGGCAAGAGCAAGACGGATATTCATGGAACGGCTCTCCTGAAAGGAAACGAGAGGTGGCAGATCAGACGAGGACGTTGGCCCCGCTCATGTAGACATAGACTTCCTGGAACTTGGGGCCTTCCGGGCCATCACGTAGCCGCCAGAAATTGGTGTTGGTGAGCAGCGTCACATTGCCAGCGGCATCGTGCAGCTCAGCGGTGAAGCTGGCGGTGATGCGGCCATTGGCTTCGTCCACCGTGCAAGTGAAATCGCGGTGAATGATGGTCTCGTAAGCGCCGAAGAAATCCTCGAACATGCGGCGGATCTCGGCCTTGCCGCTATGGCGGGTGAAGGCGGTCTGCACACAAAACAATGCGGTATCATGGAAGCACGACAGCGCGCCTTCCATGTCCTTGGCATCGACCCGGGCGAAGTATTTGTTCAGCGCGAAATCGATCAGCTCGGCGCGGGTCATGACGGGTTCGTACTGCATCAGGCGCCCCCTTCCTTCAGCAGGTTGTCACCCGACATGTAGACATAGACGCGGTGGAACAGCCGGTCCTTCATGTAGAAGCGGTTGCAGTTCTCATAGCGCAGTTCATCACCGCCGTTGGGGGTGATCAGCACCGTGAACTGGCTGCAGATCGCATTAGTTTCAGGATCGGCGGTGTGGACGAAATTGCCGTGCCAGATGCTCTCGAAATCGACGAACAGTCTGACGAACATCGCCCGGATCGCCTCGCGGCCCTGATGGACAGTGTTGCTGGTCACTTCGGTCAGCACAGCATCGGCCGTGAAGCAATCGAGCACCTGGTCCATGTGCTTGTTGTCGACCCCGTCGAAATAACGCTTGGTGACGATATCGACATAGACGGGATAGGGCAGCGGCGTCTGGCCAGGGCCACCCTCGCTCCAGCTTTCACTCATCAGTACCAGCCCTTTCGGATATTGTCGTGCATCGGCACTTCGGGTGCCGGGAAGGCCTTCTTCGAATGGGTCAGCCCCAGTTCGATCAGGGTTTCGAGGTTCTTGTAGGCAACCTGCCCCGGGTTCAGCACAGGCACCGGCAATTCGCTGGCGAGGTAGGCGGCGGACTGGTGCATGGTGGTGGAGCCCAGCACGATCACATCCGCGCCGTCCTCTTCGATTGCGCGCAGGGCCTCAGCCTT
>JBKDUW010000194.1:0-12462 GCA_046339235.1 Erythrobacteraceae bacterium | reverse complement strand
ATTACCAATTAAATATGAATAATGGCGAGTTGGCGAATATTTCGTTAGACCGCTGGGGCACTGTCGGTATGAAAATTGGTTTAAGTGACGTCGAAGGCCGCGTGTTGCATGGCCTGATCGAGGAATCGTCCGGCGATATCGTGATCAGGCTCGACCGGCGCGGTTTCATCATTCACGCATCGGGCAATATCGCCGAACTGGGGTTTGATTTCGGCGCGACTCTGCTGCTCCCGCACATCACCGATCTGGCCGAGTCCGATCATGCCGCCGCCTTGGGCGAGCATGTCGGCGCGGTGCTCGCGGGCGAGGCGCGGTCCGGCTGGATCGAGTTTCCGATGGCTGCATTCAACGCCGGCGAGGACCCCGCCGGATACCTGCCGCAACCGCGCCGCTGGTTTGCGATCAGCCTGCGTGCGATGCATGATGCCGCCGATCCGGCCGGAACCCCTGACGGGGCGCTGTGCCTGATGCGCTCGGTGCAGCGGCTGCGGCTGCTGGAGGGCGAGCTCTACAACCGTGCGGTCACAGATCCGCTCACCGGCCTTGCCAACCGGCAGGCCTTCTGCGCGAGTCTCAGGCGCCATCTGGCGGGCGGCGGCGGGCAGATCCTCTCGATCTTCGCGGTCGATGGGATGCGCGCGCTGCTGCTGCGCTACGGCCAGCGCACCGCGGACGAGGTGCTGTGGGGCTTTGCCAAGTTCCTCGAGACGATGGCCCAGACACCGACAACGCCCGGACACGAGGTCGCGCAGCTCGACGGCGAGCGCTTCGGCGTGCTGCTGCCCGAGATAACCCTGCGCACCGCGCGCGAATGGGCCGAGGATGTGGTGCAGACCTTCGCCGGGCTTGCCGCCCACACGTCCGCCCGTACCTCGCAGCTCTCGGCCAGCGCCGGCCTTGCGCGGGTGGAATGCACGGTCGACTGGACCTTGCGCGAGGCGGAGCTGGGTCTGGTGCTGGCGAGGGCAGGTGGCGGAAGGCGGGTGGCCGTGGCGGGGCATCGCCGGCCCGCATAACTGGACTCATGCGGGCGGTTCGCTAAACCGCCCCCATGAGCCACATTGCCACCATCCTGCTGCTCGGTTCGGGCGAGCTGGGCCGAGAATTCGTCATATCCGCCAAGCGCCTCGGGGCGCGGGTAATCGCCTGTGACAGCTACGACGATGCCCCCGCGATGCAGGTGGCCGACGCGCGCGAGGTGTTCTCCATGCTCGACGGCCCGGCGCTGCGGGCGGCGGCCGAGAAGCACAAGCCCGACCTTATCGTCCCCGAGATCGAGGCGATCCGCACCGAGATGCTGGCCGAGCTGGAAGGCGCCAAAAAGCGAGGGGGCTTCACCATCGTCCCCTCGGCCCGCGCCGCGCAGCTGACCATGAACCGCGACGCGATCCGCGATCTGGCAGCAGGCGAGCTGGGGCTTGTGACCTCGCAATACGGCTATGCCGAGAGCTTCGCCGAGGTGCGCGAGGTGGCGGAGCGTATCGGCTATCCCTTGGTGATGAAGCCGGTCATGTCCTCCTCGGGCAAGGGCCAGAGCAAGGTCGATGGGCCCGAGGCGCTTGAAGCCGCATGGGAATACGCGGTCGCCAATATGCGCGGCGACCGGGCTCGGGTGATCGCCGAGCAGTTCATCGCCTTCGACTATGAAATCACCCTGCTGACCGTGCGCCATTGTGGCGGGATCAGCTTCTGCCCGCCGATCGGCCACCGCCAGGAGCGCGGCGATTACCGCGAAAGCTGGCAGCCCGCCGCGATGTCGCCCGCCGCCCTCGCCAAGGCGCAGGACATGGCCGTCAAGGTCGTTATGGCGCTGCAAGGCGGCGGGCGCGGCTGGGGGCTCTCCGGGGTCGAGTTCTTTGTGAAGGGTGAGGAAGTGATCTTCTCCGAGCTCTCCCCACGCCCGCATGACACCGGGATGGTGACGCTGGTCAGCCAGGATCTGACCGAATTCGATCTCCACGCCCGCGCCATCCTCGGCCTGCCGGTGCCGGGAAGCATCGCCGCCCGCCCCGCAGCCTCGGCGGTGATCCTCGCCGACCGGGACAGCGACAGCTTCGCCTTCGAGGGGATCGGCGAGGCGCTGGCGCTGGGCGACACCACCGTTCGCATATTCGGCAAGCCCGTCACCCGGCCCTATCGCCGGATGGGCGTGGCGCTGGCCCGCGCCGGTGATGCGCCGGCTGCGGTCGAACTCGCCAAGCAGGCCGCCGCCGCCGTGCGGATTGTCTATTCAACGACAACCGACTAGGGCGCGCGCGATGACCACCTATCCCAAGACCGCCGCCCTGATGAAGCGCGGCACCGACTTCCTCGGCTGCGAGACCGCGATCCTGTGCGGCGCGATGAGCTGGGTGAGCGAGCGCAACCTCGTCGCCGCTATCTCCAACGCGGGCGGCTTCGGCGTGATCGCCTGCGGGGCGATGACCCCCGAACTGCTCGACACCGAGATCGCCGCGACCAAGACGCTCACGTCAAAGCCCTTCGGCGTCAACCTCATCACCATGCACCCGGCGCTGTTCGATCTGATCGCGGTGTGCCGCAAGCATGGCGTGACCCACGTGGTGCTCGCGGGCGGCATCCCGCCCAAGGGCTCGGTCGAGGCAATCAAGGCGGACGAGAGCGGCATCAAGGTGATCTGCTTTGCGCCCACCCTTGCGCTCGCCAAGAAGCTGCTCCGCTCGGGTGCGGACGCGCTGGTGATCGAAGGGATGGAGGCGGGCGGCCATATCGGCCCGGTCTCCACCTCGGTGCTGGCGCAGGAAATCCTGCCCGAGCTCGCCGCCGATCACCTGATCATCGTCGCCGGCGGCATCGGCCGCGGCGAGGCGATTGCCTCCTACCTCGAAATGGGCGCGGCGGGCGTGCAGCTCGGCACGCGCTTCGCCTGCGCGACCGAGAGCATCGCGCACCCCGATTTCAAGAAGGCCTTCTTCCGCGCCTCGGCCCGCGAGGCGGTCGCCAGCGTGCAGGTCGACCCGCGCCTGCCGGTGATCCCCGTGCGTGCGCTCAAGAACAAGGGCACCGAGCAATTCACCGCCAAGCAGCGCGAAGTCGCCGCGCTGCTCGACGAAGGCGGGATCGACATGGCCGAGGCGCAGCTCCAGATCGAGCACTTCTGGGCCGGTGCCCTGCGCCGCGCGGTGATCGAGGGCGATGTCGAGAACGGCTCGGTCATGGCCGGGCAGTCGGTCGGCATGGTGACCAAGGAAGAACCCGCTGCCGATATCATCGCCGAGCTGATGAGCCAGTGCGAGGCGGCGCTGGCGCGTTAAGGTGGAGCGGCCGCCCTACCTCATTCACACCAACCGCGAATTGGGGCTGATGCTGGCCGGGCACAAACCCCTCTCGTGGTTCATGGATGGCGAGGGACGCTTCCCTGAGATGCTGCTGCGATACTTCCGAATGTTCGACCGCCACGTCACGACAGGCCGAATTCTCCGCTTCGACCGATTCCAGCCTAACGGCTGGAACGACGATCGTTGGCATCACGTTATCTTTGTCTTGCCGGGGGAGGAGCACCGCATGGAGGCGATGTGGGCGCTGAAAACGTCAGACGGCCCGTGGACTGATGAGCACGAGCGCCGCGAAGGCCTCCTTTACGGCTACACGCCGGAGCAATGCGAATGGTGGATTGCGCAGCGTCGGCGGTTTCGCGAAGAAGGCAAGCAATGACCCAACCCCTGATCCTCACCCTCGCCTGCGCCGACCGGCCCGGCATCACCGCGCGGGTCACCGGCTTCCTATTCGAGCGCGGGTGCAACATCCTCGACGCGCAGCAGTTCAACGACCGCGCGGGCAACGGGGGTGAGGACCGTTTCTTCATGCGCGTGGTGTTCGATCCCGACGGCTCGACCGCCGACGGCCTGCGCGCCGATCTCGCCGCACTGGCGGGCGAATATGCGATGGACTGGAAGATGGCGACCGAGGATCGCCCGCGCCGCACCATCATCCTCGTCAGCAAGTTCGATCACTGCCTCGTCGATCTGATCTATCGCTGGCGCACGGGCGAACTCGCCATCGATCCGGTGGCGATCGTCTCCAACCATCCCCGCGAAGCCGCGATCCGGGTGGATATCGGCGACATTCCCTTCCACCACATCCCCGTCACCCCCGAAACAAAGCCCGCTGCCGAGGCAAGCTTGCGCGCGCTGGTGGACGAGACGGGCGCCAAACTGGTGGTGCTGGCGCGCTATATGCAGGTGTTTTCGGACGAACAGTCCGCCCATTTCGCAGGGCGCTGCATCAACATCCACCATTCCTTCCTGCCCGGCTTCAAGGGTGCGCGGCCTTACCATCAGGCCCACGCACGCGGGGTGAAGATCATCGGCGCGACCGCGCATTTCGTCACCGCCGACCTCGATGAGGGCCCGATCATCCATCAGGATGTCGAGCGCATCACCCATGCCGATTCCCCTGAAGACCTGGTGCGCAAGGGCCGCGATATCGAGCGCCGGGTGCTGGCCGAAGCCGTGCGGCTGTGCGTGGAGGAGCGGGTGCTGATGAACGGCAACCGCACGGTCGTGTTCAGGGGTTAGGGATGTTCAGGGGCTGATCCAGCCCAGCGCCCGCAAGTCCGCAATCCGGCTGCGGCTGACCGGCGCGGCCAGCCCGCCCTGCAGCACCAGCCGCACATCGCGCCCGGCGCGCTGCTGTCCGGTGACCGCCGAGCGGGCCACCCACCAGCTGCGATGCACCTGCGCGCCGGTGCCATCGGGCATGAGCGCGGCGGACTCGGCCAGCGTCATCAGCACCAGCGCGCTGCGCCCCTCGGCGATGACGCGGACATAGTGATCCTCTGCGCTGAGCGCGAGGATCGGGGGGAATCCGGGATCGAGCCGGCGATGGAGCGCCGAGGCGGCGACCCCGGGGACCGGCGGCGCAGGTTCGGGTGCGGGTGCGGGAGGTGACTCAGGCTCTGCCGCCTCCCCGGCACGGGCGTAGATCGCGAAGAACAGCAGGAAGAACCCCGCGCCGATGCCCAGCACGATCAGCCACAGCTCGGCAAAGCCCGCTCCGAACATCGCCGCGGTGCCGCCGGTCAGGCCGGCCACGGCAAAGGCCACCGCCAGCGTGGTGAAAGGCACCGCCAGCAGATAGCCCCAATCGGGGGCAAGGCCCAGCAGTCGCGCCATCGCCTTGCCCACCCGCGCGAACAGAACGAAGGCCAGCCATGCCGCAACGCTCCCGCCGATCCACCATGCCAGCCGCGCGCCAAGCGGCAGCGCGCCCAGCGGCACCAGATCGAACGCGGCCACCAGCGCGCCAACAGCAGCCACGATCCCGGCTTCGGCCATCAGGCGCTCAGGCGCGGATAGTCGCAGCGCGTCCATTCACGAAGCTCTGCGGACCATCCGCGCACGTCCGCGACAGCCCGCGAATTGGGGGCTTGAGCATGTGCCGGAATGTCCGTTTTTCATTGGCATCCCATAAATCGCAAGCTCATACGGAGGCAAGCATGAGCCAGCAGTCCGAACACACACACACCAGCACCGGCGCCCGGGCAGCAGGTGCGCCGCCCATCAGCGTCAAGGCAACGATTGCCATGACCATCCTTGTCACCGCCGCGCTGACCATCCTGTCGATGCTGCTGGGTGGCTTCGGATCGGGCAGCCTGGCCACCCCACAGGCCCGCGCGATGTCGGCGCCGATCATGCTCCACCTTGCCACGGTGGTGCCCGCACTGCTGCTCGGCCCGGTGGTGCTGCTGCGGCGCAAGGGCGATGCGACGCACCGGCTGCTGGGGCGTATCTGGGCGGTGCTGATGCTGGTGACGGCGATCGCCTCGGCCTTCATCCGCACGCCCGGAGCGGGGATTGCGGGCACGGGGTTCAGCTTCATCCATATCTTTACCGTCTGGACGCTGATCAACGTCCCGCTCGCGGTGCTGGCCGCGCGGCGCGGGCAGATCGCCCGGCATCGCGGCATGATGACCGGGCTCTATGCCGGACTGGTAATCGCCGGGACCTTCACCTTCATTCCCGGCCGCCTGCTCGGCAGCCTCGTCTTCGGCGCGCACTGATGCATTTCGGGAGGTGCGCCCTGCGCGCGGCCGGGGCATGATGCACCCATGATCGTCCAGCGCCTCGACCATGTGAACATCATCACCGACCGCCTCGCCGAGACCGCGCGGTTCTATGCCGAGCTGCTCGGTCTGGAGGAGCGCGACGGGCCGCTGCCCCTCCCGCCGCATCAGGTGCGCTGGATGTATGACCATGCGGGCAACGCGATCCTGCACCTCAATTCGGTCGACTGCCCGCGCGCCTTCGATCGCGACGTCGCGCCGGGGGCGGAGACCGGCGCGATCCATCATGTCGCCCTGCGCTGCGGGGCGTTCGAGGAAGTGAAGGCGCGGCTCGACGCACGCGGCGCCGATTACCGCATCAACGACCTCTCCAGCATCGGTCTGAAGCAGATCTTCACCGCCGATCCCAACAACGTGCTGCTGGAGCTCAATTTCTTCGCCAGCTAGAGCGGCAGGTCGATGGCCTGCACCTCGGTGCCGATGGCATAGAGCCGCTGGCCGGTGGCGGTCGGCACGGTCTGGAACTTGTTGGCGGCGCGGGCAATCGGCGCGCGCTCCCATGTCACGCCGCCGTCACGGGTCGCAAAGCCGCCCGCTGCCGTGCCGACGAAGCCGACATCCTTCGAGACGAAGCCGATGCCGAACTGGCGCGCGGTCTTGTCCTGCGCCATTTCGATCTCACGCCAGCTTCGCCCGCGATCATCGCTGCGGATCACCAGCTGGGTCGCGCGGGCAGGATCATAGCTCTGCACCGTGGCGTAGCCGGTCTCGCCGCTGTCGGGGAAGCTCGCCTTCCAGATCAGCTCGAACTTGCGGGCCGAGCGGTAGACTTCCTTCCACGTCTTGCCGCCATCCTCGGTGCGCAGCACCAGCCCTTCGGCCTGCGCCGGATCGGCGTTGGTGGCGGCAAAGACGAGGCCGGTGTTCTCGTCGAAGAACTTTACGTCAAGGATCATGCCGGCATGCGCGCTCATGTCGATCACCGACCAGCTTGCGCCGCCATCGACCGAGCGCAGCATCCCGGTCGGCCCGCCAACCCGCCCGGCGGCATGGATCACGGTGCGCGGCTGCAGTTCGCCTTGGTAGATCCGGCGGGTCAGCAGGATGTCGATCGCGCAGACGCCCTTGATGGTCACCTCGCCGGTATCGACCGCTTCCCACGTCACCCCGCCATCGCGGGTGCGGTAGAGCGGGGTCGTGTCGGTGACGTCGGGGTAATAGTCGGTGCCGATATTGCCGATGAAGCCGTTTTGCCGGTCCACGAAGCCGACCGCGCGCACGAAGGTGCCGGGGCGGCTGGCGATCTTCTGCCAGCTGGTGCCGCCTTCGGTGGTGCGGAACAGATCGCCCGCGCCGGTGCCATACCAGCCGTGGGTGGCATCGACGAAGCTGATCGAATCGCGCTTGCCGCGATAAGCCTCGGTCGTGAAGGTCTGCCACTCGCCGCTCGCCGCACTCTCTGCAGGAGCGGTAGGCTGGGCAGCGAGGTGCTGGACACCTGCTCCCGCCCCCACAGCCAGCGCGAGTGCAGCAAAGGCTGCTGTATGCTTCATCATCATTGCGTTGCGACCCCCTGAACGGGCGCGGCTACTTGCGGGCGATTTTCTTCCCGCTTTCGAGCGCCTTGTCTGCGTTGGCGCGGTGGATGACATAGGCGCGGATCGCTTCGATCTCGGCTTTCGACAAAGAGCCGACAAAACTCGCCATACCGTTGTCCTTGAGGATGCCGCCCTCGACCACCGCGTTCCACGCCTGCGCGCTTTCAAGCGAACCGGCACGGCGCAGATCGGGCAACACGGTCGATCCGACTGCGCCCGGCGCATGGCACACCGCGCAATAGCGGCCATATTTGGCCTGCCCCAGCGCGATCACCTCGCGCGAGGCCTTGCTCGGCGGGGGATCGAGCGGGAGATCCGCCAGCGCAGGCTCGGGCGGCAGGGTGGCCTTTCCACCGAGCTTGAACACCAGCAGGCGTGAGATGTTGCGCACCGGCGCCTTGCGCTTGATCAGGTCACCATCGACGCTGAGCGCATAGGCTCCGCCCCAGCCTGCCAGCACCGCGACATATTGCGCGCCGCCAACGGTATAGGTGACCGGCGGCGCGACCACGCCGGTCTGCGCGGCAAAGCTCCAAAGCTTCTTGCCCGTGCCCGCATCATAGGCGTTGAACTCGCTCCCCGTGGTGCCCTGGAACACAAGGCCGCCGCCGGTGGCCAGCAAGCCACCGTTCCACGGGCCGGGGTGCTCCACATTCCAGCGCGCCTTTTGCGCCACCGGATCCCACGCCACGAGCCTGCCCTTGAGCGTTCCGGCGACCTGCTTGCGGAAGCCTTCGTCGGGCGGCACATCGCCCGCACCCAGATTGAAGCCGACATTGAAGCCGCGCGCGGTGTCAGGCTTCCAATTGGCCTCGGGCGCGTAGAGCATACCCGCCTCGAAGGCCGGGATGTAGACCAGCTTCTCCTTCGGGCTGAACGCCATCGGGTGCCAGTTATGCCCGCCCAGCGCGCCCGGCGTCACCAGCGCAGGCTTGCCGGTCTTGTCCACCCGCGTTTCGGGGTTTTCGATCGGGCGGCCGGTCTTGGGGTCGATCCCGGAGGCCCAGTTGACACTGACATAGGGCTTGGCGGAGATGAACTTCCCCGTCTCGCGGTCGATGACGTAGAAGAACCCGTTCTTGGGCGCCTGCATCAGCACCTTGCGGGGTTTGCCCTCGATTTCCATGTCGGCAAGGATGATGTGCTGCGTGGCGGTGTAATCCCACGTCTCGCCTGGCGTGGTCTGGTAGTGCCAGACATATTCGCCCGTCGAAGGCCGGATCGCGACGATGCTGGAGAGGTAGAGGTTATCGCCCTCGCCCGTCCCGTCAGCGCCTGGCGAACGGTAGGCGCGGTTCCATGGGCTGCCATTGCCGACCCCGATATAGAGCAGATCAAGCTCGGGATCATAGGCCATCGAATCCCACACCGTGCCGCCGCCGCCGATTGCATCGGAAGCGCCGAGCACATCCATGTTCCACGTCTCGGCCGCCTTTTGCAGATACGCGGGCGCGTTCTTGGGATCGCCGCCTTCGGGAACGGTGTAGAAGCGCCAAAGCTCCTCGCCATTGTCGGCGGAATAGGCCGCGACATAGCCGCGCACGCCAAACTCGGCGCCGCCATTGCCGATGATCACCTTGCCATCGATCACGCGCGGCGCGCCGGTGATGGTGTAGCTGTTCGACTGGTCGACGGTGACCTTCTCCCACGCGACCTTGCCGGTTGCGCGGTCGAGCGCCACCAGCCGCCCGTCAAGCGTACCGAGGAACAGCTTGTCACCCCAGGCCGCCAGCCCGCGGTTCACCGTGTCGCAGCAGGCCTTCACAGCCGTCTCGCCCGGCACCTTGGGATCATATTCCCACAGCTTGGCGCCGGTGGCCGCATCAAACGCCTTTACCTTGCTCCATGCGGTGGTGAGATAGAGCTTGCCGTCCATCACCAGCGGGGTCGCTTCCTGCCCGCGCGCGGTGTCCATATCGGCAAACCACGCAAGGCCCAGATCTCCCACGGTGTCCTTATTCACCGTGTCGAGCGGCGAATAGCGCTGTTCGGAATAGGTGCGGCCGTGGCTGATCCAGTTGGCGCTGTCGCCATCCGCGCTCACCAGCATTGCGGTGGTGATGCCACCCGCCGCACCCGTGCCGCTTTCGCCTCCAAAGATCTGGCTGCAATTGGCCAGCATCCCGGCAGACAGCAACAGACCCGTGCTCGCGGCCCAACGCATCAGCTTCATTGATCCCACTCCCTGTATTTTACGATTATATTGCCGCGAGAAACTTCGCTTGTCCATGCCTGCCCACCGTGCCTATCTGGCGCGGTCGAGGGGCAGACAGGAGAGTTTCGATGTGCGATGAGAGCAAACTGGACGAATGGGCGCGGGCGACCATCAGCCGCCGCCAGATCGGCGCATTGACGGGCGCTGCGGCGCTGGCGGCCTGCGCCTCGGGCGAGAGCGCGGGTACTGCGCAGACCCCCATCCCAGGCCTCAAAGAAAAGGGGGTCACCTTCGCCACCACCGACGGGACGATGGACGGCTTTCTGGTCCAGCCCGAAAGCGGCAAGCACCCGGCGGCGATCCTGTGGCCCGACATTGCCTCGATCCGCGAATCCAAGCGCATGATCGCCCGCAAACTCGCCAGCGCGGGCTACACCGTGCTCGTGGTGAACCCCTATTACCGCGATGTGGCGGGCGAGCAGTTCGCCGATTTCGCCGGCTTTATCGCAGGCGGCGGGTTCCAGAAGGTCGGCCCGTGGCGCAAGAAGCTCGATGCGGCCGCGATCATGCGCGATGCCAGCGCTATCGTCGCTTGGCTCGACAGGCAGGACGGTGTCGACAAGGCCAAGGGCATCGGCACCCAGGGCTATTGCATGGGCGGGCCCTTCACCGTTTGGAGCGCAGCAGCCGTGCCCGGTCGGGTCAAGGCAGCGGCAAGTTTCCATGGCGGCGGTCTGGTGCGGCCCGACAATCCGATGAGCCCGCATGCGCTGCTCGGCAAGGTTGATGCAAGCCTGCTGATTGCCGTGGCGCAGGATGATGATGCCGAAGCGCCCGCGGACAAGGTGACCTTCGCCGATGCCGCCAAGGCCGCCGACGTGAAGGCGACTGTGACGGTCTATGCCGGCGATCACGGCTGGATGGTGTCTGACAGCCCTGCCTTTAATGCCGAGGCCGCGGCGAAGGGCGAGGCCGATATGCTGGCGCTCTACAGCGCGGCGCTTTGACTTTCCTATCGGGCGTCGAGGGCGCTAGGCTTGTCCCCGATGTCTGCCGGTAATGCCGCCCCGCTCAGCACCCGCGCGCCGCGCCTTCGCGGCAGGGGCGTTTCAGGACGTGGATTTTCCAGTTCTGGACAGCGTCTCATGTGTCTCTAACAGGCGCGCAGCAAGCCGGCAGGACGGCGCGCGCGCTAGACGACTCAGCGCGCCTTTGCCCGCTCGTTGGCCGCGCCGAAGCGCCCGTGCTGGCGGAAGCGCAGCATCCACTTGTCGAGGAACAGGCCGAGCGGCTTGGCCTCGATCCCCAGATCCGCCAGCGTCAGCGCGCCCTCGCCGACGACATTGCCGGCCTTGAGCAGCGTCCACTGGTCGCGGCTCATAGGGGTGCCGGGGAGCGCGGCAAAGGTCGCCGAAAGCCCGTCGGGCATGGCGAGAAGCACGCGCTTGCGGCCCTGGGCTGCGGCGATCCGCTCGTGGATCTCCATCATGCTGAGCTGTTCCGGCCCACCGAGCTCATAGGTGTGGCCGCCGTGACGTTCGGGGTGTTCAAGTGCCACCGTCACCGCCTCGGCGACATCGTCGGCATAGACCAGCTGCAGTTTCACCGCAGGGCCGAACACCGGTAGCACGGGCAACATCTCGATCATCCCACCGAACAGGTTCAGGAAGTTGTCGTCCTTGCCGAACACGATCGAGGGCCGCAGCACAGTCGCCTGGCCGAAGCCCGCGAGCACCGCCGCTTCGCCCGCCGCCTTGGCCCGCGCATAGCCCGCGCTCGAGCCAGCATCCGCGCCGATCGCGCTGACATGCACAAGCGCGCGCACGCCCTTGGCCGCCGCGATCCGGGCGATCGTGCCGGGCGCCTCGCCCATCACCGCGTCGAGATTGCCGCCGAACACACCAACCAGGTTGACGACATAGCTCGCCCCCTCAAGCGCGGCTTCGACATGGCTTTGCCGGGTAATGTCGCAGGGCATGAATTGCAGCTGCCCGAGATTGGCGAGCGGCTTCAGCGCAAAGCCCTTTTCCGGGTTGCGACTGGCAAGCCGCAGCCGCGCGCCGCGCGCGAGCAGGCTCTGGGCGACATAATTGCCGATATAGCCGCTGCCGCCGAAGATCGTGACAAGCTGGCCGGAAAGCGGAGAGGAGGTGGGCATGGTCAGGTTGCTCTTGCTGGCGGTCCGTGAATCTGTCCTGCGCCATGCGACAATGCAGCGGCGCGGGCAAGCGTTCCCATGGGTCCGCCGGCGCAATTGGTGGCGTCGGGAAAGAGAGTGAGGGCCCCGTGCAAGTTACCCGCGAGGTTTGCGTTGACAGCAGCCCCCCGCGCTCGCTAAAGGGCCGCGGCTACCCATCCTGCGGTCTCGATGATTGGCAGGTCCCGTGCCCAGATGGCGGAATTGGTAGACGCACCAGCTTCAGGTGCTGGCGCTCGCAAGGGCGTGGAGGTTCGAGTCCTCTTCTGGGCACCAGTTGCATATCTCCCGACGTAGCTTAGAGTATCGCCACAACGGCGGTATTCTGCTATTTTTCAGCGTCTTTCGTTGCGGAGTGTGCCTCGATGCGTCTGAGCAGTTCATCGATTTTGTGTACCCCTCTGTGTCCATGTACATGGCAGGAGTCGGCCGCATGTACACACCCATCGGTTGAGGGGGCGCGGTCATGGCATTGAACGATGTCGCATTA
>JBKDUW010000193.1:0-11613 GCA_046339235.1 Erythrobacteraceae bacterium | reverse complement strand
GGACAAGCTCGTAGCGCGGGCCTCGCAGCTTCGGTTCATGATGCCGCTATTGCCGAAGCCGGCGCGACGCGCGGCAACGCCGCGGCGACTCTGAAGGCACCGGAAAGCAACCTCGGCATTCAGGCGCCCGATGTGAAGCTGCTGAAGGGCGCCAAGCCTGGCGCGTGGGTGGCGGCGCTGTTCGATCCCTTCACCAAGAAGGACGTGGTCGATGCCTATGCGGCAGCGGGCTTCGAGGCGCTCAGCATGGAATTCATGCCGCGCATCACCCGCGCGCAATCGATGGACGTCTTGTCCTCGCAGTCGAACCTCGCCGGATACAATGCGGTGCTGGCCGCAGCCGACGTCTATGGCCTCGCCTTCCCGATGATGATGACCGCAGCCGGCACGGTGCAGGCCGCGCGCGCTTTCATCATGGGTGTGGGGGTTGCCGGTCTTCAGGCGATCGCCACCGCGCGGCGGCTGGGCGCGCAGGTCTCGGCGACCGATGTGCGCTCGGCCACCAAGGAGCAGATCCAGTCATTGGGCGCCAAGCCGATCTTCGTCGAGAATGTCGCGGGCATCGAAGGTGACGGCGCGGGCGGCTATGCCACCGAAATGAGCGAGGAATACCAGAAGGCGCAGGCCGAACTGGTGTCCAGCCACATCGCCAAGCAGGATATCGTCATCACGACGGCTTTGATCCCGGGCCGCGCTGCTCCCAGGCTCATCACCGACGCGCAGATCGCGACGATGAAGCCCGGCAGCGTGATCTTCGATCTCGCGGTTGCGCAGGGCGGCAACGTCGAAGGCTCGAAGCCCGATGAGGTCGTGGTCAAGCACGGCGTCAATATCATCGGCTTCTCGAACACGCCCGCGCATCTGCCCGCCGACGCCTCGGCGTTGTTTGCGCGCAACCACTACAACTTCCTCAGCGCCTTCTGGGACAAGGAGGCGCAGCGGCCCGTGCTCGACGAGGAAATCGGGGGCGCCATCCGCCTCACTCAGTCCGGCAACATCGTCAACGAGCGGCTGCTTGGTTAAGCCCATGGGCCTGATCAACGCGACCGTGTGGGATGCCGAAGACGCGGCCAGCGATCTCGCCTATGCGCTGGCGCAGGGCGAGAACGTGCGCTTCGCCTTCAAGCTGGTGCGCGATTCGATCCTGTTTACCGACCGGCGCATCATGCTGACCGACATTCAGGGTCTGACCGGCTCGAAGCGGCGCTATCTCTCGGTCCCCTACCGCGCGATCACCACCTTTGCGCTGGAAAGCGCGGGCCATTTCGATCTCGATACCGAGCTTTACATCACCGTTTCGGGGAGCGAGCCGATCGCTTTCCAACTCAGCCGGGGGGCGGATGTGCCCGGTCTCGTGACGCTGCTGACCGAATATCTGGCACCCGGCAAATAGGGGCAATCATGGACTTTATTTCGATTCTCTCGATCTTCGTACTGGCCTGCTTCGTGGGCTATTACGTCGTCTGGTCGGTGACCCCGGCGCTCCACACCCCGCTGATGGCGGTGACCAATGCGATTTCGTCGGTGATCATCGTCGGCGCGCTGATCGCGGCGGCCGAGGCGCAGAGCCCGATTGCCAAATATCTCGGCCTGTTCGGCGTGGTGCTCGCCAGCATCAACATCTTCGGCGGCTTCGCGGTAACCGAGCGCATGCTCGCAATGTACAAGAAGAAGGAGAAGTGACGATGAACCGCTTCTCTTCCTTCGTCACCCCCGCACAGGCGGGGGCCCAGATGGCCTCGCTGGCGCGTTCCATCGCCCGTAGCTGGATCCCTGCCTTCGCAGGGTTGACGGCCTTGTTTTCCACGCCTGCCCATGCGGCAGGCTCAGGCGGCACGCCCGCTTGGGCGATGCTCGCCTACCTCGCGAGCGGCGTGTTCTTCATCCTCGCACTGCGCGGATTGTCGAGCCCCGCGACGTCGCGCAGCGGCAACCGCAACGGCATGATCGGGATGGGGATCGCGCTCGTCACGACGCTGGTCACCCACAACCTCGCCAATTTCGTCGAGATCGGCATTGCGCTTGCCATCGGCGGGGTGATCGGTGTGGTCGTCGCCCGCCGTATCGCGATGACCGCGATGCCCGAACTTGTCGCGGGCTTCCACAGTCTCGTCGGCCTCGCCGCAGTGGTGGTGGGCCTTGGCGCATGGCTCGATCCGCAGTCGTTCGGGATCGTCGATGCCGCAGGGCAGATCCTCGCAGTCAGCCGCATCGAACTCGGGCTTGGCATCGCCATCGGGGCGATCACCTTCTCGGGCAGCGTTATCGCCTTCCTCAAGCTGTCGGGCCGGATGAGCGGTTCGCCGATCATGCTGCCGGGGCGGCACGTCATCAACTTGGGCACGCTTGCCGCGATCCTTGGGTTGATCGCGCTTTACACCGTCTCGCCTTATGGCGGCGCGGGTGAGGGTTGGATGATCCTTGCCATCGCGATGCTGGCCTTCATCATCGGCTTCCTGCTGATCATCCCGATCGGCGGCGCGGACATGCCCGTCGTGGTGTCGATGCTGAATAGCTATTCGGGCTGGGCCGCGGCGGCGATGGGCTTCACGCTCGGCAATTCGGCGATGATCATCACCGGCGCGCTGGTCGGCTCCTCGGGCGCGATCCTCAGCTACATCATGTGCCGCGCGATGAACCGCAGCTTCATTTCGGTTATCGCCGGCGGCTTTGGCGCAGCGCCCGAAGCGGGCGGCGGCGCGGCGCGCGAACAGCGGCCCTACAAGCAGGGCAGCGCCGAAGACGCCGCCTATATGCTCGAACAGGCCGAGAAGGTCATCATCATCCCGGGCTACGGGATGGCGGTCGCCCAGGCCCAGCACGCGCTGCGCGAAATGGGCGACAAGCTCAAGGAAAAGGGCGTGGAGGTGAAGTATGCCATCCACCCCGTCGCAGGGCGCATGCCGGGGCACATGAACGTGCTGCTCGCCGAAGCATCCGTGCCTTACGATGAAGTCTTCGAGCTCGAAGACATCAACTCCGAATTCGCCCAGTGCGACGTCGCTTTCATCATCGGTGCCAACGACGTGGTGAACCCCGCGGCCAAGACCGACAAGTCCTCGCCGATCTACGGCATGCCGGTGTTCGATGTCGACAAGGCCAAGCAGGTATTCTTCATCAAGCGCTCGATGGGCGGCGTGGGCTATGCCGGGGTCGATAACGACGTGTTCTACATGAACCAGACCGTCATGCTGCTGGCCGACGCCAAGAAGATGGTCGAGGAAATCGTCAAGGCGTTGGACTGAAGCATCGCGCCGAAAAGTGGGATCCGGTTTTCGGCTCCCCGGCGATGCGATAACAAGTGGTCATCCCGTGATGAAGAAACTGCTGCTGTGGATTGTCGTGCTGGCGGTGCTGGCGGGCGGGGCGCTGTTCTCCGGCCTCGCCAATCCGCTGGTGGCATGGCAGGTCAAGGGTTCGCTGGTCGAGGCGGGCGTTGGCGAGGGCCGCGCCCAATGCATCGCCGACCGGATGGTCGAGCGCCTCGCGCTCCCGCAGCTGTGGAAGTTGCGCCAGGGCATGGCCCCCCAGCCGGGCGAACCCGAGAACGCTGAGGGCGTCGGCGAACTCGTCAAGCGGCTTGATCGTGTGGGCGACCGCGAGGCAGTCGCGGTGCTCACCACCAGCGCGGGCCTGTGTGCGATAGGTATCGGCTAGCCGCTTGCTTTTCCTGCCCCGCTTGCGCCAGAGTGTGCAGCGGAGAGGGAGAATATCATGAACCGACTGGCTCTTGCCGCCGCGCTGCTTTGCACCGCCGCACCGCTCGCCGCCGAAACCCACCGGGTCGAACCGGGCGAGGGCGCGGCTGCCAAATTGCAGGAAGTGCTGATCCTTGCAGCCCCCGGCGATGTGATCGAACTGGGTGCGGGCCGCTTTACCCTCACCGACGGGCTCAGCCTTGATGTTGACGGGGTGACGGTGCGCGGCGCGGGGATGGACGCAACCGTGCTCGATTTCACCACGCAGCAAGGCGCTGGCGAAGGGCTGCTGGTCACCTCGGACAATGTCACCTTGCGCGATTTCGCGCTCGAGAACCCCAAGGGCGACGGCATCAAGTCCAAGGGCGCGGACAATATCATCTATCGCGGCATCCGCGTCACCTGGACCGGCGGGCCCAAGGCGAGCAACGGCGCTTATGGCATCTACCCGGTCGCAAGCACCGGGGTGCTGGTCATCGATTCCAAGGTCTCGGGCGCATCGGACGCGGGCATCTACGTGGGCCAGAGCCGCGATATCACCGTGCGCGGGAATATCGTTGAATTCAACGTCGCCGGAATCGAGATCGAGAACAGCCGCAATGCGCTGGTGATCAACAATTTCGCGACCCGCAACACCGGCGGCCTCCTGGTGTTCGATCTCCCCGGCCTGCCGGTGATGAACGGCGGCAATGTGATCCTGCGCGAGAATGTGGTGGCGGACAACGACACCCCCAATTTTGCGCCCCCGGGCAATATCGTCGCCAGCGTCCGGCGCGGCACGGGTGTGCTGGTGATGGCCAATGACGGCGTGCTGATCGAGGACAACGTCTTGGAGAACAACCCGACCGCGCATGTCATGGTAGTCGCTTACACCCAGCCCTATGATGACGCGCGCTACAACCCCTATGCCCGCAACGTGATTGTCGGCCGCAATGCTTTCGGGCGCGGCGGGGATGATCCGCAGCTCGATGGCAAGGAGGCGCTGCTCGCGGCCTTTGGCGGCGCGCTGCCGCCGGTGCTGTGGGACGGGATTGTCGAGGACGGCAACGGGCTGATGATCGCGGAAGGGGTGAGCGGCTGGACGCTCAACCTGTCGAAGCCCGGCCAGAGCCTTGCCGAAGCCCAGCCCGGGCCGCTCACGCTGACCCCGCTTGAACGCTATAGCTTCCCCGAGGTCGGCGCGCCCGCGGCGCTGGAGGCGCGGCTGAAGTGAAGGCGGGGCTTGGCCTGTTTGCGCTGGCGCTGGTCACGCTTGGCGGCGTGATCGCCGAGGCGCGGATGGTCGCGCCGACCGTGTCCGATGCGGCGATACAGGGCGATGGCTTTCCGCGGACGCTCGAGGAATACGGCTTCTTCATCCATCCCGAGGCGCAAATACCGACTCTTGGCGTGACGCCCTATGCGCTGGGCACGCCGCTATGGTCAGACGGAGCCGACAAGCTGCGCTTCATCTACCTGCCCGAAGGCACCAAGCTGGCCGCCGACGGCGAGGGCCTGCTGCAAGTCCCGGTCGGTGCGGCGATCATCAAGACCTTCGCTTTTGGGACAGGCGCAGACCGCCGGTTGATCGAAACCCGCGTGCTGCTCCACCGCGCCGAGGGCTGGGTCGCGCTCCCCTATCGCTGGAACGCCGAGCAGACCGAGGCGACACTCGCGCTCACGGGCGGGCGGATTGAGCTCACAACGCCGGCAGGCGAGGCGATCTCCTATGCCATCCCCAACAAGAACCAGTGCAAGACCTGCCATTCGAAGGACGGTCAGGTGATCCCGATCGGCCCCAAGGCGCGCAATCTCTCGGTGGAGTGGATGGCGCAGATGATGCAATCGGGCGCGCTCGACCGTCTGCCGCCGGGCGGGGCGACGATGCCCTTGTGGGCGGCGCGCAAGGACACTGATCCGGCCGCGCCGCTCGCCCGCGCCTATCTCGATGTGAACTGCGCCCATTGCCACCAGCCGGGCGGGGGCGCGTCCAATTCGGGCCTCGATCTGCGCTGGGAGCAGCCCGACGCGCACGCCATCGGCATCATGAAGCGCCCCGTTGCCGCAGGGCGCGGGGCGGGGGGGCATGACTTCTCGATCCTGCCGGGCGAGCCGGACAAGTCGATCCTGCTCTTCCGGATGGACAGCGCCGAACCGGGCATCGCCATGCCCGAACTGGGCAAATCGAGCGTCGACCGCGAAGGCGTGGCGGTGGTGCGAAAGTGGATTTTGGAGATGCAGCAGCAATGAAATGGGTGTTCCGCGGGTTTCTGGCGCTGGTCGCGCTGCTCGTCATCGCGTTCCTGATCTTCCGCACGCCTGATACCGACGCGGCCGAAATGCGCGCCAAATATGGCGGGCCGCCTTCGCAATTCGTGGAAATCGGCGAGGGTGTCACCGTCCACCTGCGTGACGAGGGGCCGAAACAGGCGCCCGCGCTCATCCTGCTGCACGGCTCCAACGCCGATCTGCACACCTGGGAGCCGTGGGTGCAGGCGCTCAAGGCCAAGTACCGCGTGATCCGCTTCGATCAGGTCGGCCACGGGCTGACCGGGCCTGACCCCAAGGACGATTACAGCCGCGCCAATTATGTCGCGGATGTGGGCGCGGTAGCGGATAAGCTGGGCCTCAAGCAGTTCATCCTCGGCGGCAATTCGATGGGCGGCAAGCATGCGCTCGCCTATGCCATTGCGCACCCCGAGCGGGTGACCGGCCTCGTGCTGGTCGACGGCAGCGGCGGGCCGATGCTCAAGCTCGACAAGAAAAAGGACGATGAGGACAGCGGCAATATCGGCTTCAAGATCGCCCAGACGCCCGGGATCAACCTCTTGGTCGAGCAGATCACGCCGCGCAGCCTGATTGCCCAGAGCCTCGAGCAGAGCGTCTCGGTGAAGTCCGTGGCGAACGCGGCGGCGGTTGACCGCTACTGGGAAATGCTGCGCTATCCCGGCAACCGGCGCGCCACACTCAAGCGCTTCTCGCAGCCCTATGATCCGCTCGGCGAGGCCGAGATTGCCGCGGTTGCCACACCCGCGCTGATCCTGTGGGGCGAGGAGGACCGGTTGATCCCGGTCGAGGCAGGCCAATGGCTCGCCAAGACGCTGCCGAACAACCGGCTGGTGGTCTATCCCGGCATCGGTCACTTGCCGCAGGAGGAGGCGGTCGCGGCGACGCTCGGCGATCTGCTGCCCTGGCTTGACCGTTTGACCGGTGATACGCCCGCGCCGTGAGACGCCCTGCAGTTGCGGCCTATGGACGCGAGGAACGCTTCCTCGCTACACCCGTCCGCAATTGCACACAGAATCGAAGGACAGGGGCTTGCGCAAACTGGGGATAATCGGCGGCATGAGCTGGGTTTCAACCGCCATGTATTACGAACGGATCAATAGCAACGTCCAGAAACGCGCCGCCCCGATGGCCAGCGCTCCGCTGCTGATCGAAAGCCTGGATTTCGCCCAGCTCTATGCCTTGCGCGAGGAACGCGACTGGCAGCGTGCGGCGAGCGTGCTGATCGAAAGCGCGCGGCGGCTCGAAGGGGCGGGGGCCGAGACGCTGATCATCAGCGCCAACTCGATGCACCGGCTGTATGACGATGTCGCTTCCGCCGTGAGCATCCCGATCCTGCACATTGCCGATTATGTCGGCATGGCGATCAAGCGCGCCGGCCACACCAACGCCGCGCTGATCGGCACTCGCAATGTGATGACCGAGAGCTTCTACCGCAAGCGCCTTGTCGCACACGGGATCGATCTCTTGCCGCCCAACATGGAATTCGTCGAACTGCTCGACAAGATCATCTATGGCGAGCTGATGGTCGGCAAGGTCACGCGCGAGGCGCAGCGGACGATGAAGACGATCATCACCAACAAGGCGCAGGAAGGCGCGCAGGCGATCGTGCTGGCCTGCACCGAGCTGGATCTGGTGGTCGATGTCGATGCCAATGTCCTGCCCGTTTTCGATTCGATGCGAATCCACTGCGAGGCCGCGGCCAACTGGATTCTCGATCAGGAAGGGGTGCACTAAGGCCTGTTTGTGCCGATCCGGGCCACCGGGTTTGTCGCAGACGTGTTAAAGTCACCGTTTCGTCCCTAAACTGAAACGTTCCGACGCAGGATGCGCTTGCGAGGGATGCAGCATTTTAACCTGCCCCCTAAAGGCGCCCGCGGATATTGGTGTTACGCAAGTGATGCTGCTTCCGGGTCTTCGGGTCGCACCGACAGGCCCTTGGGGCCGCCCTACCTCCCCCCAATCACCGGTAGGCGGCCCCATAATTCTCTCTCCCCGCCAAGGAAGCGCGGGTTTCACGCAGAATTAGCGCAGGTTGCCTGTCTGTTCCGGTTGAGCGCTCGGCTCGCCTGACCTAATTGCCGGAGCCGTGATGTCCCGCGCCCCCTATGCCGCCGATCCTGCTGCCCATGGGCCACGCGAGTGGGGCGGCGCGGCAGGTGGCGGCGATGCCGGCGAGCGGCGCGGGCCGCGCAGCGCCTTCCAGCGCGATCGCGACCGGATCATCCATTCGATGAGCTTCCGCCGGCTCAAGTCCAAGACGCAGGTGTTCATCGCGCCCGATGGCGATCATTACCGCACCCGCCTGACCCATAGTCTCGAAGTCGCGCAGATCGGCCGGGTGATCGCCCGCACGCTCGGGCTCGACGAGGATCTGACCGAGGCGCTGTGCCTTGCGCATGATCTCGGCCACCCGCCGTTCGGCCATGCGGGCGAGGCGGCGCTGGCCGATGCGATGGCGCGCCACGGGGGCTTCTGCCACAATGCGCAGGCGCTGCGCACGGTGATGCGGATCGAATGCCCTTACCCTGCGCATGATGGGCTCAACCTCACCTGGGATCTGCTCGAAGGCCTTGCCAAGCATAATGGCCCCGTGATCGCCCCGAACTGGGCGCTGGCCGAGCTCGACGCAGGCTTCCCGCTGATGCTTGGCACCTGGCCCTCGCTCGAAGCGCAGGTGGCGGCGGTGGCGGACGATATTGCCTACGACAATCACGACATCGACGATGGGCTGCGCGCAGGCTTCCTAGAACTCGACGATCTGCTGACGCTCGATTTCGTGGCCGATCAGTGGCGCACGGTGGAACGGCGCTTTTCCCATGCCCCGCGCGAGCGGCTGCTGCGCGAACTGGTGCGCGACCAGATCGGGCTGATGGTCAATGATGTGCTCGAACACACCGCCGCGCAGGTGAAGGGCATGCGTTCGGTGGGCGACGTGCGCGAGGCGGGGCGCCAGCTTGCCGGGTTCTCGCCCGCGATGGCGGCGCAGGAACGGCGCCTGAAGGCGTTCATGTACGAACGGCTCTACTACCACCCCGAACAGGTCGCCGCCGCCGAGCGCGCACGCGATGTCGTTGCACGGCTGTTTGCGGCCTATGCGCAGGATGCGCGGCTGATGCCCGCCGACTGGCAGGCGCGGCTGCCCGGGCCCGATCCGCAGCGCGCGCGGGTGATCGCCGACTTCATCGCCGGGATGAGCGATCGCTTTGCCATGCAGGCCTGCACCGCGATCTATGGCGAACGGCCGGGGGGGTTGATCAATGTCTGAGGCGCGCGGCCCGGTTCGCATTGCGCTGGTCGGCGCGACAGGCCTTGTCGGGCGCAAGGTGATCGAATTGTCGAGCGCGGGCGACGAGGTGCGGATTGTCGGCATCGCCCGGCGTGAGGCGCCGCTGCCGCCGGGCGCGCGGATGGAAATGTTCGTGGCCGAGACCGACAAGTGGTCCGAAGTGCTCGAAGCGGTGCGACCGCGCGCGCTGATCTGTGCGCTGGGCACGACGATGAAGAAGGCCGGCGGCAACGAGCTGGCATTCCGCGCGGTCGATTTCGACCTGGTGCTAGCGACCGCGCAGGCCGCCCACCGCGCAGGCGTGCCGAACATGGTGCTGGTGAGCGCAGCCGGGGCCGATGCGCGCAGCAAGAGCTTCTACATGCGGGTCAAGGGCGAGGCCGAGGATGCCGTCTCGCGCGTCGGGTTCAAGCGGCTCGATATTCTCGCGCCCGGCCTGCTGCGCGGCGAGCGGGTCGATGATCTGCGGCTCGCCGAGCGCGCCGCGATTGTCGCCGCGCCGCTGATCGATCCGCTGCTTTCGGGCAAGTGGAAACGGTTCCGCTCGATCGACGCGGCGCTGGTGGCCGAGGCCGCACTGGGCCTTGCGATGCGCCGCGCGGGCGGCCGCTTCGCCCACGACAACGAGGCGATGCGCCGCGCCGCGCGCGAATGGCGGCGGGCGCGCGAGACAGGAGACGTGGCATGATCGACTGGAGCGCGCTGTTCAACGCGGTCAACCTGCTCGCCATGATCGCGTGGGTCGCACTGATTCTGCTCCCGCGCTGGCCGGCGCTGCTCTCGGGCGTGCTCTATGCCGGCGTCGGCCTGTTCTGCCTGATCTATGCCGTCAGCCTGATCGGCTTGCTGAGCGGCCTGATCCCCAATCCTGGCGGCGGCGGGGCCGACTTTTCGACCATCGCCGGGGTGCGCGCGATCTTCGCGAGCGATGCCGGGGTGGCGATCGGCTGGACGCATTACCTCGCCTTCGATTTGTTCGTCGGCCTGTGGATCGCGCGGGACGGCGATGCCAAGGGCATTTCGCGCTTCATTCAGGCGCCGGTTCTGCTCGCAACCTTCATCGCCGGACCGCTCGGCCTGCTGATCTGGCTGGCCCTGCGCGAGCCTGCCGCGCGCAGGCAGGGACGGTTTCGCTAGACCGCTTTGCCCCACTTGGCCTAACCTTCCTCCCAAACGTTTTGGGGAGAGAGCACGGCCATGGCGAGAAACGCCTTTCACGATCACGCGAGCTTCGACGCGATCCTGCATGTCGGGGCCAAGGAACGCCCCGACGGGCCGGCCTTCGATCAGGACGGGCGGGTTACGACCTATGCCGAGGCAGATGTTCTCACCCGCCAGCTGATCGCGCTGTTGCAGTCGCGCGATATTGCGCCGGGGGACCGGATCAGCTGGCTCGGCAAGAACCGCGATACCTATTTCCTGCTCTATATCGCGGCGGCGCGCATGGGGGCGGTGATGGTGCCGATCGGCTGGCGCCTCGCCCCGCGCGAGATCGCCTATATCCTGACCGATACCGAGGCGAAGCTGCTGTTTGCCGAGGCCGATTTCGTCGAGGTCGCGCATCAGGTCGCAGGCGAGGTTCCGGCCAATCCTGAAGTGATCGAGGCCGAGGCGGCGCGGATGGCGGCTGGCGGGTTCGAGCCTGCCGATTACACGCCGCCCGGCCCGCATGATCCGGTGCTGCAACTCTACACCTCGGGTACGACCGGCAATCCCAAGGGGGCGATGCTGTCGAACACCAACCTGCTCGGCCTGCGCAAGCCGGGCAATGAAGCGGGGCTGGATTGGCAGTTTTATGAGCCGAATGATTGCATGCTGATCCCGATGCCCTGCGCGCATATTGGCGGCACGGGGTTGGTGAATATTGCGGTGGCAAACGGCGTGCGCAGCCTGGTGCAGGCCGAATTCACGCCCGTCGGCGTGCTCGAGGCGATCGAGGCAGGCGCAACGCATATGTTCATCGTGCCGGCCGCCTTGCAGATGGTCGTCCAGCATCCGCGCGCGGCGACCACCGATTACAGCAAACTCAAATACCTGATGTATGGCGCGGCGCCCATGCCATTGGAATTGCTCAAGGAAGCGGTGCGGACGATGCCGACCACCAAATTCCTGCAAGCCTACGGGATGACCGAGACCTCCGGCACGATCTCGATCCTGCCGCCCGAAGATCACGCGCTTGAAGGCAACCAGCGGATGCGCTCGGCGGGCAAGGCCTGCCCCGGGGTGGAGATCGAAGTGCGCGGGGCCGACAACATCGAAGTGCCACGCGGCGATAGCGGCGAGGTCTGCATCCGCTCGCCCTCGAACACCGCGGGTTACTGGCGCCGGCCCGAAGCCACCGCCAAGACGATCGACCCCGAC
>JBKDUW010000192.1:0-2560 GCA_046339235.1 Erythrobacteraceae bacterium | reverse complement strand
GTGTTGAACGAACGCTCGCCGAACAGATAGTCGCGCTCGGCCTGGGTGGCGAAATCGCCAACCGGGCTGCCGGTCCCCGGGGTGCCGTAAAGCGACGGGGCGAACAGGTTCACCGGAACGCAGCCCGCGGTCAGGTCGGACGGCGCGAGGCCCGGGTTACGCAGACCGGCCACGCTGCAAGGCGTACCAGAAGCAACGCCGGTGGTCGCCAGCAGCATCGGGCTCACTTCGAGGCTGATGTAGTCGTCCGCAATCCCGTCACCATCGTTGTCGATGGTGTTGCGCGGGAAGCCAGTCGGGTTGAAGTCTGCCGTCGGGTCGATCCCGAGCGCGAAGGCAAGCTTGTCTTCACGGATACCGCGACGGACGGTCTTGCCGATCGAGCGCGAGTAGACGCCCGACACGTCGAAGGTCCAGCTCGAACCGATGAAGGGCAGATCGCCGCGCACACCGAGCACACCGCGGTACTGCTCCGTCTGCACATCGACATTGTTACGATCGCCGCGCACGAACGGGATCGGACGCACCGCAAGCGACGTTGCCGTGGTGCTGAGCGGAGCCAGGCGGCCGGCATTGGGCTGCCCCGGGAGGATCTGCTGGAAGTTGTTGTCAACTGCGCGGCAGTCAACCGTGCCCACCGTCTCGTTGCAGGGGTTGAACTGGTTGCCGGCCGGCACCCAAGGGAAGAACTGCGGCGTGCCGCTGTTCGGGGTGAAGCTTTCAAAGCGGCTGTAGCTGGCTTCGAAGTACGGCGTCAGGTTGGCTGCGCCCGGCAGGGTGTACTCACCGTAAGCGAACACATTGTAGGTGTCCTGCTTCGGGATGAAGGTCCGGCCCGGTTCAACCTGTCCGTAGTCGACGAGGAACACGTCGGCAATGCCGTCATTGTTCCGGTCTTGCGGCGTGTTGAAGGCATCGAAGTTGTCCGAGAAGCCCGGAATGCCGGTGTTGCCCGAGATCGGCTGGCCGTTGCGGATCAGGCCGTACTGGCGCGGGTCGAAGTAGATATCGCCCAGACGGGTGCCCGGCGCGCCGATCGGCTGGATGCGGCCACCCACGTTGCCCGGCTTACATTCCTGGATCGGAAGACCGATGCGACCGTTGCTGCGGTTGCGCACGTTGGCATCGGACTGGAGGTCCTGCGTCAGGCGGTTGCCGTTCTGGTCTATTTCGATGTGGCGGTCACAGCCAGCAAGGAAGGGACGGTCGTCGAGGCGGATCGCGTCGACGCGGCGCCACTCGGCACCGATCCCGAACACGCCGCGATCGAAGTTCTTGCCCCATGCGGCCGACACGGTGAAGTCGTTACCGCCGCCATATTCGTTGATGTCGCCATTGGCCTGGAGTTCGAGCCCGTCGAAGTCCTTGCGCAGAATGACGTTGACCACGCCCGCGACCGCGTCCGAACCGTAAATCGACGAAGCGCCGTCGGTCAGGATGTCGTAGCGATCAACCAGCGAGGACGGCAGCAGGTTGAGCGACGGGTTCGACGGCGCACCCTCCACGCCCGCGGGCGAGAGGCGGCGGCCGTTAATCAGCAGCAGCGTGCGGTCGGCACCGAGGCCGCGCAGGTTCAGCGTCTGCGAACCCGGGCCGTTGTCGAGCACGAAGCCCTGGAAGGTCGCATCGATCTGCTGACCGGCAGCCGCTTCCGAGCGCTGGAGGATCGCGGCCGGATCGAACGCGCCGACCGCCTGCTGGTTTTCGGTGGTGAGAACCTGAAGCGGCGAGATCGAGCTGTAGGTGTCGCGCACGATGCGCGAACCGGTAACCGTAATGTTGCCCTGCTTGGCATCCGCCTTGCCCGAAGCATCGGTGCCGACTTCCACCTTTTCCTCAGGCTCCTCGGCAGGCTGCTCTTTGGCATCCTGCGCCCAAACGGGTCCAGCCACGACAAAGGCGATAGCCGAGGCCGAGAAGGCCAGCGTCTTCAGCGAATTGCTCTGAAATTTGTTCATGATCACTCCAGTTGTCCTAACCGGAGACGAAACCACGAACTGGCGTTCCGGTCACATAATTGCCCGATGTGACAGGCTCACGCATCCAGATCGTCCAAGTCAGTCCCCGAAGTGACCGTTTTGTGCAATGGCGAAAGTTTGATGTCAAAGCGCGCCGAGGTGCACCCGCACTTTTCCAGCCGGTGTTGCGTTAATCCCACATTCAGGGGCGCGCCCGCGATTCGCCGGAAATTTTGTTAGTTTGCGACTATGCGAATGTTAAAAGGTAAGGCGGTTTGCACGCAACAAACCGTCTCACTTGCCGAAAGAGCCCGGCCCTTGTCACAATCTTGCTGAACAGTTTTCTGCCGGATCATCACCGAACCGTCATGGTAAGCGCGCCATCGCCCTCGTCGACATGCAGGGTGGTGCCGTCCGGCAGCTTGCCTTCGAGCAGCATCTCGGCGAGCGGATCCTGCAGATAGCGCTGCACCGCGCGCTTAAGCGGCCGCGCCCCATAGACCGGATCATAGCCGACCCGCCCGAGCCCGCGCAGCGCGGCATCGGTGAGGTCGAGCGTGATCTTGCGATCGGCGAGCAGAGTCTGGACCCGGCCCACCTGG
>JBKDUW010000191.1:0-15742 GCA_046339235.1 Erythrobacteraceae bacterium | reverse complement strand
GCGCGAAGCCGCCCGAGCCGCCCGGCATCGCGCCGGCCTTGTCCTTGAGCTCGTTGACGATCCGGCCTGCCAGCTTCGGCCCCACGCCTTGCGCCCGCGCGACCATCGCCGCATCGCCCTTGCCGCAGGCATCGCGCAGTTCTCCGGTCGAGAGCGCGGAGAGGATCGCCAGGCCGACCTTGCTCCCCACGCCCTGCACGCCGGTCAGCAGCCGGAACCAGTCACGCTCGGCCTGCTCGGCGAACCCGAGGAGGCGCATGTCGTTCTCGCTGACCTGCAATTCGGTATGGACGGTGCAGCCCTCGCCGACCTCGCCCAAGGCGGCGAGCGTGCGGCTGGAACAGTGGACGAGGTAGCCCACCCCGCCGACATCGACGATCGCCCAGTCCTCGCCGGTCGCATCAAGCCTGCCTGAGAGTTTGGCAATCATGGTTTGTTCCTGACCTAAGCCCGGCGAAGCGTCCAGCCTTTATGGACAGATGCCCACACTTGCGCCAGATGGCGTGGCATGAGCTGGAACACCTTCGGGCGCGTGCTGCGCTTTACCACTTGGGGAGAGAGCCACGGGCCTGCCTTGGGCGCGGTCGTTGACGGGTGCCCGCCGGGCCTCGCGATATCCGAGGACTTCATCCAGCCCGTCATGGATGCGAGGAAGCCTGGGACCAGCCGCTTCACCACCCAGCGGCGCGAAGATGATCTGGTGCGGATCCTGTCCGGCGTGTTCGAAGGCAAGACCACCGGTACGCCGATTTCGCTCATGATCGAGAACACCGATCAGCGCAGCAAGGACTACAGCGAGATCGCCCAATCCTATCGCCCGGGCCATGCCGACTACGCCTATGACGCCAAATACGGCATCCGCGATTATCGCGGCGGCGGGCGTTCCTCGGCGCGCGAGACCGCCGCGCGGGTCGCGGCGGGCGCGGTAGCGCGGCTCGTCATCCCCGAGGTCAGCATCACCGCTTACGTCTGCGAGTTGGGCGGCGACCGGATCGATCCGGCGCGGATCGACCACAGCGAAATCGCGGGCAACCCGTTCTTCTGCCCCGATCCCGAGGCCGCCCAGCGCTGGGAAGCCAAGGTCGACGAGGCGCGCAAAGCCGGATCGTCATTGGGCGCGATTGTCGAATGTGTCGCCACCGGCGTAACCGCAGGCTGGGGCGCGCCGATCTATGCCAAGCTCGACAGCGATCTTGCCGCCGCAATGATGAGCATCAATGCGGTCAAGGGCGTCGAAATCGGCGATGGCTTTGAAGCTGCGCGGCTCTCTGGCGAACAGAATGCTGACCGGATGCGGCCCGGAGCGGACGGAAGCCCCGAGTTCCTAGCCAACCACGCAGGTGGCACCGCGGGCGGCATCTCGACCGGGCAGCCGGTGGTGTGCCGTGTCGCCTTCAAGCCGACCTCGTCGATTCTCACGCCGGTTGAGTCGATCAACAGCGCCGGCGAAGCGGTGGAAGTGGTCACCAAGGGCCGCCACGACCCCTGCGTCGGCATCCGCGGCACGCCGGTGGTCGAAGCGATGATGGCGCTGGTGCTGGCCGACCACAAGCTGCTGCACCGCGCTCAAGTAGCGCAGCGGTAGCGCGACAGGAACGCGCTCAAGTAGCGTAAGCGGTAGCGCGGCAAGAACCCGCAGGCGGGTTGCCACAGCGTTCACGCGGCGCAGCTCTTCAATCGCTTTCCTCAATCAAAAAACGCGCATTAATCGATTGGACGCGCCATCGTGAAAGCGTCATTGTCTCTCCATAGACTGCGTCCAAGAGGCGAGTCTGACGCAATCACACGCAAGGAGAGAACGATCATGGACGCTAAAACTGGCGAGATGAGCGGTTGCCCGTTCCACGGCACCGGCGAAACGCGAAGCCTGCTGGGCCGCACCAACCGCGACTGGTGGCCCGAGGCGATGCAGCTCGACATCCTCAAGGAAGGCGGCAGGAGCGCGAACCCTTACGGCGAAGATTTCGACTATGCCGAAGCGTTCAACACGCTCGATTATGCCGCGCTGAAGGCTGAGCTGACCGCGCTGATGACCGACAGCCAGCCCTGGTGGCCGGCGGACTATGGGCATTACGGCCCGTTCTTCATCCGCATGGCGTGGCACGCGGCGGGCACCTATCGCACCGGCGACGGACGCGGCGGGGCCAATTCCGGGCAGCAGCGCTTCGCTCCGCTCAATTCCTGGCCCGATAACGGCAACCTCGACAAGGCACGCCGCCTGCTGTGGCCGATCAAGCAGAAATACGGCAAGAACATCAGCTGGGCTGACCTGTTCATCCTCACCGGCAATGTCGCGATTGAAAGCATGGGCGGGCCGGTGTTCGGCTTCGGCGGCGGCCGTGCCGACGTGTTCGAGCCCGAAAGCGTCTACTGGGGCACCGAAGAGCAGTGGGTCAACGAAGGCGTTGCCACCCGCATCCGCCCCGCTGACGGGGCCGAAATCGAAAACCCGCTCGCTGCGATCCAGATGGGGCTTATCTACGTCAATCCCGAAGGACCGGGCGGCAACCCCGATCCGCTCCAGAGCGCGCGTGACATGCGTGAGACGTTCGCGCGGATGGCGATGAACGACGAGGAAACCGTTGCGCTCACCGCTGGCGGCCACGCCTTCGGCAAGGCCCACGGCGCGGCTCCGGCCAGCACCTTCGGCGGTGCGCCCGAAAGCGAGACGCTCGAACTGCAAGGCTTCGGCTGGCTGACCGACGGCGAAGAAATCGCCGCTGGCCACATCACCACCTCGGGGATCGAAGGCAGCTGGTCGAACAATCCGACCGCGTGGAGCCACGACTACTTCCGCATCCTGTTCAAGTATGAGTTCAAGCTGGTGCACAGCCCGGCCGGCGCGCAGCAGTGGACGCCGATCGACCCCGATCCCGAAGACATGGCCCCCGATGCGCGCGACCCCAGCAAGCGCGTGCCGACAATGATGACCACCGCCGACATGGCGCTGAAGATGGACCCGGAATATCGCAAGATTTCCGAACGCTTCCTCGCCAACCCGGCGGAGCTCGACGATGCCTTCGCGCGCGCTTGGTTCAAGCTGTGCCACCGCGATATGGGTCCCAAGGTGCGTTACATGGGCCCCGAAGTCCCGGCCGAAACGCTGATCTGGATGGACCCGGTTCCGGCCGGCACCACCCCTTCGGATGCCGAAGTGGCCGCGTTCAAGGCGGCAATCCTCGGCTCGGGCCTGACGGTCTCGGAACTGGTCAAGGCCGCCTGGGCCTCGGCTTCGACCTACCGCAATTCGGACCACCGCGGCGGCGCCAATGGCGCGCGCGTGCGGCTGGCCCCGCAAAGCGGCTGGGCGGCGAATGATCCGGCCGAACTCGCCAAGGTGCTGGGCGTGATTGACGCGCACCGCGGCAGCCTGTCGATGGCAGATGCGATCGTGCTGGCCGGTTCGGCGGCGGTCGAGAAGGCGGCGCGCGATGCCGGGCATGACGTCGCCGTGCCGTTCCTCGGAGGGCGCGGCGATGCGAGTGACGCGCATACCGATGCCGCAAGCTTCGAGCCGCTTGAGCCGTTTGCCGATGGCTTCCGCAACTACCTCAAGACCAAGGCGGGCGTGCGGACCGAAGAGATGCTGATCGACAAGGCGCATCTGCTCGGCCTGTCGATCCCCGAACTGACCGTGCTGGTCGGCGGGATGCGGGTGCTCGGAGCCAACAGCGGCAACACCGCGCACGGCGTGTTCACCGACGCGGTCGGCACGCTCACCCCGGACTTCTTCCGCAACCTGCTCGACATGGGCACCAAGTGGACCCCGGTTGATGGCTCGGGCGACGAGGAATATGTCGGCACCGACCGCGCCACCGGAGCGGAGAAGTATCGCGCCACCCGCGCTGACCTCGTGTTCGGCTCGAACTCGATCCTGCGCGCTCAGGCCGAGGTCTATGCCGAAGCCGGGAACGAGGGCAAGTTCGTGTGCGACTTCATCTCGGCCTGGAACAAGGTGATGAACGCGGACCGCTTCGATGTGAGCTACGCCAAGCATCATTGAGGTTGGCGATCGCGTTAGCAAAGGGGCCTCCGGTGGCGACACCGGGGGCCCTTTTTCTTTTCCATCAGAGCGCATGGCGACCGATCAAGGCGATCCGGAATTGTCGCAAGCCGCGCTGAGGCGGCGGTTGGCGGATCGCCCGGAAAGGGTTAAGCCGTATGTAACACTAAAGGGGAACATCTATATGACCGCAGCGACCGCCGATCATCCGCTTGTCTGGAGCATGAGCCAGGCACTCGCCCGCAACTGGGGCTGGGTGCTGCTGCGCGGCGTTCTAGGCATCATCGCCGGCATCATTGCCTTCACCTCGCCGCTGGCGACCGTGGGTTTGCTCGTGATCGTCTTTGCCGTTTATTCGGCGGCGGACGGCATTCTCGCCATCGTTTCGGCGGTGCGCGCGGCGCGGGCCGGCGAACGCTGGATCTGGTTCGTGCTGGAGGGGCTCATCGACATCGCCGCGGCGGCGGTCGCGCTGTTCATGCCGTCCATCGCGGTCCAGGTCTTTGTCATCATCATCAGCATCTGGGCCATCTTCTCGGGTATCGCCATGAGCGTCGCGGCGTTCAAGCTCCACCGCGAACATGGCCGGCTGTGGCTGATCCTCGGCGGCATCCTGTCGGTGGCCTGGGGGGTTCTGCTGATCATGCAGCCGGTGATCGGCGTGCTGGTGCTGACCTATTGGTTCGGTGCCTATGCGCTGATTTTCGGAATCTTGCTCGTCATCGTGGCCTTCAAGCTCCGCGGCTTGCTCGAAAAAAAGGCCTGATTTTGCGGGGCCGCGCCGCTCTGTGATGGGGTCGGCGCGGTCAGAGGATCGGGCGATGCCGCTGCACTAGCAGATCGGCAAGGTCTGGCTGGCACTGATGCTGCTGCAGGGCCGCTCGCCCTCCGAAACCGCTTGACGAGTCTTCGGGTTGATATAATGATGATATCATCTTTATGTCGGCTTACGGAGATTCGTCATGAACGCTGCTGATATCCCCGCCCTCAATCGCAGCCGGGAAGTCCCGGCGACCACCCAGAGCGGCTATGTGATGTTGCTGGTCAGCCTCGCGCTGATGGGCGGTGCCTTGTGGATGTTCATCGCCGGTGTGGTTAAGCCCAGCTATCCCGACGGGTCTATGGCGATCGGAGCGATCGTCACGGGCGTTGTCAGCCTGCTAATCCTCACCGGCTTCTACATGATCAACCCCAACGAGGCCGCGGCGATCCAGCTGTTCGGCGCCTACAAGGGCACCGACCGCAACGAGGGACTGCGCTGGGTGCTGCCGTGGCTGGGCCGCAAGAAGATCGCGGTGCGTGCCAACAACGTCATCTCGCAGACGATCAAGGTCAATGATGCACGCGGCAATCCGATCGAGATGGGCGCGCAGGTCGTCTGGCGTGTCACCGACACCGCGCAGGCGCTGTTCGACGTCGATGACTACCGCGAATTCGTCAACGCCCAGATCGAGGCGGCTGTGCGCGCCATCGGCTCGCGCTATCCCTATGACGATATCGAGCACCTCGAAATAACCCTGCGCGGCAATCACGACGAAGTCGGCGTCGAACTGCGCGTGGCGCTGATCGAGCGGTTGTCGGTCGCGGGTATCACAGTCGATGAGTGCGGCCTCACGCACCTCGCCTATGCGCCCGAGATCGCCGGCGCGATGCTGCGCCGCCAACAGGCCGAAGCGGTGATCTCGGCACGCAAGAAGCTGGTCGAAGGCGCGGTGACGATGGTCGAAATGGCGCTCGCCCAGCTCAGCGAGAGGGGCGTTGTCAATCTCGATGACGAGCGCAAGGCGGCAATGGTCTCGAACCTGATGGTGGTGCTCTGCGGCGAGCGCGACACCCAGCCGGTGGTGAATGCGGGGTCGCTCTACTGACGATCATGTGATGAGTGCGAAGAAAGCCTTTCCCCTGCGCCTCGATCCGGCGCTTCACGATGCGGTCCAGCGGCTGGCGGATGCCGAGCTACGCAGTGTGAATGCCGAGATCGAGGTGCTGCTACGCGAGGCGTTGGGCCGGCGCGGGATCAAGGTGGGGCGCAGCGAAGCGGCCAAGCGCGGGCGGCCTGCGGGAACGGCCAGCGAAGGAGCAGGCGATGCGTGAACAGGATAAGCTCTTCGTAATGTATCGGCGGGGGCCGTGGAATTTCACCATCGCGCCACGGGGGGAAGCCGGGTGGACGCAGTTCGGGGCATGGATGGTGGTGTTTTTGGTACCGACAGTGGTATTTGCCATCTATGCCGAAAGCCTAAAAGGCCGTCCGGAATCCTGGGTCGCGGTGGCGCTTTATCTTGTGTGGACGCTGGTTTGGAGCCGTGCGAGCATCCGCTGGATGAAGGCGCGGGCCGAAGTGGTCGATGCTGAAGCGCTGCTCAAGCTCAAACGCGAGCAAGAGCGCAAACGGCGGGGCGGGCGTTAGGCTAGTCGCCCTTCGCCGCATGCCCTTCGCGCGCAATCGCGTGGAGCCAGTCGGCGTGGCGCGGGGCTTTCTTCGTCTGCGACCATTCCTCCAGCATCACCGGGGCGACGCGGGCGAGTTCGGCATATTGCTCGGCCGTACCTATATCGGCGGCGAGCTCGACGCGGTGGCCGTTGGGATCGAAGAAGTAGATCGACTTGAAGATGCCGTGATGCGTGGGGCCGAGCACGTCGATGCCTTGCGCCTCGATATGCGCCTTGGCGGCGAGCAGTGCGGCCTCGTCCGGCACCTTCAGCGCGAGGTGCTGCACCCAGGCCGGGGTGTTGGGATCCTTGCCCATTACGGGCTGGTTGGGCAGCTCGAAAAAGGCGAGGATGTTGCCGTTCCCCGCATCAAGGAAGATGTGCATGTAGGGATCATATTCGCCCGTGGAGGGCACATGATCCTCGGCAAAGGCGGTGGTGAAGGTCATGCCGAGCACACGGGCATACCATTCCACCGTCTCCTTGGCGTCCTTGCAGCGATAGGCGGCGTGGTGGATTCCGCCGAGGTGGACAGGGTGCGTCATTCCGCCGGCTCCTCGACATTGAGCACGCCGCGGATGATCTGGTCGCGCTCCATGCTCTCGAACAGGGCCTTGAAATTGCCCTCGCCAAAGCCGTCATCGCCCTTGCGCTGGATGAATTCGAAGAACACCGGGCCGACCTGCGCCTGCGCGAAGATCTGCAGGAGGAGGCGCGGGCTGCCGCCCTCTGTGGTGCCGTCCAAGAGGATGCCGCGCATCTGGAGCGCATCGACATCCTCGCCGTGGCCGGGCAGGCGTTCGACGAGCATCTCGTAATAGGTTGCAGGCGGCGCGGTCATGAAGGGCACGCCGAGTTTCTGGAGCCGGTCCCAGCAGGCCAGCAGATCATCGCAGATCAGCGCGATGTGCTGGATGCCCTCGCCGTTGAAGGCGCGCAGGAACTCCTCGATCTGGCCCTTGCCGCCCTCGCCCTCTTCGTTGAGCGGGATGCGGATCTTGCCGTCGGGCGCGGTCAGCGCCTTCGAGGTGAGGCCGGTATATTCGCCCTTGATGTCGAAGAAGCGGATCTCGCGGAAGTTGAACAGGGTCTCGTAGTAGTCGGCCCAATACTTCATCCGTCCGGTGTAGACGTTGTGGGTGAGGTGATCGATCGTGTGGAAGCCCGCGCCTTCGGGATAGGGATCGACGCCGGGCAGGTATTCGAAATCGATGTCGTAGATTGTCAGGCTCTTGCCGCCCTGAGCACCGGCATAACGGTCCACCAGATAGAGGATCGCCCCGCCGATGCCGCGGATCGCGGGGATGCGCAGTTCCATCGGGCCGGGATCATTGGCGACGGGCTCTGCGCCTTGGGCGATGAGGTGGGCATAGGCCTTGGCCGCATCGCGCACCCGGAACGCCATCCCGCAGGCCGAGGCGCCATGCTCGCGCGCGAAGTACCACGCGGCGCTGCGCGGTTCGTAATTGGCGATGAGATTGATACCGCCCTGCCGCCACAGGTGCACATCCTTCGAGCGGTGCTGCGCCACGCGGGTGAAGCCCATGGCCTCGAACACCGGCTCGAGCATGCCCCTCTCGGGCGCGCAGAACTCGACGAATTCGAACCCGTCGAGGCCGGCGGGGTTATCGAACAGGTCTTTTGTGGGCGCCTTCATGGCAGTGATCCCCTCAGCCGCAAGATAGTTTCAATTGAAACCATCTATCCGAAAACACCGATTCGCGCAAGCAATTGCCAGCGCCGCGCGATCAGGGCAGTCTCGCACACCAGAGGAGAGCGGCAATGGCAGGCGATACGGGGATCAGGACGAAGGGCATCAACCACATTGCGCTGGTGTGCCGCGACATGGCCGAGACCACCCGGTTCTACACCGAGGTGCTGAACATGCCGCTGTTCAAGACGGTGGAGCTGCCCGACGGCGGACAGCACTTCTTCTTCAATACCGGCGGGGGCAATGCGGTGGCTTTTTTCTGGTGGAAGGACGCGCCCCCTGCGGCGCCGGGGATCGCCTCGGTCAGGAAATTCCCCTTCGACGCCAAGACGGCGGTCGGCTCGATGAACCACCTCGCCTTCGACATGGAGGAGACCGAGCTCGACGCGGCGCTGGAGCGGCTTGAGGCGGCCAGAGTCCCGCACACTCACATGGTGTTCAACCACGACGACAGCTCCTCAGGGTACGCGCGCGAGACGCATGAAGGGGTGTTCGTGCGCTCGGTCTATTTCACCGATCCCAACGGCATCATGCTGGAATTCGCCGCGACCACCCGGAGCTTCGGGCCTGAGGATGTGCGCCACGCGCCAGCCACCATGGCGGAGGAGGCCTGATGCCGCGCCTGCGCGAAGTCCCGCTGGCAGAGGCGGACGAGAAGGTCGCCCTGCCGCTCTACCGGCAGCTGTTCGGGGAACGCGATCCGGTGAGCGAGCCCGGCACCGCCACCGGCACACGCGGCGACTGGTGGAGCGTCTTTGCCAATTCCCCCGACACCCTGCGCCACGCCGCGCAGGGCTTTGCCTATTACCGCACGCCGGCGCGCAAGCTCGATCCGGTGCTGCGCGAGCTGGGACAGACCTGGGCGGGGTGGGCAACCTACAGCCAGTTCGTGTTCTCGCAGCATTGCAAGAGCCTGCGCGGTCTCGGGGTGAGCGAGGCCAAGATCGAAGCCCTGCCGGTGTGGCAGACGGCGGAGGTGTTTGATGCGAAAGAGCGCCTCGTCCTCGCCTATGCCGACCGGCTGGTGTGCCACGGCGGGCGCGTGCCGGATGCGCTGTTCGCGGAGGTGAAGGCGCAGTTCTCCGATGAGGAAATCCTCGAACTCACCTACATCACCTGCACCTATCATATGCACGCGATCATGAGCAGGGCCTTGCGGACGGAGTTCGATGATCGCGACGATCCCATCGTGGAAGTGCCCGCGCCCGAAGGCTTCGACGCGATCGATTTTCTGGGTGGGCGACGAAGGGAATAACCCCGTTCCCCCTGAGCTTGTCGAAGGGCCGCCCCGCACTTTGATCGTGGTGCCAACCTCGAAATAGTAGGACGATGCTTCGACAAGCTCAGCACGAACGGGTTGTGATCAGACCAGCCGCCCCACAGTCCGCCCACGCTCGTCCTGTATCAGGGCGAGGCGCATGCCGAAAGGCTCGCCGCTTTCGAAGGCCTCGGCGGTGGCGAGGTCCGACAGATCGGCATTGCCCACCACCCGCTCGCCCGCGTCACTGCGGCCGATGAAGATCGCGTCGGCGCCCTTGGGGCCGCGGTTGATGGTGTAGGTTTCGACCGTCGCCGCAGTCACCGGTTCCTTCGCCAGCGGCACCTTGTCGGTGGCCTTGGGCAGCTTGGCGAAGCGGTCGTTAGCGCTCCAATCGGCGGACTCGGTCGAGTAGATGCCGGTCGCGTATTTGCTCATCCAGCCGCCATTGGCGCCCACCAGCGCGAAGCTGCCGCGGTCACCGCGCACCCGCTGCACGGCTTCCGCTATGGCGTGGGCCGAGTAGTTGTTCCCCGCCCCGCCAAAGAACGGCAACCCGCCCGTCAGCGTCAGCCCGCGCGGATCATGACTGCTCAGACCAAAGTGGTCGCACTGGTTGAACACCGGGATGGCAAAGCACGAATAGAAGTCGATATAGCGCATGTCGGCCATCGCCTTGCCTGCCCGCGCCAGCGCCGCATCGACGGATGCGAGGCTGGCCGGATTGGCCGACAGGTCGGGCCGCTGCGACAGCTTGAGTTCGGTCGCTGCGGTGACAGCGTGGATATGCACCCACTTGTCCTCGGGCACACCCAGCGCGCGTGCAAGACCCGCGCTCGCCACGATGATCGCAGCTGCCTGGTTCACCTGATCGCGCGCAACAGTCATGCGCGGATAGGGCTCGGCGACGATGCGGTTGCGGTCGGTGACGGTGGCGAGTTCCTCTGCCGTCCGCTCCACCGGTGCGGCGGAATGCGGGTTGGCCGCCGCCACCTTGGTGAAGGGCGCAAACAGCTTGCCGATTTCGAGGCGGTAATCCTCCAGACTCAAGCCCAGCTTCGCGCGCCGCGCATTCTCGGCCAGCGCATAGAGCGGGATCGCCCCGCTCGCTCCGTGCGCGAACAGCACCGGTTCAAGCAGTTCCTCGACCCCAAAGCCCTGATCCTCGAAGTCGCCGGGAATCTCCTCGGACCAGTCGGGCTTTTCGTCCTTGGCCGACAGCGCCAGCACGGTCGAGATCGCCTCGGAACCGACAATCACCGCGCATTGGCTTTCCCCCGCCGCGATGGCCGAAGCGAATTCGCCGACCAACTGCTGGTTGGTCTGCCCGCCGGTGGTGGTGAGGATTGCGCGCGAGGGATTGGCGCCGACCCGCTTGGCGATCGCGCGCGGCACATTGCTCGCTGCGCCGAAGGGCGGGGTGCGATCCGGCCGCGACATCTCGAAAGCGCGGATCGCGGCGAGGGTGTCGATGGCGCCAGCCACCGATCCGCTCGCGCCCGAATCCGCAATCGCCGCCGCCAGCGCCTTACCGCCCAAGTCCATATAGGAGAGGGCGGCATAGCCGGGCTCGCCCACCCTCTCCGAATATTGGCCCACCCCGATGATCACCGGGGTGTTATCGGGAACCTCAGTCGACAAAGCCGTCAACCCGCTCGACAATGATCGCCGGCGCCATGCCGCCCGCCGCGCACATGGTGACGAGGCCATAGCGCCCGCCGCGCCGTTCCAACTCGTCGACCACGGTGCCGATCAGGATCGAGCCGGTCGCGCCAATCGGGTGGCCGAGCGCGATCGAGCCGCCGTTCACATTGACCTTGTCCCAATCAAGCTCGAGATCGCGCACGAACTTGGCGGCGACCACGGCGAAGGCCTCGTTGATTTCGAACAGGTCGATATCGTCGGTGGTTAGCCCGGCCTTGGCCAGCACCTTCCTGGCCGCAGGCACCGGCGCGTTGAGCATCAGCGTCGGATCATCGCCCATGTTGGCGGTGGCGACGATGCGCGCGCGGGGCTTCAGGCCGTGCTTCTCGGCATAGGCCTTGGAGGTGATCAGCACTGCGGCCGCGCCGTCAACCACGCCCGACGAATTGCCCGCATGGTGGAAGTGCTGGATGTCGAGATCGGGATATTTCTGGTTGATCAGCTTGCGGAAGGTGGTCCCATTGGCGTCCAGCGGCACATCGGCGATCTTGGGGAAGGCCGGTTCGAGCTTGGCGAGGTCTTCCATCGTCGTCTGCGGACGCGGATATTCGTCATGATCGAGCAGCACGGTGCCGTCGTCCGCCACCACCGGCACCACCGAATTGGCGAAACGGCCCGCTGCCATCGCCTCGGCCGCGCGCTGCTGCGAACGGTAGCCGACTTCGTCGAGATCGGCGCGGGTGAAGCCTTCCATGCTGGCGATCGCATCGCCGCAAATGCCCTGGTGCGACTGCGGATGCACCTTTTGCAGGCGCTCGTTATAGCTTCCCATCATCGGCGGCTTGATCCCGGCGCGCATCTTCTCCTGCGACATGGCGGCGGTGAGGCTCATCATCTCGGTTCCGCCGGCGATGATGCAATCTTCCATGCCGCTCATCACCTGCGCGGAGGCCAGCGCGACGCTGGTGATCCCGCCGCCGCAGAAGCGGTCAAGTGTGGTGCCCGACGAGGTGATGTCGAAACCCGCATCGAGCGCCGCCATCCGCCCCATGTCGCCCGCCTGCATCCCGTCCTGCGTCGACACCGACCAGATCACATCATCGACCGTTGCCGTGTCGAGGTGGTTGCGCTCCTTGATCGCTTTCAGCACCGTCGCGGCGAGGTGCTGCGGGTGCTCGGCGGCCAGCGCGCCCTTGCCCTGCTTGCCGATCCCGCGCGGGGTGCGCACTGCGTCGATGATGTAAGCCTCGGCCATGATGGTCCTCTCCATTTCTAGCGAAATTGCGGTTGACGCGTCCGTAAACCCACTGCACCAGACGCACAAGAATTGCGTTTCACATCGCAATCACATTTTCGATAGGCCAGAGAGAGGGAGACCGCCTGTGAGCGACACCGCCACGCAAGAAGTGCTGACTGACGTCGAGGACGGCGTCCTCATCGTCACCATCAACCGCCCCGAAGCCAAGAACGCCATGACCAAGGCTGCGGCCGAGGGCATTGCCGCGGCGATGGACCGTCTGGATGCCGAGGACGATCTGCGCGTCGGCATCATCACCGGCGCGGGCGGGACGTTCTGTTCAGGGATGGATTTGAAGGGCTTCCTGCGCGGCGAATCTCCCAGCGTTGAGGGCCGCGGGTTTGGCGGTTTGGTGCAGGCTCCGCCCAAGAAGCCGCTGATCGCCGCAGTGGGCGGCTATGCGCTTGCAGGCGGCATGGAGCTGATGATCGCCTGCGATCTGATCGTTGCGCACGAGGACGCAAAGTTCGGCATACCCGAAGTGAAGCGCGGCCTTGTCGCGGCCGCTGGGGGAGTGATGATGCTGCCTGACCAGATTCCGCAGCGCATCGCGATGGAGCTGGCCCTGACCGGCGATTTCATCGATGCCAAGCGCGCTTATGAGCTGGGCCTTATCAACCGCATCGTGCCTGGCGATCCGCTGACCGCTGCGGTCGAAGGAGCCAAGGCACTGGCACGCACGATCATCGCCAACGGCCCGCTGGCGGTTCGCGTGTCAAAGCAAATCATCAAGGAATCGCGCGGCTGGGCGATGGAAGACCGCTACGCCAATCAGGGCAAGCTGATCGGCCCGGTGTTCGTCAGCCACGACGCGCGTGAAGGCGCGGCGGCCTTTGCCGAGAAGCGCAAGCCCAACTGGACGGGCAAGTAATAAGTAGGGTGCGGCGCGCCATCAACGCGCGCCGCCGCCTTGGGATCACGAGGAGAGAGAAATGCCCGTCATCGATGTGCCGCAGCCGGCCTTCATGGAAGAAGAAGAAATCGCCATTTTCGCTGACGCGGTCGGCAAGTTCTACGTCCAGCACGCGCCGCAAAAGCGGGTCGAGAAGTGGCGCGAGGACGGTCAGGTTGAACGCGAGTTCTGGCGCGAGGCCGGGGCCGCAGGCCTGCTCGGCGTGTCGGTGCCGGCCGAATATGGTGGCCACGGCGGCGACTTCCGGCATGACCTCGTCGTCATCGACCAGCAGTCCAAGCACGGGGTCGACGGCTTTGCCGCCTCGCTCCACAACACCGTGATCCTGCCCTACCTGGTGCGTCACGGCACCGAGGAGCAGAAGCAGAAATATCTGCCCCGTCTGGTGTCAGGCGATCTCGTCAGCGCCATTGCCATGACCGAGCCCGGCGTCGGCTCGGACTTGCAATCGATCACGACGACGGCCGTTAAGGACGGCAACGGCTATCGCATCAGCGGGGCCAAGACCTATATCTCCAGCGGCCAGATCGCCGACTTCATCATCGTCGTCGCCAAGACGGACCCCAACGAGCGGGCCAAGGGCATCTCGCTGATGCTGCTCGAAACCGAAGGTGCCGAAGGCTTCCAGCGCGGCAAGAAGCTCGACAAGATCGGGCTCGACGCGGCCGACACCTCTGAGCTGTTCTTCGATGATGTTTTCGTCCCGGCCGAGAACGTGCTGGGCGGGGTCGAAGGCAAGGGCTTCTACCAGCTGATGGGCGAGCTGCCGCAGGAACGGCTGATCATCGCCGTGGGCGCGATCAACGGGATCGAGAAAGCGCTCGAGACGACGATGGATTACGTCAAGAGCCGCAAGGCGTTCGGCCAGACGATCTGGGATTTCCAGAATACCCAGTTCGTGATGGCCGATCTCAAGGCACGCAGCACTGCAGCGCGCATTTTCGTCAACGACTGCATCGCCCGCCACCTCAAGGGCGAACTCGACGTCGCCACGGCCTGCATGGCCAAGTACTGGGTCACCGAGTTGCAGGGCGAAGTCGTCGACAAGTGCCTGCAGTTCCACGGCGGGGCCGGCTTCATCAACGACTATCCGATCGCGCGCATGTATCGCGACAGCCGCATCACGCGCATCTTCGGTGGCTCGAACGAGGTGATGAAGATGGTGATTGCGCGTTCTATGTGAGCGCAGCCGCCTCCGCAGCTGCGTCCTCGGTGCTATTTCAAGCCCTGCGGGCTTGAGCACATGCGGGGCGGGCGCTTGGCCTTGCGGTCGCTACGCGACCGTTCTGTTGCCAAGATCGAAAAGAAAATGGGGCGGCTCGATAGTTCGAGCCGCCCCGTTCTTTTTGGCCAAAGCCTCTAGATCTTAGAACTTGGCGCGCAGCGTCACGCCGTATTGGCGCGGCGGCAGGGTGAAGGCCGAACGCGAGTTGGCCGCACCCGAACCGCGCAGCGTGGTGTTGAAGGTCACCCCGCGCACCACTTCGTCGGTGAGGTTATTGACCCAGCCTTCGAGCGAGTAGGCGCCGTCGCCAAAGCGCAGGCCTGCCCGCATATTCACGAAGGCCTTGCCGTCCTGCACGTCAGCGATGATCAGCGGCGCGGCGTCAACCGCGGCCTGGATCGCCGCCGGAGTCGATCCGGCCGGGACGGTCGGCGGGACGATTGCCTGGGTCGAGGTGCGCTGGTCGCTCTCCATCCGGACCTGGCCCGAGACGAAGAACTCCATCGAATCGTTGATCGGCTTTTCCCACATCCCGCCGAGCAGCCCGACGAATTGCGGGGCGTTGGTCAGGTCATTGCCGCACAGCGAGACAACCGTAACGACGTTCTCCTGGCCGACGTCGCAATCCTCGGGGTAGCTGGCTTCGAGGATGGTCGCGCCGATGTTGAAGGTCAGCTCGTCGTTCGGACGGATCAGGCCTTCGATTTCAACACCCTGCGTTTCCGCGACGGGGACGTTGAAGGTGGTGAAGGCCGTGCCGGTGAATTCGAGCACCTGGAAGTTGGTGAACTCCTCGTAGAATGCAGCGATGTTGAGCGTCACCGCATCATCGAGAATCTTCGCCTTGAGGCCGATTTCGTAGGCATCGACCTCTTCCGAACGGAAGCGCGGATCTGCACCAGCGACGGCCGCGGTGGTATCGAGGTTGATACCGCCCGCCTTGTAGCCGTGGGTGAAGCTGGCATAGGTGTTCACCGCCGGGCTGATCGCGTAGCCGAGCTTGACCGTGTAGATCAGCTCTTCGTCTTCGAAGTTGCTCTGGAAGGTGCGCACCAGCGGCAGGGCGGCCGCCTGCGGCAGGTTGGCCGGAGCGGTGAAGCCGAAGCAGCCCAGACCGATGAAGGACGGACGCAGCGCCGCCGGGATGTTGGCCAGCGCACCCAGCGTCGCCGGGCAGATCTGGTTGTTGACCGCGGTCTGGGTGAAGCCACCCGACTTGTCTTCCCACGAATAACGCGCGCCCAGGGTCAGTTCGAGC